>JBKHFO010000007.1:0-37895 GCA_046540175.1 Candidatus Hydrogenedentota bacterium
CTCTGGATCCGGTTTGTAGAAGAGAACGCGAGTGTGGTATACGGAACACTGCGTTGCCCTTTACGGCAGGATTTGCGGACGTTATGGAAAAACGAGGGGTTATCCCTTTCTACTTCGTACAGATGGCGCGATGACTTGGCCTCGTTAAATGAACATGGCCAGGGTGGAAGGGACTGGAGACGCCAGCTGACAGCGGGGGATGGAGATGGGAAACGAACGGGGAAGGAAGCCGGGGCCTAACGTCCTGACGTTTTTCTCGCAGTATCTCACGCCCAAGGAACAGATAGCGTTGGTGGTGATTGTGGCGCTGGTGGCCGTGGGGAGCGTGGCGTATTTTAGCAGCGGGAGCGCGACCAGCCCGGTGCTGGAAGAGGACGGTTCGGGCGTTGGAAACGAGCGCGAAGCCGTTGCCGAAGTATCTGAAGCCGAGATTGAGCCGCCCGCTGAGGCCGATGAGCCCAGCGGCCCCGTTGACTCGTCAGACCCATCTCCGCCGGAGCCTTCGGCCCCGGAACCCGAACCGGAAGAATCTCAGAGCATTCACGTCGCCGTGCGCGGAGCGGTCCGGCTGTCGGGCGCGTACGAGATGGAGCCGGACGCGCGCGTGGGGGACTTGTTGGATCGCGCCCGCTTGCGTGACGAAGCCGACATTTCGGAACTCAACCTCGCGGCTCCATTGATAGACGGCACTACGTTGGTGGTCCCGCGTCAGTCCAAAACCAGCATGGACGGGGACCGTCTGGTGGTGCGGCGCGGGGAATCCGCCCGGGAACTGAACCCGGCGCCGTATATCGTGGGGGGATGGCGTCCGAGCGCCCCGGCGGCGGATGGCGGCAGGGAGCCCGCTGCCCCGGAAACCGCACCATCTCAACCGAGCGGCGAGACTGGAGGGAATGGGGGACTTATCGACCTGAACTCCGCCAGCCAGTCCGAACTTGAGACCTTGCCCGGTATTGGTCCTGTCTATGCCCAAGCCATTATCGACCACCGAAGAAACCAGCCCTTTAACCAAGTCGAGGATGTCACCGCTGTTTCTGGTATTGGGCCCCAGCGGCTGGAATCCATGCGGGAACACGTTACGGTGAACCCGCCGCGGTAAGCGTGCGTGGCGCTCCGCGCCCAGAGGCTGGCTATTCGCCTTGTTTGAGGATTTCCACCACGCGGTCGAGTTCGTCCAAGGTGTTATAAAAATGGGGCGAGAAGCGCAGGTAACGCGTTCCATCGGCGGTTTGCCTCAGGGAAAGACGGACGCCTTGCTCCTTGAGCTTTTCGAGGATGGCGGCTGGATCGTGCTGGGGATGCGCGATGGCGATGATGCCCGAGCGCGCCGATGGCTCCTGGCCGGCTTCTGTTAGGCAATGCCGCCAGCCCAAGGGCCGGACCGCGTCCAGAAAGGTTTCGCGCCAGGAGAGGATGCGTTCGGCCACGGTCTCGATCCCCGCGCTGAGCAGCAACTCCAGGCCGCCAGCCATGCCGATAATGCCGGGCAGGTTCATCGTGCCGGATTCGTAGCGCCGCGCGCCCGGCTGGAGCCGAATTTCATCCTGGGCGATGAAGTTGGGCGACACCACGTTCCATGAACCCAACACGGAGGGCCGAAGCAGGTCTTGCCGGCTTTCTTTGACGTAGAAAATACCCGCGCCGCAGGGGCCGAGCATCCACTTGTGGGAATCCGCGCTCAGAAAGTCGACATGCTCGACGGATGTGGGAAATGCGCCCACGGTTTGGATGCCGTCCACCGAGAACAGGATCCCGCGCTCGCCCAACTGCCGGCCGATGCCGTCCATGTCGATGCGGTAGCCACTCAGGAAATTACAGCTCGCCAAGGCCACCAGGCGGGTGCGGCCGGACAAGGCTTGTTCGATTACCTCCCACGTGATCACCCCTTGTTCCGGCGGTTGTAGCGCGACCGGCGTGACGCCCCGGTTTTTCAGATTCAGCCAAGGATAAACGTTGGCGGGATAGTCGCCGGGGTAATACACGGCCTCATCGCCCTTTTCCCATGGCAACCCTTGGGCCACGAGGTTAAGTCCAAGGGAGGTTGGGCCGATAAGAGCGATCTCACGGGTTTGCGCGCCCAGCACCCTTGCCGCAAGTTCACGGGCGCGCCCAACCATTTCCGCATGGCGTTTGTTTTCCTGGGCGTCGGCCGAGCTTTCCGCGAGGTATTCCGTGATGGCGTCCGTTGCGGCGCGGGGGAGGGCCGTGACGCCGGCGTGGGCCAGGAAAATCCGTTCGGCCGTAACGGGGAAGTGGTGTTGACGGGCGGATTCGTCGCGTAACATCTCATTGATATTCATAGTGAGAGGAGTCTATCTTACGCGAGGGCGGGGAGTCCACCTCGAACCGGCGGCATTGGAGGGTTTGACGAGACGGAACGAAACTAAACTCTGGGAGGAAAGCCGCCGATTAATGGGAGTGAAATGTGTCTAGTGCGTATAGGGGAGGAAAGACGCTATGGCGATGAAGATGGTTACCCTCGGTTACGCCGAGGCTGGGCAGATCATTGCCCGTGACCTTACGAATTGCTCCGGTGGCGTACTGTGTTCGAAGGGGACCATTCTCACCGAGCGGCTCATTGAGCGTCTACGCAAGGCCCAAGTCGCGGGGGTTTACGTGGAACGGTCTTTGACACGCGAAGAGGCGGAAGCGCGCAAGGCGCGTTTGGACCAGTTGCGGGCGCGCTTCAAAGGGGTTGAGGATCCGATCATGCTCCAATTAAAAGTTATCATGGAACGCCGCCTGGGTGGAGAAGAGGAGGTAGAGTGAGCGAAGCAGCACAAACGGAGACCACGCCTCGAGTGCGGGATGGTGTGGATAAACTCGAAAAGCGGGTGCAGGGGCTTGTTAAACTGCCGACGCTTCCAAGTGTGATGCGCCGCGTCAGCATGCTTACCGAAAACGAGGAGATAAGCGCCACCGAAGTCGCGGATGTCATCGCGGCGGATCAAGTGTTAAGCGCAAAAATCCTCCGATTTGTCAACTCCCCCATGTACGGATTCCCCGGGCGTATTAGCTCGATTAAGCATGCCGTGGTGTTGCTGGGGTTTAACGTGGTGAAAGGACTGGTGCTGGGCACCACCATTTTCGAAACCCTTGGCCCCCGCGGCCGCGAACTGTGGAATCACAGCTTGGGATGCGCCATTCTCTCCCGCCATATCGGCCGGGCGATGGGGCTGCCGGATGTCGAGGAAGTCATGACAGCGGGATTGCTTCACGACATCGGTAAAGTCATTCTGATCTACACGGCCGAGGCGGAATGGGAGGAAGCGGCCGCCAAGGCCGAAAAGGAAGGCCTTCATATCGCCACGGCGGAGCGCGCCGTTTTTGGGGCTGACCATGCCCGCGTGGCCAATTGGATAGCGACGAGATGGCGGTTTCCAAAGCGCTTGATAGAACCCCTCACGTACCATCACCAGCCCTGGCTCGCGAAAGAATACGCGTCGGTGACGGCAGCGGTGCATCTGGCGAATATCCTCGCGCGGGGGATGGGGTACGGCTATACGGGTGATACGGTGATGCCTCAGCTTCACCACGAATCTTTTGAAACGCTTGGCGTGTCCTTTGAACAAATCGAAGCGCTTTTGGCCGAGGCGGAAGGGGAATACGAGGCGGGCGTGGATATCTTCTCGATGGAGTCCGCCTGAGACCAGCCCATGGCGTGAACGTGAAAAGCCGGCGAAAGCACAACCCCTCAATCGTCGGTAAGGGGTACATTCCGGGGAACAACATCCCCTTGCCCCCCCTTGGAAGGGGGGGATTTTCCAGGTAAAGAGGCCACATCCGGTGAGCCGTAATCACCCCACAGGTGGGCGAATCAATTCCTTCTTTGAAGGGGGTGGCCCGAAGGGCCGGGGGATGTAAACACCCTGCACACCGCCTCATCCGGCGATTGGGGACAACCGGCTTACATGTCCTTCGCTTCGAGCAAGAATTCTTGCAACTGGTCCAGGTGATCGGTATTGAGCATGTCCACATCGTGCTCCAGCAAGACCGTCCAGAGATCAGGATCCTCGGGCGTGGCCCAAAAACGGAGCATGCGGCCGGATTCGTGGATCTGTTCGACGATGTCGGCCAGTTTTTCGCGCTCTGCGGCGGGCATGGCGCCTTGGCCGTCCCAGTCAAAATGACGGAACCAGTGGCCGCTGATCCAGGGCATGAAATGCGGAGGATCATCGCTATCGAGGTCCGTGAGCCTTCCGTCCACGCCGGCGTAGAGCGTCTCTTCCTCCCGCATCATGCGGATGGGCCGGTCGCCGCTGATGACGACACGGATGGGCCCCGGTTCAAGCGTTCCATCGCGAACCACGGTCAGCATCTCTTCATACTCGGCCAGCGTCTCGTGAAGCACGGGCCACGTGTACTCTCCCGGGCTCTTGAGGTCGAGCATGAGCCAGAAGGTTTCCGGCCCATCCGGATGAACTTGACCATGTTCGCGCACCCGTTCGAGCAAGGGATCCAGATACAGTCCCTCCAGCGTGAGATTGGGGGCCAGCTCGTCTTCGGAATGGCCCACCAGCAGGTCCTCTCCCACGAGAAATACATCCGCCTCCACAAAGGCGAAGCCGCGATCCACCGCGTCGAAAAGCGGCCGGAGATGCCGGTAATCGTTGTGCGCGAACGCGCGCTCCAGCGGGATAACCTCCGCGGGATCCTTCTGCGCGCGGTACAGTGGCTCCTCGTCCGCTATGCCCGGCGCCGCGGTGAGGACGCCCGTCATGGCCGCTACAAACCAACATAGACCCCGTACATTGCTCATACGGCTTAACCTCCATATGCTTCAGCAAGTTTGTTTTCGCGAAACGTTTGAGGAACTCAAGTATGCCACACCCAGGCGCGCTGAACAACCGCCATCGGCGATTGGAGCGCACGGGCCAGACGCTTGGGCGGCCAATCGCTTATCGCGCGAGTTCCCAGCCCTGGACCAGTTCGCGGAGGTGATGAAAGGCGGGATCGCGGCTGAGCGTGGCGGTGATCCCTGCTTCCTCCGTCTTCCGGGCATCGACAGCGACGCCCGTAATGAGAGCGATGGGCAACGCATCATCGACAGAAGGGTCACGTCGGAGACTGGCGGCCACGGCGAGACCGTCCGTGACGGGCAGCGCGTGATCGAGAAACACCGCTTCGGGCGGATAGCTCAGGCATAGGGAGATGGCCCCTGGGCCGTCTTGAATCCACAACACCTCGTACTCCAACGATTGGAGCATGGGCGAAAAGCGCGCGTGGACGGCCGCATCGGCTGTTGCAAGTAACGCTGTGCGCGTGTGAGACATGGGCTTTGTTACCTTACCGGCTTACCTGGATAGGTGAGTCCGTGCTCCTTAACCGCTTGCGATTTGACGAAAATCGACGCTCAGTTCTTCGCTTCCGTGGCGTGGCCCAACTGCCGTAACTCGTCCACGGCTTGAGCGAGATCGTGCAAGATAGGGTGCTCCCAATCCCGCGAGAGGGCCTCAAGAGCTTGCGTGTAGTACCAAAGGGTTCCATCCCGTCCTCCGCGGAAGCGGTCCCACACGGAGGCTCCCCACTGGCGTAGGTCGCTCACGGTGGCGCGGACGTTATGCAGTTTATCGGCGGCCACGAGGAGTTTCAGCTCCGGCGGGGCTGCGCCGAGCCGCTGCAGAAAGGTTTCCTTGCGCTGTCGCCAAGGCGGTTTGGGATCATCCTCGGCGTCGCTGGCGCCGGTGACGAGTTCGGCCACCCGGTCCCCAAAACGGAGACGGACTTGCTCTAAGGTGCGCCGGCCGCCTTGGTCCTCCATGGCGTCGTGAAGCAGGGCGGCAATGACCTGGTCTTCGTCGCCGCCGTGTTCGCCCACCAAGGCCCCCACGGCCATGAGATGGGTAACGTAGGGTACGCGCGACCCTTTCCTGCGTTGATTTCGATGAAGACCATGGGCAAAGGCGAAGGCCTCGTCCAGCCGTGCGCTATACATACACAAAACTGCCTCGAATACGTTAGGGAGAACGGCAATCAGGGCGTCCGTTACGGCTTTTTCCCCGCGTTGCGGACGCGTTCGTCTTGTTTCAACAGCCACTCGATGGAATCGTCGATGACCTCCTCGACCGCCTCCTCGTCCAGTCCAATGTGATCGCCTTCATACCAAATGATCTCCTTGGGCTCCCGGGCGGCATCGTAAAGGCGTTCGGCGCTCTTCGGCGGGATGAGCTTGTCCTCCGAACCGTTTTGCATAAGGATGGGCCGCGGACTGATATCGGCGACGTGGTGAATGGGGTCGGCCGGGTAGAAGAAGGCCCAGGCGACGTAACGTAAGGGGTAGACCAGGAAACCAATTTCCTCCTTGACCGCGGGACTGAGGAACAACGTGGGCAGGTGTCCACCGCCGTAGGTGAGCACCGCCGCCTGGATGCGATCCTCGAAGGCGGCCGCCGTGGCCCCCGTGATGGCGCCGAAGCTTGCGCCCACGAGATACACGCGTTCGTGGTCGAGGTCCTCCCGGCTCTGCGCGTAGTCTATCAGGCGGCGGATTTCGTTGACGGTGAGCGCGGTGCGGCGGCGCATGGCCCATGTCCTTCGGATGGGACCCGCCTCTTCCAGGCTACGCTCCCCGCGATCATATTGGTCGAAGGTGACCTTGGCGAACCCTGCCTCGACGAATGGCTCAGCGATCTCATCGAGGAATTCCTTGCTTTGCCCTACCCCGTGGACAAAAATGATCAGGGGGTGAGGGCCGTCTTGGTGAGGCAGCGCCATGAGCGCCGGAATGCGGTGCTCGGCGTTGCTGTCAAAGTAGAAGTGCTCCCGCCTGTACGCCTCCTTCTCTTCCACGGATTCGATGGAAGCATTCAATGGGAAATCTGGATTGTAGCCGCGGTAGAAGTGGCTGTCGGAGTTGCTACGCGCACAGGCCGCTACGCCCGCCGCGCATGCAAGGACGACGAGGGCGGCGGTCACTGCCCGGATAGGACGGCGAAGGCTGTTCTTCAGCGAAGAGGACAGCGTGGACGTGGCCTGGCCGGGAGTTTCCGCGTCCTGTTTCATAGCCTTATCCTTGTGCCGTTTGACGGCGCTTTTCCGCGACGAAAGCGAGGCCCAAGGAATTGAGCCGTATGTCCGACTCGACCCAGTGAAAGACATCGTCGTTCAACGGCAATCCGGCCTCGCGCAACGCCGTTTCGGTGACCTTGCGTAAGCGCTCCTCGCACCATGCCCGTAATTCGTTCCCCGTAAGCGTGGTCTCAGCGGCTTCGGTCAAGATGGCCTCAAGCTCATCGATGTTGCGGTGTAATAGGACCGCACCCTCCCTTATTGCGGTGAACTCGCCGAAGTGGGTGAGGTAGAATCGTTCGGCGCATGTTTCCACGAGCCGTTCCACCGTTTCCCGCGCGGCGGCCGGATCAAAGTCCGTGGGCGGCGCGGCCCATGCAATATAGGGCTGTGTGCCGTGTTGGAGCGCGGGAGACGCCACGCCAAAGGAGTCCCCGGTGAAAACGGAGTTGGACTTAGAATCGTGGATGCAGATGTGATGGTTGGCATGGCCCCTTGTATGCAGGAAGGTCAGCCGGCGTTCGCCCACATCCAGCGTCTCGTTGTCCTCGACCGTCCGGATGCGGTCCTCTGGGACGGGATCAATTTGACCGTAGAGCTTGTTGAACAGATCCTCGCCATAAACCTTCTTTGAACTGGCCACGAGCCGCGACGGATCAATGAGGTGCCGTGAGGCCCGGGGATGGCAGAGGACCGTGGCGTTAGGGCATTCCTGGAGTAGACGGGCCGTGCCCGCGGAATGGTCGAGATGCACATGGGTAACGATGACGTAGGTTACTTGCGCGGGTGTGCGCCCCGTTTCCTTTAGTGCATCCAGCAAATAGGGCGCGGCATAGGCCGTGTTGTTGTCCACGAAGATCGCCTGCTCCCCTTCGGCGATAAGATAGGCGGCGGCGTGCTCGGGTTCAATGTAGTGGCATTCAATTGTGGTAATCGTATCCGAGGGCATAAAAAGAGTCGCTCCTGGCCAACCCTGACAGCATGAAACCAAACGAGGGGCTCACCCCTGTTTGGCCAGCTTAATGCATGCGCTGGTCACGCGCTTAACGGGATGGATTATATCGCCCCCCCGGACCTAAGGCAAAGCGCGCCACCTTCTAAGGCAAGGTTCCATGGGGTGGGGAAGTTTCGAATTGCACACTCAAAGCGCCCAGGATTTGTCCTCTTCTTCGACGATTTTATCCTGGCGCTGGATGTAATAGAGCGGATCATCCACCACAGGGATATCCGTTATGGGGGAAGCCTCTTCCGTGCCATGGAAGTCGGCGTAATCGCCGTGAAAACCGTCGCAAATTGGACGTAAGGAGCACTGCTCGCACGCGGCGTGGTGCTTGTATTTGAGGTCGTTTCGGGCCCGGAGAATCGCCTCTTCACGGTAGAGGGCTTCCTTACTCACGAGTTGCTGCTTGCACAAGGCGAGTGTGCGTTGGGCGTTTAAGGCGAACCACGAGAGAATGGGATGCGCTTTACACCACTCGTTGAACTTGTGGGGATCGGTCAGGTAAATCCGCCTCGCGCCGCGGCCCAGCCGAAACACGGGATTCAGCTCGCTTCCCTTCATCCGCTGGGGCTGTTTTTCCGTCCACAACCAGCTCTGATAATCCCACTCGTGCGTGTCGTAGCTAAGCTGCTGGAAGTTGTAGAAGTTCTTGCGATGCCGTTCCTCGGCCATGCACAACGGCAGGAAGCGGACGTTCACCTCAATGTCGGCTTCCTCCAGCAAGTCCATGGCCTCCGTCAGTTTTGGCATGATGTCGGAATAGCGGGCCACATTCTCGTGCGTGCGGATGCCTGTTTCCTGGTCGTTGAATGGATTGAAGGCGATGAAGTTCACCACCGGCGCGCCATACTGTATCGCCTTGCGGGCGATCTCCGGCAATAGGGGAACCACCGGCTTGGACATGGTGCAGTTGAAGCGGAACGGCACGCCGGCTTCCTTCATGTTCTCAATCGCGGCGATGATTTTCTCGAACGCCTTCTTGCGCCCCACCACTTCATCGTGAATTTCCCCGATCCCATGCAGACTTACAAGGAAATCGCGGACGCCGGCTTCCTTGAACTTCTCCACGGACCCTGGCTTGGCCAGGTAGATGCCGTTGGTGATCAAGGTGGGATAGAGCCCGATTTCGCGGCAATAGGCGATCAGATCCAGGATGCCCGGATAAATCGTGGGTTCGCCGCCTTGGATGTCGATGGCGGTGTTGCCGTAGTACTCGCGCAGTGTGCGGCAGATCTCCTTCGCCTTATCCAAGGTCATGAAGTCGTGTTCGGGATGTTTGTTGTCCGAAATCCGGTTCAGGAAATAGCAGAAATAGCAGCGCAGATTACAGGTTTGCCCGAGCCACAACACGCCCCGCCGGCTTAGGACGCGCTTTTGGGTGGTGGTGTGTTGGTGTCTTGGTCCCTGCTTGGACGTCTCCTCAATCGTGGTGATGTCTTGGATGGGTTGCGCCTGTTCGATCGTCATGACTTGACCTATTCAATTCAAGAGGTTGGGGGAGGGCGGGACGGTCACGAAATAGCGCCTGTCCCCGCCTACTCGGTTATAACAATAACACCTTCGAAAAAGGAGTACATTCCCGGTTCAAAGGTCATTTGGGTGTGTTCGGGAACGCTCAACGCCTGGATCACGCGAGCCTGGTCGCGGTATCCCGTGTTCACGGGCGTCATGCGGCTGGCATATGCTCCATCACGTCGGTTGAGTGTAACAGACGGAAACTCAGAGGACAAGGCGGTTATCCATCGCCCGGGCGTATAATCGCGGTTGGCGTGGACCCAATGGTGCAGGTGAGGACGGAATTCGGGAAATGCGCCTGATTCGTGGTCTGTTTCCCAGCCCGTGTATTCCCGCCGGAGAACCACGGAAGTGTGATATTCTTGAAAAGTGACCTGTTCAAGAATTTCGAGTTGTATGGTTATCTTGACCCCCGTGCGGTCAACCATAGGCTCCATGCGCCAATATTGCTTAAAGGGAAAGCGCCTGGACGCTCCTATTGCCGACAGCACGCCGTCTTCGCCCTTTTCCGCCGCGCTCCATTGGAAATTGTGGCTGTCGTTCCAGAGGTTGCCCGCAAGAATGGACGTGTAGGCATGGAGCAGGGTGGTCAACGGCTCGCCCTTCCAATGGAGTTGGATGACCCCATTGGTGAAGCGCGCGGCGAGATCCCCGCTGTGGACCGTTTGCCTCTGCCGCGCCTCCTCACGCAAGCCCTCTGGATCGCGGGTCACACGGAGGCGCAAGGTCACGAGTTCATGCCGTCCCTTGCCCAACGGCCGCTGGCTCTCGGGAAATAGCACACCCGCGACAAGCGCCCGGCAGCCCGTGATGTAGTCGGTATTCGACCAGGCCAGGCGAAGATGATGCTGGGACCTGCTTCTCTCAATATGCAACGTTGGGAGCCCGGACTCGGCCTCGGGAAACGCCGCTGCATCCCGGCACGACATTTCCGGGGCCACTACATTGACCCACGTGACATCTCCGGGATCCAACTCGGGAAACGCGCCCTCGAGGTCACCGTAGAGCCAGTGGGTATAGGCGGTCCGAAGGTGTATGTGCGCCTGAATGTCTTCCAAGGGAACGGGGCGCTCACACTCCGCCTCGATCTTCCATATTAAGGCGTCCTCCTCGAGTTCAAGGGTCCACCAGACGGTGACCGGCAGCCGCGGCATCCGCCCGCGGGCCACACAGCGATTGGGCCCGGCTTCAGTCACCTCCCACGCGGCCGATGTACCGGGCTGACGTTGTCCCATGGATTGAAGCAGGCAATGCAGGCCCGTCGGCGCGGTGAGTTCGCTTCCATCGTAGTAGAGATGGAGCCGCCCGTGACTCATCACCGCCTCCATGGCGCCCCGCGAAAAGATGTGCACGCCTTCCTTGCCGCCCACTTGGCGGAGATAGAAGTCGACGGTTTCCTGGGGCGTGTTGCGGACGATCAGCTGGCCCTGGCTTAACAGCAACACGCGTTCACACAGCGTAGTCACAATGTTCAGGTCATGGCTGACGAACACGATGGTCTTGCCCGATTCCTTCAGTTGGCCGATGCGCTCCCGGCACTTGCGTTGGAACGCCTGATCGCCCACCGACAGCACCTCGTCCACAAGGAAAATGTCGGGATTCACATGGACCGCGACGGAGAATCCCAACCGGACGTACATGCCGCTGCTGTAGGTGTCCACGGGATTGTCGAGGAAATCAGAGATTCCGGAAAACGCGGCAATGTCGTCGAAGACCTTGTCCACCTCGGCGTGACGCATGCCAAGGATGCCCGCGTTGAGGTAGATGTTTTCCCGGCCGGTGAGCATGGGATGGAATCCCGCGCCAAGTTCCACCAGCGACGCCACACGTCCCTTCACGGTGGTGTGACCGCCGGTGGGTTGAGTGATGCCCGCCAGGATCTTCAGCAGCGTGCTCTTCCCCGAACCATTGGCGCCAATGATGCCAACGGATTCCCCGGCCTCCACGGTAAAGCTGACGTCCTCCAGGGCCGCGAAAACGCCATGCCGGCGGCGGCGGAACCAGTCGCTCAAACCGCCGCGGCCAAGCAAGGCGCGGGGGCCGCGCCGCATGGGATAGTATTTGCAGACGTTTTCTACTTCGATAACGGACATAATTAGAGGTGATCGGCCATATGGCCGGCATGACGCCGGAATACCGCGAGTCCTGTCACAAACAACGCGCCTCCAAGGAATGCCGGCCACGCCACATGCTGCCACTGGGGCCACTGCTGGTTCAGTAAGACGTCCCGGTAGGCGGTTATCAGACAGGCCATGGGATTGAGCATGTAAAACTGGACGATCCACGCCAGTCGAGGCGAGTCCTCCGCGATGGTGCGCACGAGACCCGCGTCATAGAAAATGGGCGACGCATAAAAGCCGAACGTCAACAGGACATCGGTAATGAATTGCACATCCCGGAAAAACACATTGAGGCAAGACAATATCAGCGTTAGCCCGGCCACGATGGCCAATTGAATCAGAAAAAGAGGCGCGATTAAAACAGTTGTGCCGCCAATACCACCGCCAAAGGCCAAATAAATGCCAAGGAATATCACGAATCCAACAGAGAGATTTACCAAACTCACACCAATACTGGCGTAGGGAATAATTTCGAGAGGAAAATTGACCTTGCCCACCAATACACGGTTTGCCACCAGCGATTTTGCGCCATCCGAGACCGAACTTCTTAGGAAATTCCAGAAGATGAGTCCACACAACAAGAAGACGGCAAACGGCGTTTCCGGGGATAACGCGTCCGCGCCGGGCCGGTACCGGAAGACGATGGAGAACACGAAGGTCAGGATGAGCGTCATCAACAGTGGCTCAAGGATCGCCCATAGGAATCCCATGGCCGCGTAGCGGTAGCGAACGCGCAGATCCTTCCACACGAGATCCCGCAGAAGCTCGCGGGCGCGGATAAGATCGCGCAGCGCGTCACGCCAAAACGCTCCGGACAGCGGCGCCATGGAGCATGTGGTCATAGGACACTAGTACCCCGCTGGGTTAATCTGAAAAAAAGCACACCGCATCTGGCGGCTTGGGCGGCCTCCCCGCGGCTGAGGGTTTGGGGTTGCACAGGGTGCGGCCGGGCGGACTGCCCCCGTCTCACATACTGCGGAACGGCCTGCGCGTATAAAGTGGAAAGAACGCGCCAGGGAACTCCAGGCCATCGCTTGTATTGAAGAACTCGTGGCCGGCCACGATCCCGTTCACAAGGCCGTCCGTGTAGTCCAATTGACGGAAGCCGTAAATGCGTTTCAGCTCCCCGGAACGATCCGTGAGGAGGAATTTGTATTTGACCTCATAATAGTTCCCCTCGTACTTCCTCGCCCCCATCCCGGACGATGTGAATGAAACGGACATTGGGCGCGAACTGTTTGATGGTATCGACGGCGAACACGTTGCCAAGCGCTTTCGCGACTCGGAGTAGCAGTCCAGAAATAGGCGCATGACGGAGTCATACAAACCTGACGGGATCATATATCACTCGTTCGACGAATTCAATGGAGTGACGGCCCGCCCATGAGATTGCGCGTGACGCGAAGTTGAAAGGAGCCCCCAAAAAAGAGCAGGATCGAGGCACACGCTCCCATGAAGTTGCGGCATATTTATGTGTGCCCCTACCGAATAAGGATGAGAACCATGAGTCAAGACAAGAACTCTTTATCATCTCCAGCTCCCCGCATCACCCGCCGGCAAGCGCTACGCTCCGGCGCGGCCCTGGCGGGCTTGTTGGCGGCGGGCGCCACGCGGATTTCCCCCGCGCTTGCGGCCGAGGGCGAAGGAAATGGACCGCGTCCCAATATTCTGTTCTTCCTCGTCGACGATCTCGGGATGATGGATCTCGGCGCGTACAATCCGGAGACGTTTTATGAAACGCCGAACGTCGACCGGCTGGCCGGGGAGGGTATGAAGTTCAACCATGCCTACGGATCGAATCCGGTGTGCTCGCCGACGCGCTTTGGCATCATGAGCGGGAAATATCCGTCCCGGCATGACGCGACGAACTGGTTCACGGGCGTTCGCACCGAGCGGTTCCGGCCGGCCGAACTGAATAGCTACATGCCTACCGGCGAGGTCACGCTCGCCGAGGCTCTCAAGGAGGGCGGATACAAGACGTACTTCGCGGGCAAGTGGCATCTGGGGGATGAGCCCAAGTACTGGCCGGAAGAGCAGGGCTTCGACATCAACATCGGGGGATGGACCGCGGGTTCGCCCGGAGCGCATGGGGGAGGGGGCTATTTCTCGCCCTACAACAATCCCCGGCTTGAAGATGGCCCAGAGGGCGAGTTCCTCACCGAGCGTTTGACGGACGAAACGATCGACTTCCTGCGGGACCAACAAGACGAGGACGAGCCCTTCTTCGCCTATCTCTCCTTCTACCAGGTCCACACGCCCCTGCAAGCGCCTCAAGAGCTGATCGAGAAATACGAGGCCAAGGCCCGTGAGCTGGGGTTGGATGAGCTAGACGAAGACGAGCTATTCGAAGAGGAGGAACAGGTCTGGCCGACGGATAATCCCCGGCGCGTGCGGGTGCGGCAAACGCACACCGTCTACGCCGCCATGGTCGAGGCCATGGACCGGGGGGTGGGCCGGGTGCTTGACGCGTTGGAAGAGCTTGGCTTGAAAGAAAACACGCTGGTCGTCTTCACGGCCGACGACGGCGGTCTCGCCACGAGCGAGGGGCATCCCACGTCGAATCTGCCGCTGCGCGGCGGCAAAGGCTGGCTGTATGAAGGCGGGCTACGGAATCCGCTTATCGCACGTTGGCCGGGCGTGGTTGAAGCCGGGAGCGCGTGCGACACGCCCACCATGAACACGGACTTCTATCCGGGCTTGCTCGAAGCGGCTGGTTTGCCCTTGCGGCCCGAACAGCATCTCGACGGCGTGTCCTTGCTCCCCTTGCTCAAGGGCGAGGAAGGGGCGATCCACGAGCGCGAGGCCCTGTACTGGCATTACCCCCATTATTCCAACCAAGGCGGCTTTCCTGGCGGGGCCATCCGCATCGGACCGTGGAAGCTCATCGAACGCTACGAGGACGGATCCGTCCACCTCTACAATGTCGTGGACGATCTCGAGGAGCAACACGACGTGGCGGAGGAGCATCCCGATCGTGTAGCCGAGATGCGCGCCAAGCTCCACGCGTGGTACGAAGAAGTGGACGCCAAGTTCCTCCGCGCGCGTGAGGATGGGCCGGAACCCTGGCGTCCCGGCGACGACGATTGAGTCAAGGCAATGGTTAACCAGGGGGTAAGAGAATAGCATGACGCCGAAACGCTATCTGGCGATCGATTTGGGCGCGGAGAGCGGCCGGGCCATGGTGGGCAGCCTGGATAACGGCAAGCTTTCCGTGGAGGAATTGCACCGCTTTCCCAACGGTCCTGTCCGGATTCTGGACACCTTGTATTGGGATTTGCCGTTTATTTATCGCAATGTGGTCGAATCCCTGCGGCTTTACGCGCGGAAGCACGGGACGTCCGTGGACGGGATAGGCATCGACAGTTGGGCCGTGGATCATGGCCTGCTCGATAAAGACGGTGATTTGCTCATGAATCCGGTGTGTTACCGGGACAAGCGCACCGAGGGGATGGTGGAGAAAATCGACGCGGTGTGTTCCGTGCGGGAGATGTTCGAGCGTTCGGGCATCCCCATCGTGCCGATTTACACGGCGGTGCAGCTCTTCGCGCTAAAACGCAAGAAGCCCCACATTCTCGACATGGCGCAACAACTGCTGCTGATGCCCGATCTGTTGAACTATATGCTCTGCGGCAGCCGGGTAACCGAGCGGACCAACGCCATTACCACCCAGCTCTATGATCCGCGCACGAAGATGTGGTCGGAAGACATCTTTGGCAAACTGGGGTTGCCTCGTCAGATCATGACGGAATTGGTGGATCCGGCCACCCGCCTTGGCGAACTGCGTCCGGCGCTCAAGGAAGAGACGGGATTGGAACGCGCGCCGATCATCGCGCCCTGCACTCATGATACAGGCTCGGCGATGGCGGCCGTGCCCGCGGCCAACGACAACTACGCGGCGATAAGCTGCGGCACCTGGTCCATTGTGGCGATGAACTCGGACAAGGCGCATACGTCCGATGAAGCGTACAACGCCAATCTTTGCAACGAGCTTACCTTGGGCGGCTTGTTCCTGGGCCGGAACATCATGGGCCTGTGGCTTCTCCAGCAAACGCGGGCCGCATGGGAGAAGGCGGGGCGCGCCTATTCCTACGACGAACTCGATGGGACGGCCCAAAACGCGGCGGCGCATGGCCCCTTGCTCAACGTCAACGATGGCGCCTTTCTCGCTCCGAAAAGCATGCCGGAGGCCATCACGAAGTTCTGCCAGCGCACAGGCCAGGAAACGCCCGCGTCGGAGGGCGCCATGGCGCGGTGCATCTTCGAGAGCCTGGCTTTGTCTTACCGTGAGGCAATCGAGCATATCCAGCCCCTCGTGCGCCGGGAGGTGGAGACGGTTCATATCGTGGGCGGCGGCTGCCGCAACACGCTGCTCTGCCAAATGACCGCCAACGCCATGCAGCGGCCTGTCGTGGCTGGACCCGCGGACGCGACGGCGGCCGGGAATCTATTAACCGTGGCAATGGGGGACGGCGCCATTCACACGGCGCAGAAGGTCCGCGATGTAGTGCGGAATTCCGTCGAGGTAAGGCGGTACGAGCCGGAGGAAGCCGAGTATTGGAGCCAGCGGTTCAAACGCTACCGTGAAATCGAGGCGCAAACGCGCGCGGCGGTGTAATTCTCCCCCAGCAAATGAGGCGGGGCGCTTCCCCTTTTGAAGGACTGAGGGGAAGCGCCCCGCGTGATCTCGGAAGGTAGCCGCTTACTCGGCCATCTCGCCTTCCGTTTCTTCCGGCTTCTGGCGTTTCACGGCCCAGTAGGTGCCAGCCACGAAGTAGACGACGGCAACGAGGGGCAGCCAGTTCCGCATCGTGACGAAGCGTTCATCGAAATGGTCCACGCCGCCCCAGAAAACCCATAGCGGGAGGGCCAAGGAGACGATCAAGCACAGGAGCGCAATTGCTCCCGCGCCCCACCACAAGGGTTCGTGACCGCCGAAGACGGTCTTGGGAGCCGGCGGCGCGCCCGAGGTCTTCCGAGGGGTCTCCCAGGTTTCCGGGGGCAGATCCGTATCCCTTGCGCCCGCCATGCCGGCGAAGACAATGTAGAGCACGGCCGTAATCACCGAAACGGGAACGAACAGGAAGAACAGGTGCAGCGGCAAGAGATACGCCGCCACGAGGCCGAGACCCCAACTCGCCAGGGCGGGCCAGCTGAACACAAGCCCCTTGCGGCTCACCCAGTAGCGTTGGTATCCAATGAGCGGGAAGATCCAGTGCTCAGTGAACACGATGGCTCCGATGGGCACAAGGATGAGGCCGTACAGTCCCACGAAGTCCAGCAATTGGGTGAACACAAAGGGCGAGCATGCGATGAGTGTCGTCACGGCCCCCACCACGAGGGTCACCTTCCAGCGGGGCCAGCCCGGGGTAATCGCTTGGAAGGCGAGGCCAGCCCGGTAAAGTGTCGGATTCGAAGTCGTCCAGCCCGCGATCACCACGGCGAGAATGCCCGCCGTTCCGACGGCTTGCCACGCCACTTCGCCGGCGTCCAACTCGGTGAGAGGCGTCTGGAGCACGAGCGCCGTCATCGCTCCCATGATGCCCGCGCAGATCCACGCGAGATAGTGGCCGAGATACATGCCGAGGGCGGAGTACAGGCCGTACCAATGGGACTTGGCGTAGCGCAGCAGCGCCATATCGGACAGCCCTCCGTGCATGGCCAGGTTGCAAATCCAAGCGAAGGCCACCACGTGCCAGAAGCCCAGGCCCTCGCCCTCGGCCGGTTCGCCCGTCCAGATGAGTTCATGGGATACGGCCAAGAAGTCGCCCCAACTCGCGATGGCGTCCACTTGGCCGGACTGGGTTGCCAGGTAGGGCAGGGAGGCAAGCCCGCCCGCGATAAACATAAGAAACATCCACGGCGAGCAAACCGAGGCGAACTTGGCCAGGCTCTTAAAGCCTAGGATAGCCACGGTAACCACGACCGCCCCCACGATAATGGTCGTGAGCACGAACCAAACATTGCCCGGTAACCAGCCTGTGCTGGGGGGAATGTCCAGCGGCGTGAGCGTGTCGAGGGGGATGCGGACTGCCGAGGCGGAAACCGTAATCATGGCGCCCGCCAAGATACAGAATAGGATCGCATTCACGACATTGTAGACCGTGGTCACCGCGGGTCCTGCAATCTTGCGTAGATACCAGTACAAGGTCAGCCGCGTCTGTACGGCGATCGGGGCGCAGATGAAGGTCCACGTCAACACCGCCAAGGCGTTGCCGATGACCAGCCCCCACAGCACGTCTATAACCGCCGCGCCCCACATAACGAATGAAGCGCCAATGACGAACTCGGTTCCCGCCGTGTGTTCGCCCGCGTAGGCGCCCGCGAAATACCGCCCCGGCTGAAGCCGGTCGTCGGACACCGGTTCCCGGTCGAACTCGTACAACTTGTCCATGGCCTCGATGGCCTTGGACCCTTCTTGATCAGCCACGGTTCATTCCTCCTTCTGTTCCCCAGCCACTGACACTCCACATATGATTCCGTGGAGGAATCTATCCCATCGCTTCAATTAGAACAACTTCCCATCAAGGCGCCCATTATCCGCCGAGGGTGGCGGCGCCTTTGCCGCCCTGGCGTTCGCGGACCACTTTCTCGCTATAGCCGCTCTTGCGGAAAGCAATGATAGGATCGGGATCCACTCCCATCTCCATGCGGACCTGGGCCAGCAGCGGCCGCACGTCGGTTTGGTAGGCTTCTTTCAAGATCTCCTCGGTTTGCACAACATCCCCGTTCTTCTGGGCCTCGGTCAAGGCCGCGCGATCAACGAGAAGCGCCTTGGCGTATTGTACTTGACAGGCCACGACGGATTGAATCATTTCTTCAATCTTCGGTTTGATGTTGTGGCTTTGATCAATCATGTACGCGATGTCGTCTCGCACCGAGGGGTCGTCTTCCGCCGCCGCCAGTTCATTGTAGATGAGAAACATCTGGTAGGGGTTGAAGCTCCCCACGCTTACGTCGTCGTCGGCGTATTTCTTGTCGTTCAAGTGAAAGCCGCCAAGTTTGCCCTCATCGATGAGAAAGGCGACGATGTGTTCGATGTTTGTCCCCAGCGGATGGTGTCCCAGATCGACCAGGACCTGCGCTTGGTCTCCGAGGTGGCGGCAGAAGGTGTAGGACATGCCCCAGTCCGCAAGGTCCGTGTGATACCACGCGGGCTCGAAGAACTTATACTCCAGCAACATGCGCATGTCCGCCGGCATGGCCTGGTAGACCGCTTGAAGGCCCTCTAGCAGATACTGCTTGCGCCGCCGGAAATCGGCCTGCCCGGGATAGTTGGTCCCGTCGGCGAACCAGAGGCTGAGGAGTTTCGAGTCCACGGTCTTGCCGATCTCAATGCATTCGAGGATATGATCGAGCGCCTTCTGGCGGATGCCGGAATCCTCGTTGGTGAGACTGCCCAGCTTGTAGGCTTGGTCCTGGAACACGTTGGGGTTGATGGCCCCTATGCGCACGCCTTGCTCCCGCGCGTACTCGCTTAACGCCCCGAAATCGTCCACTTTGTCCCACGGAATATGAATGGCTACCGATGGGGCCACGCCCGTAAACTTGTGGACCACGCCAGCGTCTTCCATCTTCTCGTATGTGTCGCGGGGGACGCCGGGTTGATGAAACACCCCGAATCGCGTGCCGCTGTCCCCATAGGCCCACGAAGGCGTTTCGATGTGATGGTTGGCGATTCGTTCCTTAACCTTGTCCAGTTTCCCAAACCGCTGCTCCAGCGCCTCTAGAGCGGGAGCGATAGTCTTTGGGTCAGTGCGTCTCATAACCTCCCTCTTTCCTGTGCGTCACTATGCCGGTTGCGGGATGCCGCCTATCTCTAATGTAGAGTCAGTCATCGCACGAAGGTGTGTGTCCCGGAACCCACGTCGTCAATAACCACGAAGTCTCCGTCAATGCGGCCTTCGCGGCGCTCGTCATTCACCGTGACCTCGGCGCGGTCTTCGCCCATGCGGGGCACATGGACCTGGGCGCGGGCGTTCACGGGGACGGTGACGGTCATCTCGAAGCTATCACCGTCTTCGATGAACTCCACGCTGATGGGACCCTTGATGGTTGGCTTTGTGTACTGCGCCCACGCCAATCCGCCGGGCTGGGGTTTAACCTGGAACGTGTCAAAAGCGGGCTCAAGCGGCTGAATGCCAAACAAGCCGCGGGCGATGTTGTTGGCCGGCGCCGAACCCCATCCACCGTGGGAGAAGGACATGTTCGGCTTAAGTTCTGGATCCCATGACTCAGCCGCGATGGTGGCGCCTACGCGATACATCATATGGCCCCAGCTGTTGCCTTCGACGGCGTTCATGTGCTCAAGGGCGAGATCCGGCCGTCCGGCGGCATAGAGACTTTCGAGCACGAACTGCGCGCCGTAAACGTTGCACTGCATGCCGCGGCCGAAAATGTGCTCCGCCAACGGATCGAGGTACTCCTCGCGGGCGGCGCCGTGCGCGACAGGGAAAATACTCGCGTGGAGGGCATGGTGGTCAATGTCCAGCCCGTCCCGGAACGCGCCCGCCTCGGGGTCGTAGAGATGATCGTTGATGGCCTCGCGGAGATTGTCCGCCAGCTCCGTGTATTCGGCGGCGTCCTCGTCTTCCCCAATGACTTCCGCGATCTTGCCGAGCAGTTCGACCGCGCGGTAGTTGAAGGAATTGATGACCGTGTTGATGTCGGAGAACTCATACCCGTCGCGGAGCGGTTCGGGCCAATCGATGAGATCACGGCCCCAAGGGCCATGCTGGCCGCCTTCTTCCGGCCCTTTTTCGACGAGATAGTCTTCGTTGATGAACGGCTCGGTGGTCTTATCTTGCAAGACCTCGTAATGTTCCGCGAGTGAGTCTGCGTTACCCGTATACATATAGTCGTTCCAGGCCATCTTGATGGAAAACTGCTTGTATTCGGTAGGCCAGGTGGGACGGTAGTAGAGGTACTCCATTGAGTAGCGCGGGAAGGCGTATTGGCGTTCGACGGCGTATTGCGAGAGCTGGTTGATGTAGGCGTCGCCCTCGTAGTTGCGCCGTTCGCGGGCATGGGTGTCCACGTACACATCCAGACTGGTGGCTTTGATGCTGTACTTCAGCATGTCCCAGATATCATTCAGCACGAAATCCGATGACTCGAAGTGGGACTCGGATTCGTCGAAGGGTTGCCGGAGGACCGCGGCTTGAAAGTTCGAGGCGCCGAGCCCTTCCGGCGCTCCGATGACTTCAGCATACCGGTAGGAACGGTAGCCCCAATTGGTGAGGGTTTGCGGGCCATCGGTTAAGGTCCACACTTCTTGATAGGTGTTGCCCGTACGCATTTCATATCGCACCGTCCGCGGGCCGAGTAATTCTTGTCCCAGCCGGATATCGACTTCTTGACCGGCCTCGCCCTCGACTTCATTAAGGCGGAATCCGGCGATGACCGAGCGCCCGAAATCCAGGAAATAGTGGCCCGGCTCGCGTTCGACTACCCGTTCCGGCTCCACGAGATACTGCTGCTCGTTATGTTGGGCCGACGGCTTCAGGGTTTCGAGGGCGTCCCGCTCCATGGCCTCGGTCCAGCCGGCGCCATCAAAACCGCTTTCCTTCCAGCCGAAGGGGTAGTTCAACGCGTTGATGAACTCCCGCGGCGCATGGTAGTAGGCGCCGTGGCCCGCGTTGCCGCCATCCACGTAGATATCGTCACCGTCCAGGGCTTGCCAGGACGAATCGGAGGTGATGGTTTTGGTTGTCCCATCGGCGAACTGGACATCCATCTGGAAGATGAATTTGTGTTCGTCGCCGGTATAGTTGAGCGCCCCCACCGTGTTTACCGCGCCAGGCTCAAGCGAATCCGAGACCTCGTAGGTGTTGTAGCGCTCAATGTCATCAAACCCCCGTTCAGGGCCGCACCCAATGAATTCGCCGTTCAAGTAGAGCCGGTAAACATACTGGGCGGCGGAGTCCGGCGAAACGCCCGTGACATTAACGATGGCGTGCTCGATTTCTTTATCGGGCAGCTCGAATTCGCGCCGCAAGAAGGCGAAATTGGAAGGGCCATCCCCGGCCTCGTTCCCTGCCCAGATAGGGGTGGCTTGCCATTCATTCTCGACCCCGGTGACAAACATCTGGGGCTCGGAGTGCGGACTTGCGGCGTCGTGCTTGTCCCAGACGCGCACGCGCCAGAAATAGACGGTGTTCGGCTCGAGGGCAGGTCCGTCATATCGCGCATTGCTGGATTCCGATGACTCCACCTTACCGGAGTCCCAGACGTCCGGCTCCCCATCTTCGAGGGTGCTGACGTTGGTAGCCACTTGGATGTGATAAGCCGTCTGGTGCTGATCGGGTTCCGGGTGGTTGAGCACCCAGCTCATCGCGGGATTGGCGTTATCGATCCCTAATGGCGTGGAAAGCCGTTCAAGCAGCAAGCCGGTGGGTTGTCCAGGGGCCTCCCGAGCGTGAAGCGGGCTGGCTGCAAACAACAGACATGCCGCTATGGTGCTGAATATTGCGATGATGCGTTGGCTGCTCATGTTAGGTCTCCCTCGCCGGTGAAGAAAAACGGTCTGGTTCATAACTTTATGTTCAAGGTAAGGCCAGCAAGAAAAGCGGATTTGAACCTAAGCCACGTGCGAATACGGCATGGTCCTGTCAGAGAATCCCCAGGGTTGCAGCCCAATCCCCAACAATAGGTAGCAACGGTAGCATACGGGATGAACGGTGTCAAAAGGATGGAGCGCGCCGGAAGCCTTGAAATGGCCGGGTTCATTTGCTACGTTAAAGAACGATTCTACTTGCCTGAACCCGGCGCTTGGCCGGCCTTGGATTTGTGGACGTCCCGTAACACTGGCATCTTGTCGGCTTTCGAGCATAATTTCCCCTTTGAAGGGGGATCAAGGGGGATGGTCTCCCCCGCAGCAGCCTCGTCATCCAGCGGTAAGGGGTCATGGACAGGATTTACAAGATGAAGCCGTCCTACCCACACTCTTAGGTTAGGCCGCGTATTGGCGCAAGCGTCTCTCAACCCCCATGGACTTATCATGCCGATCCCCACGCAGCCGTCGCGCCGGTTCTTGCTGGAGGAGCTGTATGACTGCTTCAACCAGCGCGCCTATGTAGAGCCGGACCCCCTGCAGATGGTGTTGGAATACGAGGACCCGTCCGATCGTGAAATCGTGGGGCTGATCGCCGCCTCCCTGGCCTTTGGCAACGTCAAGCAAATCCTTGCGAGCATTGGCCGGATATTGCCCGCGCTAGGTTCACCCGCCCAGTATCTCGCCGAAACAGCGCCGCGAATCATCTCACGGCGGTTTCGTGATTTCCGTCACCGCTATGCCTCGGGCGACGACCTAGCCAGGTTGCTGTGCGGGATCCAACAGGTTCGCGCGGCGTATGGCGCGTTGGAGGTTTGTTTTGTCCGAGCCCTTCGAGCCAGCGAAAACGACGTCGTCATTGCGTTGGGAGATTTCACCGATGCCTTGCGCGTGGACCCGGCCGAGCCCAATTTTCTGTTGCCCCACCCGTCGCGCGGCAGCGCGTGCAAGCGGCTTCACCTCTACTTGCGCTGGATGGTGCGCCGCGACGCGGTGGATCCGGGTGGATGGGAAGGCGTGGATCCGGCGGTGCTGATGGTTCCCATGGACACGCACATGCACCGGCTGGCCCGACGGATGGGACTGTCCCAAAGGCGCCAAGCCGACGCCCGCACGGTCCGGGAAGTGACCGAGGGCTTCCGCCAATGGGCGCCTGAGGATCCCGCGCGGTACGATTTCGCCCTGACCCGGCTGGGGATACGGCGCGAAGCCCGCACGGAGGAGTTCCTTGCTGCGTGGGCTAACGCCGCCGAGCCGCCAGCCCCAGGAGGTTTTTTTGTGTGACCGCGTCCGTCTCGATGCGCCTTATTCCTCTTGCCGGAACCGGGACACGGCATGGGCGAAAGCGTGGGCGTTCGAAGTGATGGCGGTGTAGTCATTGCCTTCAACGGCCCGCTTGCCCACCAGATTCGTGCCCACAGCCAAGGCCGTCGCGCCCGCCTTGAGATACTGCGCCGTGTTGTTGAGTTTGACGCCTCCGCCGGGAACCAGCGGAACCTGGGGGAAAGGCTCTTGCAGGATCTCGATGTATTCGGGGCCGCCCAAACTCGCCGGAAACACCTTGACCATGTCTGCTCCGCCTTGCCACGCTTGAAAAACCTCCGTGGGCGTGTAGGCCCCGCAGATGACCGGAATGCCACAACGCTGGGCCACGGAGATGACTTCTGGCGCGTAGATCGGCGTGACGATGTATTGGGCGCCGGAGAGGATGGCCATGCGGCATATCTCGCCATCAACCACCGAGGCCGCTCCCACCAATGCCTCTGTTCCCTCGAGTTGCTCCGAGGCCATCTCAAGGCAACGCAGAGCCTCCGGCGTGTGTAAGGGTATCTCCAGACAACGCACCCCGCCCTGGATAATAGCGTCCACTACGTGTAGAAAGGCCTCAGACTTGCTTTCCGACCGCACAACAGCAGTGATGCAATGATGCCGCAAAAAAACCAACGCGTCATTCTTATTCATAAGTCTCACTCCATCCCGTTATAACGCCACGAACCATGATAACATCACAAATTGCTATTACATTTCAAGAAGTACAAACGGATCCCCTTATATGATAATGCACTATTTTGTGCGATAGATGGGTAAAGAAGTTGATGATGTGTGGCGGGGAAAGGCGTTAGGCTGGGGGGGGAGCCGCCGCATCAAATCATCCTCTGTAACGGCGGAGAAGAAGGGAGGGGGCCCGTTGTGAGAATTGACCCGCGATTTGCGTCCGTCCCCCTCGCCTTCGCATTAGTGCAGCGCCCCTACAGTTCCCCTGGCGTGCGGCGGCGGATGACCAGGCGGTCGTGCGCGGCGTGATAGCCGTACTCGGGCCGCAGCCATTGCCGGATGAGCAGGTCCATGGCGGTGCTGACACGCACATCCTGAAACACGGCAGGGTTCACAGGCAGTTCTTCGAGGCCAGGCTCCGCTACCACACGTACGCCAAGTTGCCGGGACAGAGACGGCAATACTTCGGCCAGCGGCGTGGCGCCGGGAAGCATGCGGAGCTGATTGGGCCGGCTAGGGGGTTCCGGCATATACACAGTGACTCGTTGCTCAAGCATGGCCTGCTGCTGCTGATCCAAGGCGGGCCGGTTCAACAGCATATCGGTCTCATGGCCTTGAGCGCCCGAATACAAGAAAATATACTCCTCCGTACTGTCCACATAAAAGTTAGCGACGCGAGCCGACTTCAGAAGCGCTTCAAGGGCGGTTGAAAGAGGCATGGCGCCCAACGCGATTTCCCCGCTTTGGGCCTCCGCCACCTCGTTATCCGCCACGATGGTCACCCCCGTGGCCTGGCTTATCCAGGCTAAGCCCATAAAAAGTGGCGTTCCCGCGCCGAACGCGATCTGGGTTTCGACGCCCTCGTATGCGCCATGAAGCTCCTCTTCCAGGCTGACGTTGGTCAACGCCTCGTACGCTGCGGGAAAGAGGAAGGAATACTCGGGCGTGACTTCGACCGCCAGCCCCGCCTGCTCCGAAAGCTGGGACACGACTGTTTGAGGCGGGTCTTCGTTGAAGTTCACTTCCCCCACTTGGTCCTCTTCCAGTCCCCCCATGAGGACCACATTGCCGCCTGCCGCGCCCGCGTGGCGTATGGTGTCCCCGAGCCGGGCGTTTTCGGAGCTGTAGGTGACCCGCCCATTACCTGTAGCGTCCGGACCTTCCGCGGCTTCTTCCTCGGCCGGTACGGTGGCGCATCCCCCCGCCGCCGCCACGATAAGCGGCGCGAATATATGGAATAGTATAGTGGCTCTGCAACACGAATTCGCTGTCCACGCAATGTCCAAAGCTTCCTCCTGCATGTTCCACGGTAGCCGCCTTCCGGCGTACGGTGCTTCTGCCTTTTCGTTACTGCGCTATGGAGGTTAATCCATTGGAGGGTTGAGAAGTTTCGTAAACATCCCGAACCTAACGCGTCTTGTCAAGGGGGCTCAAGAAACTTTATACTATCTTTTATGGATACGATTTGTATAGTCATCCTATTGGCGGCTGGGGCTGGCGAGGCTGAAGAAGCGCGGGACCCCTACATTGTCACGCTCACGAATAACAATGTCTATTACGGGTTTATCGAGGAGGCCGATGAGAGGCTTATCCGTCTCGAACTCGATCGGCCATGGGATCCCGGAAGGATACGCACGATCAACCGCGACCGCATTGTCTCCATTGATCCAGAGTCGTCCCGCGCCCGTGAACGGCGTATACAGCAGGGCTGGGAGGCGCTAGGCCGGGAGCAGGTTGAGACTACCGAGGGCAAGCAGTGGCTTCCGCGCGAAGAGGTCCGATTCGCCGAACGCGCCCGCGAGATGGCGCGGGAAAGATTCGAGGAGGCCGAGGGCGCGCCCGCGGACGTAACGGCCCTGGAGTTTCCCGAAGGGGAACTGGAGGAGGCGGAGCCTGCCCCTGAAATCCGCGAGGAGAATGATACCGCGCCGTTTACCCAAGAGGTGGCGGCCTTGGTTGACCTCTGGGGATTGCACGCCGCCATCGTCATCGCCGGGCTGTTGGCGGTGACGCTAACAGCTCGCTATATGATTTTGCGGTGAGGAGTTGGGGGAGCGAAGCTTAGAGGATGGGTATGACCGGTTGCGTGGACGCCGTGTTTTTTGATGCGGGACAGACCCTGATCTACGTCCATCCATCGGTGGGTTCCGTCTATTCCGAGGTGGCTCAACTCCATGGTGTAAACGCGGATCCCCAGAAGTTGCAAGACGCTTTTCGCGCCGAGTGGCGGCGGGCCGCCGAGATGCGTCCTAAGGAACCGCCTTTTGCGGCGGACTTTACCTCCGAGGAAGCAGAACGGGCGTGGTGGCGGGATATGGTCGCCAAAGTGTTTGCCGTCCATCCCGGGTTGGAGGTTTTCGGCAAACGATTCGACGCGTTCTTTGACGAAGTGTTTCATCATTTCGCTAAACCGGAGGCATGGCGGGTGTACGAGGATGTGACTCCCACCCTCGACCGGCTTAGCCGGGCCGGTCTCCCCTGCGCCGTGGTGTCAAACTGGGATTCGCGGTTGCCTCTCCTTCTTGAACGGCTCGGCCTCCTGCGCTATTTCGCTTGTGTCGTGACCTCGGCCGAAGTCGGTTGCGCCAAGCCGGGCCCCCGCATCTTCGAGGCGGCCTTGGCCCGGTTGAGCGTGGCGCCGGAACGCACGGTACATATTGGCGATTCCATCGAGGATGATGCCGCGGGCGCGCATGGAGCGGGGCTGCGTCCTATGCTCATCGACCGGGAAGCCCGTTATACGGGCGAATACCCCTGTATTACCACGCTCACGGATCTTCCCAGCGAGTTGGGATTGGAGTAGAAACGGGGCGGCTATGTGCGTCTGCAACTCCCTGTTCGCGGGAATTACGTCCGTTTCAAAACCCGAACCCCCTCGGCGCTAGCCACGATGACTTCGCTGGTGAGATTCAGGAACAGCCCGTGTTCGACCACGCCTGCCTTTTCACCGAGTTGCAGGCCGAGTTCCTCCGGATTCGCTATGGGCCCAAAGTGGCAATCGAGGATGTAATTGCCCTGGTCGGTTTGAAGGGGAAGGCCCGCCTTGGTTTCGCGAAGCTGGGCCCGTCCGCCCAGTTCCGTGATGAAGGCGCTCACCGGACGCAGCGCAAAGGGAACCACCTCCACGGGAATGGGCCAACGTTTCCCAAGCTGGGACGAAAGCTTGGTGTCATCTACAATAATGACCTCGTACGCTGTGGCTTGAGCCACCACTTTCTCGCGAAGCAACGCCCCGCCGCCGCCCTTGATGCAGTTGAGCTGGGTATCCACCTCATCGGCGCCATCGATGGTAAGATCAATGTTCTCGACGTCGTCAAAGGTGACCAACGATAGACCCAAGCTTTCCGCTTCGCCTTCAATGTGTCTGGAACAAGGAATGCCGCGGATGTCTCGGAGGGATCCCTCCCGGACTTTCTGGGCTATGCCCCGCACCGCGTGAATGGCCGTGCTCCCGTGGCCCAGTCCGATAACCATCCCGCTTTCCACGAGTTCCACGGCCCTGGAGGCGGCGTATTGTTTGAGCTTATCAAGATTAGGGATCTGATGCGCCTGTGTTGTCATGGTCAATTCATTCCCCGGTTGCAAGCGGGCTATGTAACGTTTAGCGCAACGTTTAGGCCGCTTGCGCCGTGCTTATTGGACTGGGTGAACAAGCCTCAATGGCGAGGTCATTAATGCTCTTCACGCCGTTCCGTTTGAACCCTTGTGAGAAACCCGAGGCGCTCCTCGGTGTAATCCGATTAATCGAAGCGAATGGGCGCCACGAATACACCATGTGTCTGAGACAGTAACAACTCTTTTTATCTGATAATTTCAGTGAAAGAACGTTGGTTCGCGCTTGAATGCCTTTTTAACAATTTGTGCTAAATTAGCGTTTATTGTTTGCGATAAAAGCGCCTTTTGTCTTCACCTTAAGGCCCTCAACCCAATTATGGCGTAAATACCTTCCGAAAATCCACGTCGTTTCTATCGCCGTGTTGGGCGGCCGGCCTTCAGAATGGCTTGCAGCCTGCATAACCCGTTACGTACAATGGACTTACACAAGGCGCAAGAAGGGCTTCCATCACCATGACAAACGTTCATACGCCACCCGTACGCGTGCTTCCCGAAGAACTCGCCAATAAGATCGCGGCGGGCGAGGTCGTGGAGCGGCCGGCGTCCGTGGTGAAGGAGCTAGTCGAGAACGCGCTCGACGCCCACGCCACGCGCATCACCGTGCGATTGGTGGCGGCGGGCCGGCGGACCGTCGAGGTGACGGACAACGGCCATGGCATGTCGGAGCAGGATGCCTTGATGGCCATCGAACGTCACGCCACCAGCAAGATTCGCAAGAAGGAAGACCTTGACGCGATTCACACGCTGGGTTTCCGGGGAGAGGCGCTGGCCAGCATCGCCGCCGTGAGCCGGTTCGAGCTTCTCACGCGCCGGCAGAAAGATGAGGCGGGCACGCGGGTGCGGGTGGAAGGCGGGGTCCTGCGCGATGTAAGTGAGGCGCCCGCTCCCGTGGGCACACGAATCGGCGTGCACCGGCTCTACTTCAACACGCCAGCCCGCGCCAAGTTTCTCAAGGGCATCACCACCGAACTCGGCCAGGCCTTGGACGTGCTCCAACGGCACGCCCTTGTGAACACGGGGGTGGCGTGGCAAGTCTACCACAACGATAAACTCCTGCTCGACATCCCCCAGAACGCCACGCTCCGCGAACGCGTGGCCTTGATATGGGGACTGAATTTTCTTCAGGACATGGTCCCCTTCCAGAGCGAACAAGGGGGAATTCAACTCGAAGGCCTTATCGGCACGCCCGCCTTGACGCGCTCCCAGCGCTCGCACCAGTTCTTCTTTCTCAACCGCCGTCCCATCCAGAACCGCGCCCTTCAGTATGGCTTCGAAGAGGGATACCGGCAGTTGCTAACCGTGGGCCGCCGGCCCGTGGGCATCGTCATGGTTCAGGTTCACCCCCGCCTGGCCGACGTCAACATCCATCCCGCCAAGCGGGACGTGCGCTTTCGCGACGAACGCGCCATTCGCGACGCGCTCCGCGAGGCCGTGCGGGACTGCTTGTCCCACCTGAGCGGCTCATCCGGAGCGGCGCCAAAGGAGACGGCCCCGGCTTCAGGCGGCGCTGTTGCCGGGAGAAACGAGGAGCCCGTGGCCCCCGAATGGACGCCGCCCAGGCCCGCCAATGAAGAGCGCGAGACGTCAACCCAGGGCCGGGCTCAGCCCGTGGAAGAGGGGATTGGCGCCTCGCCTGACGCGGATACGACAGAAGCGCAATCGGCATCCCCAGAGCACACGGCGGAGCATGATGCGTCTGCTTCTGGCGGCGTGCAGCCCGGCGGAGGGCAAACGCAGACCGAGTTCTCCGCGCAGGGGATGGAAGAAGGCATGCAAGAAAGCGGCTTCGTGTCGCCCGCCGCGATGTATGGCGCCGTCGAGTCGATGGATGGGGCGCCCATGCAGGTGTTCGATTCGTATCTTCTGGTGCCGGGGGAGGAACGGCTATTAATCATTGACCAGCACGCCCTGCATGAACGGCTGACCTACGACGCGCTTAAGAGCGATCTCGAGGATGGCCACTATCAGGCCCAGCAACTGGTGGCGCCAATTCTAATCGATGTGCCCCCCTCGCACACCCGGATCTTGGAGCGCAACATTGAAGTGTTCCAGCGGCTGGGCATCGAGATCGAGCCGTTCGGCGGCCACACGTTCCAGGTAACCGCCATCTGTCATCTCTATGAAGAGGCCAAGATCCCCGACGTGGTGTATAGTGTCCTCGACCAGCTTGCCCAAGGCGAACTGTTTGATCAAGAAGAGTTTCTGGCGAGTCTCCTGCGTTTGGCCGTCCACGCGTGCCGGGGAAGCGTGAAAGCGGGAGACCGGCTTTCGCCCGAGGAACGGCGGCGTTTGCTTGAAGGCTTCCGGCAGCTTCGCCCGCCGTATACCTGCCCGCACGGCCGGCCCATCATCACCGAACTCACCCAATGGCAGATGGAAAAGAGTTTCCGGAGGCGGCAGTGACGCAGGTCCTGGCGGTTGTGGGGCCCACCGCATCCGGCAAAACCGATTTGGCGGCGGAGCTGGCGGCGGCTCTTGACTCGGAAGTCATCAGCGCCGACTCCATGCAGGTGTACCGTGGCATGGCGATAGGGACGGCCCAGCCGCCCCCGGAAGTTTTGGCCCGCGCGCCTCACCATTTCGTCGGGTTTGTCGAACCCGGAGAACCGTTCAGCGCGGGCGCGTTCCGGGAATTGGCCCTGGAGAAAGTCCGGGAATTGAACGCCCGCGGCCGTATCGCCGTCGTGGCGGGGGGCTCGGGACTGTATGTGCGGGCGCTCATCGACGGCTTGTTCGAGGGACCAGGCCGGGATCCGGGAATCCGGCAACGTCTGCATCAAGAAGCGGAAGAGTGGGGGGGGCAAAGGCTTTTCGAGCGATTGCGGGAAGTCGACGCCGCGTATGCGGACGCCATCCTCCCCGGCGACCTGCGGCGGATTGTGCGGGGCCTGGAAGTCCATGAGCTGACGGGAACGCCTCTCTCGGAATGGCACGCGCGGCATCAGCAACAGGCGCCGGTCCTCAATGCGCTCCAAATCGGCATCGCCATGCCGCGTCCGCTCTTGTATGGCCGGATCAACCGCCGGGCGCACCGTATGCTCGAAGCCGGTTTCCTGCACGAGGCGCACTTGCTGTTACGCGCCGGCCACGAGGGCCATCTCGAGCGCATTCGCTCCCTGGGGTACCGTGAGGCGGCGGCGTACCTGGGCGGGCGCATGACACATCACGGCATGGTGGAGACCATGAAGCAGAACACGCGCCGCTTCGCCAAACGGCAACTGTCGTGGTTCCGCCGGGATGAGCGCATTCACTGGCTGGAAACCGGCGATCCGCCAACTATCCCCGCGCTACGAGACCAAGCCCTGCGGCTCCTCGAAACGGGGGATCAGGTGGACGCGGTGTAAACCGTCTCTTCAGTGATGACATAATCCACGGGACAATCGTGATGAGATTGCGGCAAGGAGGGCGCGATCTGGCAAGAATAGGCGAGCCCGATGCTCACCCCAGTGAATTCACTCAGAAGCCGGTCGTAATAGCCGCCTCCTTGGCCGAGGCGTGCGCCTTCGGGGGTGAATGCGACGCCCGGCGTGAGAACAACCGCGGGGGAAGGCCAGCTCGTGACAGCGGGGGAGCCAGGCGCGGGCTCCAGAATGCCATGGCGGCCCTTCACAAGACGGCCGAGCCCCTTGAAGCGGTGCCAGGAGAGGCTGCCGCCGGGCAACGAGCGTGGAACAAGTACAAAGCGGCCTTTGTCCGCGAGTTGGCCGAGCAACTCTCGCGTGTCCGCCTCGTCCCCGGGGATGGACACATAGGACAAGACGGCAGCCGCGCGTCGGAAAGCGGGCAGCGAGCGGATATGCTCCGCAATGGCCTTATCGGCGGCGGCGCGCTGTCCGGGCGGCAGCGCCCGGCGCGTTGCGCGGAACTGGGGGCGAAGGGCGCGCTTATTCATGGCGTGTCCGTGCGTCATGTGTTTAGAATACCACGAGCCCCAGCCGTTGGGGATTCATTCCGGGACAGGAATAGTCCATCGAGGCGGGGCTGACAAATGGCGGGCCGGGGACAACATCTACCCGGCGCGCGGTTTTCCTAAGTGATTAGCGTTGCCGGCACTCGCGGAGCGCATAAGGACGGACGTGTGGTAAGATAGGGTTTCCCTAAAGTTTAGGCGTTTCCATACGCTTCTGTTACAGGAATCGGAGTAATCTCCCGGCATCTCCTATGAAACCCCTGCTGGCCATAACCATGGGCGACATCAATGGCATCGGTCCCGAGATCCTCGTGAAAGCGCTTGCGCGCGAGGAGGTCTGGCGCCAGTGCCAGCCCCTCGTCGTGGGAAGTTACGCCCACTTCGAAGCGCTTGCGGCGGATACGCGGGGCTGTCCGCCTCCGGTGAGGGTGGACGAGCCCGTGGAAGGCGCCGGCATGGCCGATGCCGTCCCCGTGTTGGACCCTGGTCCGCCCGCGCCCCCGCGCCGTCCCGGTGTGTTGGATGGGGAGGCGGGACGGTGCGCCATTGAGTGGGTGCGCACGGGCGTGGCCTTGGCCATGGCGCAACGGGTGGATGGGCTGGTGACCTGTCCCCTGAACAAGGCCGGCATTCACGGGGCGGGGTACGCCTATCAGGGCCACACCGACTTCATCGCCGAACTTACGGGCAGCCGGGATTACCGCATGTGCCTGTTCGCGGGCGCGATGCGCGTGGTGCACATCAGCAGCCATTGCAGCTTGCGGGCCGCGTTGGATATGGTGACCCAAGACCGGGTCGCCGATTCCGTGCGCATCGCCGGGCGCGCCTTGGCGGGGCTCGGTTTGGCGCGGCGCCACGTGGCTGTCGCGGGGCTCAATCCCCATGCGGGCGAGGAGGGCGCCTTCGGCCCGGAAGAACAGGAGCGCATCGCGCCCGCGGTGGCGCAATGCCGGGACGAAGGTCTGGAGTGTTCGGGCCCTCATCCGCCTGATACCGTGTTCCTGCGCATGTGGAACGGGGAGTTCGACGCGGTCACCGCTATGTATCATGACCAGGGGCACATCCCCATGAAGCTGATCGCCATGGACGAGGGCGTGAACGTAACCCTCGGCATTCCCCTTGTGCGGACTTCCGTGGACCACGGCACGGCGTACGATATCGCGGGAACGGGGAAAGCCCGGGAGACGAGTTTGTGCGCGGCGATTGAATTGGCGGCCCGGTTTTGCCAAGGCGGCTGGACGCCGGCGACCATTCTGAGACCAGCAGTTCCGCGAGGATCCGAATCGTGAAGAGCGTTGCAATCTTCTGCATGTTTTTGATGTGCGTTGTGGCGGCCGGGGATACGTTTACCGAACACGGTGAACTCTATGGCGTGGGGCCCAATCCAAGCGGCATCGTGGCGGTGGATCTGAACGATAACGGCTGGCCCGACATTGTCACGGCCGACCGGGGGAGCATGGGGGATCCCCGCGACGAACGTCCGGCGAACGACGAGTTGGCCATGCTCGTGGCGGAGGGCGATCTGGAGTATAGCGTCCATCCCCCTTTACGCGCGGATTTTGCGCCCTACAACGTGGTGGCGGCCAATGTGAGTTCGCCGCGCTACCCCGATCTCGTGGTTGGCAGTTTCATGGCCACGCGCGGGCGGGACATCACCTATTACCGGCACATAGGCGACAACTTATTCGAGCCAGAGGTCTATACCGTTCCGGAACACGAGTTGAGCTACGCCCGTATGCGCGATAGCGACGATCGCCCTGTCTTCACCCAGCCCGGCGTCACCGCGGTCGTGGTGGAGGATTTTACCGGAAACGGGCACATGGACATCGTAGCGGCGGGATGGTCCAGTGACGTGCTCATTGTGTGGCGCGGACAGGAACCCGAAGAGGATGGGGAGGACGAGGACGAAGACGAAGAGGAAGCGGAGGAGGGGGAGGAGGAAAGGCGTTTCGGCGAGCCCGAGATTATCTCCGCGCCCGGCGGCATTCGCAATCTGGCGGCCGCGGATTTCGATGGCGACGGCGAATTAGACTTGGCCACCGTCTTCTACGCCACCGGCGAAGTGGGGCTGTGGCGCGGAGACGGGGAGGGGAGTTTCGTGTTGGAAACCCGCTTTTCCAGCCGAGGGAAATTGCCCCACACGATACGCGTCGCGGACGTCAACGGAGACGGGGAGGAAGACCTTATTGTGAGTCATTGCCATGCCGACGACTCCGTGGTAATCTTCTACGGCGACGGTGGCTTTCGGTTTAGTCTGAGCCAAGAAATCCTCCTTGGCGAGGATCGGGACACCATTGAGCACGAAATCCGCGATGTGGCGGTGACCGATTTCACCGGCAACGGCCGGCCCGATATCGCCTTGGCCTGTTACGCCTCCGAACAGGTCGTCGTGCTGACCAACCGTTCGGAAGACGCGTCCATCCCTCAAGAATTCGAACGCGAGACCTACAGCTTCCGGCGCGGCCGGCCCCGCGCATTGGCCGTAGCCGACTTCAACCAGAACGGAGCGCCCGACTTGGGCGTGACGTTGTGGGAAGCCAATGACGTGGGGCTGCTGCTCAACACGCGTGAGGAAGAGGAAGAAGAATAGGGGAGGGGATTAGGTCCCATTGAGAAGGATAGGAATGTAGCGATGCGTCAACCCCTGTGTGTACGTACTTTCATACAACTGGCCGCCGTGGGGCTGTTGCTTGTGGCGGCCGGCGGATGCGAAACCCTGTCCGCCCCGTCCATCAATCTTCTGAGCACGCGACAGGAGGTGCAGTTGGGGCGGGAGTTGGCCGGAGAGATTGAGCAACAGGAAGTTGTTCACGAGGATGAACAGCTTCAAGAATACGTTCAGGATATCGGACGCCGGCTCGCGGGCGTGGCGCGGCGGAGGGATATGGAGTACCGATTCACGGTGATTGATGAGCCGGACACCGTCAATGCCTTCGCCTTGCCCGGCGGCCATATGTACCTCTACACGGCACTCATGAAGCTTGTGAGAAACGAGGCCGAACTCGCCGGCGTGATGGCCCACGAAATCGGCCACGTCGCCGCGCGCCACCACGGCGAACGCCTCACCCGCGTATACGGCTACAACCTGCTCATGCGCGTCCTGCTCGGGGACGACCCCGGCGCGGCGGCAAACATCGCCTCGAATCTCGTCGAGATGAACTTCAGCCGCGAGAACGAGCGGGAGGCCGACGCCATCGCGGTTGAAATGCTCTGGGGCGCGGGCTACGACCCCGGCGCCATGCTGACCTTCATGGAGAAAATGCGCGAAGAAGAACAACGCCAGGGAACGGGACCACGCCTGCCCATTTTGTCTTCCCATCCCGCCACGCAAGAACGCATCGCGCTGCTTCGCCAACACATCGCCCGCTATCCCGCGGAGGAACGCGCCCGCCGTTCCGCCAATGCCGCGGAATACCGCAAGCAGGTTCTGAACCGGCTGCCCTGATCGCGCGGCGGAGTTGGTGAAATGGCCGCGAATATGGGATAATTCACGCGGTTGGAAGACCGCGTAGCGAAGACCTCTCGCCACACGCGCCTGTAGCTCAGTTGGATAGAGCAACGGCCTTCTAAGCCGTAGGCCGGGCGTTCGAATCGCCCCAGGCGCGCCACTTAACCCCTTACATGACAAGGACTTACGAAGCCAAGCGCTCGTAGGTCCTTACGTTTGTGTGTTATGCCTGGCGCAGAGAGAATAGGGGGCCGGACACACTGGGGATGTGTCCGGTCCCGGGGAGGGGGTAGGCCTGCGACGGGGTAAGGTCCCAGGCCCCGGGATAGGCGCACCCGCCTAGGGGGTGGCGAGGCGCCGAGGATCAGTTGGCGCGGCATGCCGCTTGGAGCTGCGGGAAGCTGTCGGAGTGAGCCTGTCCCGCCCGCGGTCACCGTTCACAGTCATTGGGAACGCCCTTGACGCTGTTCGTTCCGGGGGCTTTCCATTGGCGGGTAGTAGGTATCGAACCGCCGCATGACTTCCTCCGCGCAGGACGGGCAATAGCCATGACTCACGGTCTCTCCGGTCAATTCGGCTTTGGAAGCCGTCCAACGAGCGTCACTCTCCCTTTTGATCCTCTTGCACACGCAGCATTGCGTTATCATAAGGAATCCCTTTGCGTAGCGTTTTTGAGTACTTCGGCATACGGGTCTGGGGCTTATGTTTGCTTCTGTACATTAAATCCTATGGATATGAATCCAGAGCAAAAGCCGGTTAAAGTTTTGGTAAAATTTCGACGCCTCGCTGGGGGGTTGTGTTAGGCGCTGAAGGCGCCATGGGGAGTAGTGTAGTACTCCTTCCACTCCAGAATTGTGGATAGCGCGGCTTCATCGTATGAATTCTGTCCCTCAACAGCCCTGCCTCTAACATACAAGGGGGGATTGCGCATGAAAGCCCGCACGATGCCGAGGTTACCAGGGCATTGGCCCGTGTAGGGCGGAAGAGGGCCGGCGGGCAGCAAGCTTTCTCATTGCCAATGGATCAGGCAAATTGACTCATGGGCCGAGCATGCACCCGCCGAACGTATGATGAGCGGCACAGCCAACCCCCCCGCGCCCACCACGGTCGAACTTACGCCTGCCCATACCGGAATGCTGACCAAGGCCAAGATCCCAGCCGTAATGAACACACTCGCGGCAATCACGTACACTTTCAGTCTGGTTTCTCCCTAAGCGGTATACACCGCTATTGGTTGAATTGTAATCACGCTCACGTGGGAGGTCCCGCCGGCGTGAGCGTGACACAATTCAGCCGGTATGGCGCGTCACCCTACTCGCCTGCCCTGTATCAAGCGAAACAGGATCACGATAACGGCGAGCACCAAGAGCACATGGAGCAAGCCTCCCACCGTGTATGACGTCAGCATACCCAACAGCCACATAACGACTAGAATTACGATCAGTAGTTCAAGCATGGTTCCTACTCCTTTCTGTGATAGCCACTTGGTAACAAAGTTCCGACAGGCCCGGCGCTAATTGGAGAAAGGTCCTGTTGGCGCCGGGCAGACTCAAGTCCGCGGACCGCTAGCCCTCGGATGAGGCTTAGCTCACCGGTCCCATTAGCCCGTGCGCCCTGGTCACGTCTTGTGATAGTGTGGACGCCAGATATGGATGTTCCCCGGTTTCGTGAAACTCCATTCTGTCGGCGGCGTCCTCAATGGCCTGGCCGCCCCTCTTGATGTCGGCGCCCGCGCTGCGGAAGGTGTGGCGCCCTTGCAGTCCAGCGCCTGGGATGGCGAGCGCCATCAATGCGGCTACCGCTTTCTTGTTAATAGACATTTCATAACCCTTTCTGCGTATAGTGTTCGACGCTGGCTGGCGTTGTGCCGGGGCAATCCCGCGTTACCGCCACGCGCAGCCAATGTTGATACCTAATCCAGCCTCGGATCGACAGACTTGTTGTGCGCCATCCAGTATTCACCCACGATTTCCACAACCGACTGAAAGTCCGGGAAGCTCAGGGGCTTGATGATGTAACTGTTCGCGCCACACCGGTAACTCCTGCTTACGTCGTCCGCCGTGTTGGAATCGGTAAAAACAACCACGGGCGTGAAGGTAAGAGCCTCTGGCGGCTCAATCGACCGTATCTGACCGAGAACGGAGAAGCCATCTGCTTCCGGCATCGCCAAATCCATCAGGATCAGCTTTGGGGGCTCTTCCCCCGCGCGGCTCACCCACGGGCCTCGCGCCAGGAGAAAATCCATCGCTTCCTTACCATCGCCGGCGCTAGCGACACGAACCTCGGCGATGGCCGCCCGCAGCGCGGCGACAATCGAGGTTCGCTCACTCTCGTTATCTTCCACGACAAGTATGTCGATGGACTCGCCGGGGCCCATGGCGGGCTCGCGTTGATTTTCTCCTTCGTCCAAACCGTGATCTGACATGCCTACTGCTCCAGTTTTCTGGGGTCTTGCGAGACCCCTTAGCGTACATTCTTTCTTATCTTGTTACGTGTGAACTATACCTTCAGAATATGAACACTGGGGAATCTCCCAGCAAAGCTTGGGTAAAGACGCCCGGCGGCCCGAAATTCCCTGGGGCCTGCCGCTTCGAGGGGGGATGGACGTGGCGTCCCGGTTCCTTACGAATGGTTTGCCAAGCTTTCATCCGCCCTTCATGTCTAGCCACTACAATTCGGACAAAGGAATCGAGGCGTCGATACCGCGGGCCCTTCCGTAATGTGTATTGAGCGCC
>JBKHFO010000008.1:0-36724 GCA_046540175.1 Candidatus Hydrogenedentota bacterium
ATCCACGCCCGCCTTGAACGCACGTTCCGGCCCAAGACGATTCGCGCCTTGCGCCTCAATGACGAGGTCGTGGAGGAAGACGTCCAGGTGATGACCTACGGCTTCTTCGGCCTTTATCTCTTGGCTTTCGCGGCCGGCATGCTCTTTTTAGCGGCCTTGGGTATCCCGATGGAGACGGCCATCGGCTGTGTCTTCGGCACATTGAACAACATCGGCCCCGGCCTTGAGCACGTAGGGCCCGCCATGGACTACAGCCTCATCCCCACGCCAGGCAAGGTGTTTCTATCGTTTTTCATGATCCTGGGCCGGCTGGAACTGTTCAGTCTCGCGGTATTCTTTATTCCTTCATTCTGGCGCGTGAAATAGCGGACGAGGGTGGTACGGGGAACATAACCCGGCGCGGAAGCCCCCTACTCCTGGTCTTCCTGTTTCCCGCTTAGGAGGCGATGCTCCTCCGCATACCCCCGCAACCGGTCGCGCAACAGCTTGCGGCCCCGGTACAAGCGCGACATCACGGTGCCGAGGGGACAGTCCATGACCGCAGCAATCTCCTTATACGATTTGTCTTCGAGATCGGCCATGATAACGGCCTGCTTGAAGTCATCCGGCAAGGACTCGATCGCGAGTTTCACTTCGTCATCCAACAGCTCGAAAAGCTCATTCGAACTGTTATCCTTGGGCTCGTACGGCACGGAAGGATCGGGGGCCGTGTTCTTGGCGGGCTCCGTGCCGCTAAGTTCCACAAAGGTGGGCCTTCGCACCTGCCGGCGGTACTCATTAATAAAGGTATTACGAAGAATAGTGAGCAGCCAAGCCTTGATGTACGTGCCTTCCCGGAATTTGTCGTGAAACCGCAGCGCCTTCAGCACTGTGTTTTGCGTCAAATCCTGGGCGTCCGTGGCGTTCCGCGTAAGTTTCAACGCCACGGCATACAGCATGTCCATGTGTGAAAGAATGAGATCCTCAAACTCACTGGATCTTTCTTCCGGGTTCACTGCTTTCATTGTGAGAAGGCGCCATTCTTGATGTAAACGAGAATTGCGCGGCGGCAATCAGCAGCCATTCCCCCTGCTGCTTCCCCGCGAAGTGGTGTAAACATGTTGGTTGAATGGTACCAGGAACCCCCGCCGTTTAGCAATTTATCCCCTTTGCCTCCATCGCGCCGCGACGTGGCCTTGCTCCGTGTCAATGCCTGTCAACTTGCGCTCGCAACTAGAATCCAGCCTCATCGGGAATGAACCTGTAGCCCCGTATGCCCAGGCTGGCCGGACGACTCGAGGGCCTTCTCCTTATGGGGTCTCGCCAGCGTCCTCTTGCCGGTGGACGATCTCGAGCGGGCCGCGGAAGTGCAGGTCGCGTTGGGGGAACGCTATCTCGATGCCCGCTTCGCGGAACGCCTTGTCGATGGCTTTGTGCAGATCATGGCGCAACGGGATCATGTCCGTGATGGTTGGACTGAAGGCGCGCACCTCAAATTCCAGGGCGCTATCGCCAAATCCCGTGTAGAGCACTTGCGGGGCGGGATCCTCCAGGACCCGGCTGTCGGCGCGAAGCACCTTCCAAAGCAGTTCCTCAGCCAGATCCGTGTCCGATCCGTACGCGATGCCGACAGGCACAACAACACGTTGGACAGCGTCCGACAGCGTCCAGTTAAGCAATTGCCCCGTCACCAGGTCCTTGTTGGGCACAATCAGTTCCTTGCGCTCGAAGTCGCGGATCGAGGTCGAACGAATCCGGATCTTCGTGACCGTGCCGCTTAGTCCGTTTTGTCCATTCACGGAGACGATGTCGCCCACGCGAAGGGGCCGCTCGAACAGCACGATAATGCCCGAGACGAAATTGGCGAAGATTTCCTGCAGCCCGAACCCGAGCCCCACGCTGAGGGCGGCGACAAGCCATTGCACCTTGCCCCAGCCAAGCCCGCTAGTCCCCAAGGCCCACACTACCACAATGACGGTGATAAGGTACTGGAGGAGTGTATTGAAAGCGTACCGTTCGCCCGATCCATGCTCGTCCCTATGGCCACCAAGAGCGCAATCCGGCCCAGACTCTGCGTCCAGGTGACGGCGCCGTACGCCGTGCAGAACGCCAACGCAAAGACAGCGGGCGCGACAACGGCCGTGTACCAGCGGAGATGTTTCCGGAGAGGCTCACAGGCGGATTGGGTCCAACCGGGATGCTCGGAGCAAATGCCCTTGGGGCGGCACAGGTCGTAAAGGATCGCCACGCTGAAAAGGAACACCGCCAGGTCAATGGCGCCGTGCCCAACGGCGCGCACGGCCACGGGCGCCTCAACGGCATGCGTCACCCGCCACCCGAGGACGCCCACTAGGAACGGCATAGCTCCCTTGCGAAGGAGCAACAATCCAAGGGCGACAAACGTATGCTGAATCGTTATGGTGCTCCACTTTCCGCCCGCCTTGAGGGCCCGCATATACCGCTTGCGCAGTTGAAACTGGGCAAAGGTGACCAGCAGAAGCGGCGCGGCGGCCAGTACATACCAATACCCCCGCTCTTGAAGATCCCCGAGGACATATTCGACGAGGGCGGGCGCCGCCCCGGCTTCAAGGGTCTCCTGCGCGCCCAGCGCCATATATCCGGCGTCCCGCAGGCTGAGGGGGACGGTGCTGCGCATCCACAGCGCGCGCTCGTTGATGTAGTTGCGAAACTCCGCCACGGCTTCGCGATACTCCTGTTCAGCCGCGCCGAGCACAAGAAGCGCCTCCAAGTATTCATCGTAATCCGTCAGCAAGGAGGACAACGTCCGTTGGCGCGCCTCCAACTGACCGTTGATGATTTCCTCCAGCCGCCGGTAATCCGTTTCGCCGACCTCGTCTTCGACCGAGGCAAGCAAGGCTTGGGCTTCGGCTTCCTCCGCCTCTAGCACCGCCAATTCCTGCCGCAGTTCCAGCCGTTCCACTTGAACCTCGCCGTATTGCTGCTCCCGTTGCCGGATGCTGCGGTCGATGAGGCCCACATAGGGTAAAGTCTCCCGGTAATTCTGAAACAGTGGCGCCAAGGCCCCGCCGTTCCCACTGTTTCAACCCGTTCCTGTCAGGTACCGGCTAGGGGGTGTATTCCGCGATGCGCTCACGAATATCTTGGATTCGCTGCGGCGCGGTGTCCATTAGCTCGGTGAACTCGGCGGCGCGCTGCTGAAAGCTGTTCCGCGCGTCCAGGGCCTGCAACACCTCGGCATAAACCTCAAGCGCGCGCTCTTGGACCGTGTCGTCAACATTGGGGTCGTCCTGAATGCGCGTCATCTCGGCCCGGACGCCGTCACGCTCCAGCGTGACGGTTTCGGGATCATCGTTGATAGAGTTTTGTTGGGCGGGGACGGAGACGGCGGCCAACACCAGCCACGCGATCGCGGCGTAAGCAGCCGCCGCTTGGAGAAACTTCATACTGGGCTCCAAGGAAGGTCAAAAAGTGAGGTGGGTGTCCTAGAAAGGCTCGAAGTACTGTTTTGTTGCCCTATTATAGCGCAACAGGCCCCTCCCGCGCCACATACAATTAGATCCCCAATCGCCGGACGCAGCCGAAACCGCTGTCACAAATGAATCCATCCCGTAGGGATTGTCCACTATCCCTGATCGCCAGGCGGGGAGGCTGCCCCCAGCGGAGAACATCCCCCTTGATCCTCCCTCGAAGGGGGAATTCTGCTCTGCGCAACGGGCGCTTCGGGTGAACTGTTGTTCAACCCAAAGGTGAGCGGGCAATTCCCCCTTTTCAAGGGGGTGGCCCGGAGGGCCGGGGGATGTAAACACCCGGCACGCCGCCCTAATTGGCGATTGGGGCTAAGCGCTGCTGCTTGACTTCATTCCCCGCCGGAGGATGTTTCGTAACGTTCGCTGTTGACGTATTCGATGGGGAACGGCGCCTCCGCTCCGCGTTCCTTCACATTGCCCATGGCCACGCCCACCTGTTCCTCGCTCAAGCCGGTATTCTCGCCCGCGAACGTGGAGTTCCGCACGTTGAGAATGCTCCCCTCCGCAAGATCGAAACTGGCGTCTTGGAAGGCGCATCCCGAGACGTCAATGGTCTCGCTGGCGGCCTGGAGCTGGCCAATGGGGCCGGTGTTACGGATGATGGCGGGACCATATGACCCGCCCTCGAAGACCTCGCCCCCGTGGCGTCCCAGGTTGAACCGCAGCCGGCCCGGGTTTTCCAGGTGAATGTCTTCAACGAGCAGCTTGTCTGGAACGCGAACGTCGTAGCCGTAATCGAAATCCTGGTCCACCCAATGTTGGAACACCGTGACGTCGCCTTGGTTCCGCCGCACCGTGATGTCGCGGAGGATAATGGTTCCGTAGAGATCCGCCGTGTCGCCGCGCGCCCCCAGGATGCCCCCTTGCGCCCGGTCCACGGTGCAATTCTCGATATGCAGGTTGGCTCCGGACAGCCCAAACGGCCGGCGCGGCGCGAATTCCCAGGCCTGCAAATCGGCGTCCGGCGTGCTGTCGCCGGGTACGTGCACGGACAAGCCGTTTACCGTGACATCGCGGATGGTGTAGTTCCGGCCATAGTGGTCCTCGATGACGTTGTAGTAGCCGCCTTGAATGGTGATGTTCTTTCCGTGGCGGCCATCAAGCCCCTTGCGGGAATTCGTCGAAATGCAGTCGTTGTACCGGACATTCGCCACGTTGCTGTTCAAGATGTTGTAGCCGAGGTGGGCGCTGGTCGCGCCGGAGAAGTAGCCGTTGTTGAACTCAAGGTTAACGGCCTCGCGCGCGTTGAGGAGACGGGACATTGTGGCCTCCCGGTCGCGCACGGATATCTCCAGCCCGTTGAAGGTCATGTTGCCGCGGTTAACCACTACCGCGCCCGCGTTGATGCGTTTGGTCTCGCCGCCGTGGTCCCGCAGGCGCACCTCGACCCGCAGGTTGTTCACCGTCAGGGGGACGTCCTTCTCCCGGTACCACACCTGCGTTTCCACCCGGCGCCAGATGTTGATGTCGTCTTCCGTGCCGTCTTCATACTCGAATTCATATTGCGTGGTGGCGCTCCCCGGGTCCGGCTCGACGGGACCGATGTCCACCTCCCCATAGGTGGAGTGTTCAAAGCTGGAGCCTTCGCCCGAGGGCCACGTCGCCTTGAATACCTCGCCCTCGTGGGTCACGTAGTCGACCTTGTCATAGACCTCGTCCGCGCTCCAGGCGCCGGCTTCCGGCGGGGAATCGTAGGAGAAGGCAAACTCGGGAAAGACATCGCCCCGGCCCGAAACGATCTGGCTGATGTCGTTCTTGTCGTAGTAACGCGCGCCCTTGCGCACCCGGCGCGACTTGAAGAAATCGCTCGAATAAAACCGCAGCGTCCCCCCTTCCTTCAGATCGATTTCGCCCTCGCCGTTGGCCAGCGGCACATCCCGGTAGATGGGGATCTCCAGGCCGCCTTCCTCGATTCCGTAGAAGTGTTCCATCTCGAGTTCCTGCGCGGAGTGATCGGACTCGAACACGATATGCGGATTCTGTTTAGGATGATGTGTTGGCAAGAAGAGATCGTGGGAGAACTGCGTGCGCTCCTCGTCGATTTCCATGTCCTTCACGAAGAGACCATGGTTCTCGAGGTTGCAGCGCAACTCGATGTCGCTGTCGAAGACATACTCGCCCTCGGGCACAAACAACGTCCGGCCCGTGGCGTTCGCGGCGAGATCGGCGGCCTGTTGGATCGCGGGCGCATCGTTGTGCTCGCCATCGCCCCTTGCGCCAAACCATTGGGGGAAGACGTGAACGTTGTTGGGCGCGCCTTCAACCACCCCGCCCCCGGCGAAGATTGGGACGATGCCCGCATCCACCTCACCGTTTACTTCGATGCGGCTCCCCTTTTCGGCCACGAGTTGGGCGCCATTGCGAAAGGCCAGCGTCACGTTTTCCGGAAACACCATGTCGTTGGTGACAAAACGGCCGCGAATCAAGACGAGGGTGGCGGGCTCTTCGCCTATCTCCTCTAATGCCTGCTCGAAGGCCTCGGTGTCGTTGGTCTCTCCATCGCCCACGGCCCCGTAGTCCCGGATGTCAAAGGTCCCGTCCGCCTCGTTTCCCGCCGCCGCCTGCATAGCCATCAAGCCCGCGAGCAGGCTCAAACACAACGCGCCCCTAACGCATTCCTTGGCAAAACGCATGGTTCGTTCCCTCCTGTGTCCGTGTTTGTATCCGGTCTGTGTAGCACGCCCGCTTCCGCCAACGCAAATGCGCGGGAGGCTCCCCAATCGCCGGGTAAGAGATTCGTTGTGCCATAGTGCGGCCTTTTAGACAGGGCGCGAATGCCGGCAAGATGCCGGCGGTACGGTCTCACCCATTGGGTGAGAGTGACCTTCTGTTTCAAAGGCGGACAACACGGAGTTCCAGAGGCTTGGGCTGAGTTATCCGGCGATTGGAAAGGCTCATGCTCCCGCGCTGGTGTGACATAGGTCTGAAACACGACGGTCAGACATAGCGCGCGCGGCGGTACTGCTTGGGGTCAATCCCGTGCTTCTTGACACGCAGCCCCATCACCCGTTCGGTGACGCCCAAGGCCTCGGCCGCCTTGGCCTTGTTGCCCCGGCTGTTCTTCAGAGCCTCGATGATCATTTCCCGCTCGACATTGTCCAGCGTCTCATCGAGCGTGCCCTTCATCGCGGCGCCGCTAGCCTCGGCCGTCTGAAGCGTCGGCGGGAGATGGTGGCCGTGGACCACGTCGTCGTTGGTGAGCACGACGGCGCGTTCGATGCAGTTCTCGAGTTCGCGCACGTTACCGGGCCAGTGGTAGGTGGTAAGCATGTCGATGGCGGGGGTCGAGATGCGGCGCACATCCTTTTGAAGGGATTTCCCGCACTTTTCCACGAAATAATTGGCCAATTCCAGGATGTCCGTGCGGCGTTCCCGCAAGGGAGGGATGTGAATGGGAAAAACATCGAGCCGGTAATAGAGGTCCTGCCGGAACGTCTCCTCCTGCACGAGCTTCTCCAGATCGCGGTTGGTGGCGGCGATAACCCGCACGTCCACGCGAATGGTGGCCGCCCCGCCCACGCGCTCGAATTCCTTCTCCTGTAACACGCGCAAGAGATGGACCTGCACCGTTGGGGGCAGATCGCCTATCTCGTCCAGAAAGATCGTACCGCCGTTGGCCAGTTCAAAGCGGCCCTTGCGCTGGTTGACCGCGCCGGTGAACGCGCCTTTCTCGTGCCCAAAGAGTTCGCTCTCGATGACCGTTTGCGGCAGGGCGGCGCAATTCACCTTAATGAAAGGACGCTCGGCCCGGCGGCTGTTGTAGTGAATCGCTTGCGCCACGAGTTCCTTGCCCACACCGCTCTCGCCGCGGATGAGGGCGGTCGTGTCGCTTTGGCTGACGCGGGCGATGAGGTCGTAGACCTGTTGCATGGCGTTCGAGCGCCCAATGATATTGGAGGGTTGAAAGCGCGTCTTGAGTTGTTCCTGGAGCCGGGTGTTCTCGTCCAACAGCCGTTGGCGTTCTTCCATGGCCTCCTGCCGCAACCGCACGGCCTGCGCAATCATGGACGCGATGATCGACAGGAGCCGCACATCCTCGTCCAGTGACACGCTCTCCTCGAAAAGCCGGTCCACGCTCAAGGCGCCGATGGTTTCATTGCCGATCGTGATCGGCACGCAAATGAACGAGATGTTATCCTTGCCGACCTCCTGCCGCGCGCCGGTGCGGTCAAGAAAGAGCGGATCGTCCGAGATGCGCGGCGTCACCATCGGCCGGCCTGTCTGCACCACCCGCCCAGTCACGCCCTCGCCCGGCTTGTACCTCCCCCGCTCTTGTTGGGAGGAGGACAGGCCATGGGCCGCCTCGATGTAAAGTTCGCCCGTCTCCCGGCTGTAAAGGGTAAGCGTGCCCCGCACCATGCCGGTGTGCTTGTTTATCGCCTTGAGCACGGCGCCGACCTCGTCGCGCAAATCCATGCTGCGATCCAAGCTCTGACCAATCTCGAACAGAAGGGAAAGCTCGGAAACTTCGCGGCGAACGGGAGGGGGATTTGTCTCTCTTGGCATACAGAGATGTTCCTTTTAGGGCATTGCATGAACAAAACGGTAGGAAATGCATGCAAAGGATACCAAAATGTAGACCCAATTACAAGCAAGCGCCATAGCGCCCACTCGTCTGTAAAAGTCTCTCGACGCCCTACCGCCCGGATCGGCGGTACGGCGGGAGAGTTTATCCGATTGGACTAGGAATGCGGGAAAAAGGCACACTATTCCCTGGGCTGGTTTTGGCATCCGACTAAGGAGGGAACGATCATGAAGCGCATCGTCTTTGTGTTGGCAGTGGCGGGCGTGACGTTTGCCATGGAGGCGCCCGCGGAAACGGTCTTCGAGACCCAGTTTTCCGAAGGGGAAGTTGGCGAACATCCCCCGGAACCCTGGGGCGTCAGTCAAGAGGAGGGTCATGGCGAAATCCGGATGGTTGAACACCCCGAGGCCCAGGACGGGCTGGCGATTCATTACCGCAAGACGGGGCACAACTGGTTTCCTCAAATGTGGACGCACCAGTTCGACCTGCCGGAAGGAGATGTGTACGAACTGTCGGCCCGGCTCAAGGCCATTGAGCCCAACTCCGAATGCTTGTTGCGGATGGATACCTACGTGGAAGGCGAACGCGTACGGCTTCACGAACCCGTTCGGCTCGATGACGCGTTTGCCTCATACAGCTTTCGCTTTGCCGTACCGGAAGGCGCGGACGGGGTGCGCGTGGGAATCGGCCCGGCGGAGACCGATCAAACGGCCGAGTTTCTTATTGATGCCGTGGCGTTGCGGGAAGCGCGCGACAGGGGAAACGTTGTGGAGCATCTTCCCCCGGAATACGGCGAAGGCCCGTATCCCATCCAAGGTTTGGACGCCTTCATGGAACGGCACGGGCGGAAACCCTATGACCTGTACCAACAGGACGATGGCGCCCTCGACATGCACCGGGTGATTTTCGAGGACCAACAGTTCGGAACCGAGGTCTGGATGATTGACGATTCGCCCACCGTGGAGCACGCCGATACCGCGTCCGTTTGGTGGGCGTGGAACATCGACGGTTCCGCGCTATATCTCGGGGGCACGCGCGAAACAGAGCATGGCGCGCACTCCGGCTGGTTCTGCGAGGGCGATTTCTCGCGCATGTGGCCCGCCGAGGGCTCCCGGCCGGCGGTGTGGGATCCGGAGGATCCCGAGCTGTACTATGCGCCGCGAAGCCCTTCGGACAGCGTGACGCGCAACAACTGGCGCACAGGCGAACAGGAAACCGTGGCCGAATGGGAAGAGCTTACGTGGGAAGGCGTTGGAACGCCTTCCCCAACCGGCAAACGAATCTATGGCCTGACGCGGGATGAGGAGCATATCTTTGTCGACCTGCCCAACCGGGGCGTGTTCGCGCCGTTCACCCCCGATGACGACTACCCGATTCCCCGCTTATCCCTGTACGACGGCCGCCCGATTGGACCGGATGGGGATTCCGTGGGCTCGAATCATTTCTGTGTCATCCGGGATCACGAGGAATACGGGGACCTAATCGCGTTGCGGACCGGGATGTTGATTAGCCGGGATACGGGTGAAAAGACGTACATCGTGGCGCCGTTGTGCGGCAATACCAACTATCTTCGCGCGTTCTACGACGGCCGGGTGCATTATCCGGAGGGCGAAGAATGGAACAGCTACGGGCTGCCCTGGTTCGCGGAAGGCGTTGAGCTACCCACGGACTTGGACATGGATGAGCTGTACGATCTCTGGCTGAACATCCCCCATGCGACCCATGGCCACGAGTCGCCCTCGCCGGATTGGCGCTACATCGTCACGGACGGCGGAACGACGCGCATCGCCCATGTCCGAAGCGGCGAGACGGAAGACTTGCGCCTTTCGCCCAACGGGACGAACTATCACCTCCACTGGAGGCTGCATCCCCGCTTTTTCGTGGGCTGGGTGCGGGGATGGCATTTCGGAAGTTATGTCCGCCCTCAAAACGGGAACATCGTGTATCAGATCTTCTCCGATCTCACGGCGCAGCCCATCTTCGACACGAACCACCGCTTCAATGGCTACTACGCGGGCGGCGACTTCAGCATGCAAAGTCCGGACGCCACCAAGATACACACCGCCTCAAGCATGACGGGCCGGTTCCGCAACTACGTCGCCGTGATGGCCCGCCCGAGGCCGCCGAAAGCCTTGACGTGGGAGGAGGACAACGGCGCCGTGCGGCTGGCGTGGGAGCCCTCCGCCTATAGCGATGAGACGCGGGGATACCTGGTTTATCGCAGCGAACAGAGCGGGAGCGGGTACGAGCTGCTGACGCCGGCCCCCGTGGAAGACACGGAATGGGTGGACGATGCCGCCGAGGCGGGAACGCCGTATTACTATGCCGTGACGTCCCTTGAACACTCCGGCTTGGAGAGCGGCTACTCGGCGGAGGCGGCGCGGGCCGGCGTCGAACTTCCGGCTGGCCTGGATTCGCCCCTTGTCGTCTACGCCGAGGCGGAGGCCGCCATCCGCGATTTGGAGACGGACGCCAAGCCGGGGCTCGCCATGGGCGTGGATCGCCGGACCGCCTCGGATTGGTACTACGCCTACCGCCATCCCGATGCGGAGCACGGCGAAGCGGCGCTCGACCTGGATATTCCCGCAGACGACGCGTACCATGTCTGGGCGCGGTTACGAAGCGAGGACGGTTCGGACACGAAGTGGAGCTTCAAGCTTGCGGACACACACAGCGAGGCAGGAACGGATTCCGGGGACTGGACGTGGGTCCGCGTGACCGGCGAACCCGTGACGCTGCCGGAAGGCGAGACCGGACTCACTTTCTCAACGGAAGGTTGGGGAGCAGCGATGGATCTCCTCGCGTTGGCCACGGACGAAGGCTTCGAGCCGTCCGGTCCGCGTCCCGAGCGCCAAACGCCGCCGCCTGCCGTGGAAGCGTTGGAGGCGGAAAACGCGCGGGACCGCGTCAACTACCTGGAGTGGACGCCATCCGATGACCCCGGTCTTTCCCATTATCAAGTCTACGCCAGCCGTGAGCCCATCGAGGAGCCAGCCCAAGAACACTTGCTCGGCTCCCCCGCGAGGGCCGAGTTCATCGACTGGGGGCTGCGGGCCGGAACAGAGTACCATTACGCCGTCACCGCCGTGGATCGCCGGGGCAACGAGAGCGAGCCCGCGTTTGCCCAAGCCAGCACCCCTTCAAGGGAAGAAGAACCCGTAACGCTTGAGTTGGCCTTCGCCGAAGGCGATCGCGAAGGGGATTTCGAGGAATCCGGGGCCGGCGGCTTGCGCGGACCCGCCTATCTCGTGCCGGAGTCGCCAGACACAAACCGCGTGGAATGGGATATCGAGATCCCTCATGCGGGCGAGTATTACTTCTGGCTGCGTCACCTCCAGCGCGGAAGCGGCGGACGGGGGGACAACGTGTGGGAAGACGTCCGGGTGTCCTTGAACGGCGAATCCCTCACCACCGTGGGAGGCGGTTCGACCGATCTTCACGTGCCGGACGATCTCATTGAGGAGGACCATCCCCTCGCCCCACGAGTCTGGACCTGGGTCTGACCGGGGAACTATAACCTCGAACGCGTGGAATTGCCCGCGGGCGAACACACGCTGGCCGTCGAGAACCTTAATGAGGAGATACGCTACGATGTCCTTCTGATCACGGATGAGCCGTCCTTTCAGCCCGAAGACGGCCGGCTGCGGCAACGTTAAGTGACAAAACTGCTCGCGCTCCACCATACCCTATGTGGGGCGCCAAAAGGAGCTTGACAAACCAGCTCCCACAGGATATTGTGGTGTAGGATTCGGGACGGCGGAATGACGCGTTAGGGGCGCTTGCTCCCTGGCGGCCCTTAGAGGGCAATCGGATGTCAATGCAGGGGCAATCCCAGACACGAGTGCCGCTATATCTCATCCCAGTCATTATTGGGATGGCCGGGGTTTTGTTTTCCCGGCAGTTTGATAGCGCTGTTGTGCGCGGCGCTGTGGTCCTTGCCTCCGTCGCCTTGCCTGTCTTCGCGGGAGGGCGGCTCCTCGCCCAACTCCACATGAAACGCCGCGAGCGGTTCATGCTCATCGGGGGCATGTTCCTTCTTATCCTCGGCGCCGCGATTACCCTGTCCGGCTTTACCGACCGGCTTATCGAGACCCACGACATCGCCCCCTACATAGGGGTTATGTCCCGCTGGTTGGGTATGCTCAGCTTGGTGATCGGCCTGACGGCCGTTCTTTTTATCGCCGTGCGCACGGACGAAGCTGTCGGCGAATTGGGCGGCCGGTTTCGTCAACTGGCCCAGCACATGAGCGAAGGTTTTGTGCTGACGACGCCAGCCGGCGTCATAGCCACCGTCAATTCCCGCTTTCTCGAAATGACAGGCTTGCGCGAAGATGAGGCCGTCGGCATGGATCTCACTGAGTTGGCCCAGCGCGTGGGCATGGACCTTATCTTGCCGCAGGCCGACAACCCGAAAGGCGGAACCAAGGAGGGTCAGGTAAGCTGGCCGTTTTATGGGGAGAAACGGCAGTTCTGGGTGAGCAGCACGCCGGTCTATGGCAAACGGGGCCAGGTAGTGGGCGCCTTGTCCACCTTACGGGATGTCACCGAGCAGAACCGGATGGCCAAGAGCTTGGAGCATTACGCCGAGGACTTGCAGCGGCAAGTCCAGGAACGGACCCGTCAGCTCCGTCAGTCCGAGCAGCATCTCCGCGAGTTGCTTATGACGATGAACGAGGGGTTTGTGGCCGTTGACGGCCAGTTCCGTATCCAGTTCGCCAATGACCGCATCGCACAGCTCTTGGGCGTATCGGCGCAGGCCATGCGGGACAAGTCCATCCTCGATTACGTGGGGCCCGCCAGCCAGGGCAAATTGTTGGAGCTTTTCGACATGGCCGCGGCCCAGGGGGGCAAGCGGGTAAATCTGGAGGTCAACCTGGTCACGCAAGAGGGGAGCACGCTTCCCGTGGTGATGGGCGCGGCGCCCATTCACGACTCACCTCAAGAAGGTTTGCGGTATTCGCTGGTCATTACCGATGTAAGCGAACTCAAGACCATGCAGCGGCAGCTGGAGATGCGGGCCAATGAACTTGAGCAGGCCAACCAAGAACTCCGCATGCTGGACCGGGCCAAGGACTCTCTGTTGTCCAATGTGACCCATGAGCTGCGCACCCCGCTTAGCACCATTCGAGGCTATATTGAAATGCTCGAAAACGCGGAGGACGATTCCGGTGAAGGGGGGGGCGCGGCGTTGGAAGTGATGCGGCGCAATGTGGATCGTCTGCAAGCATTAATCGAAGAGATGCTGGAGTTCAGCCGCATGCAGATCCGGGGCGTTCAGTTGTCCGTGCGGCTTTTCGACGCAAACACCCTGGTCCGGGAACAATTGCTGTCGCATCACCCGCAAGCCAATGAGAAAGGTGTCTCGCTTGAGTCGCATTGCAACAACGAACAGCCCCCCATGGTTTGGGGTGACCCGGGCAAGTTAAATCAAGTGCTCACCATACTGCTGTCCAACGCCATCAAATTCACGGAAACGGGCGGCCAGGTCACCGTGGAATATAGCTGCGCCGGTTCCGATTTCACGCTGGCGGTGCACGATACGGGGATCGGCATAGAAGAGACGCATCAAGAGCGGGTGTTTGACAAGTTTTATCAGGTCGACAGCGATCTCAGCCGCCATTATTCGGGGACCGGCATTGGGCTGAGCATCGCCAAGAGCATCGTGCAAGCGCACGGCGGGGCAATCACCGTGAACAGCACGCCCGGAGAAGGAAGCACGTTTTCCTTTACCTTACCCCACGCGGCGTTTTACGGCGCATCCGATGAGCAAGCCGAGCGGCTGGACGAGTATTTGCTCGTGCTGGGTATGGAAGATCAAGAAAGCCGCCAAATGATCGCCGCTGTAATGAGGGAGGCCGGAGCCGCCGTCCATGAGGCTGGCAATGTGTATGAGTGCATCCGGAAAGCCCGTGAACTAATGCCGGATGTCATATGCCTGGACAATGACCAGCCCAACGGCGGAGAAGCCACGGTCGCGCGGTTGAGACAGGAATTGGATCTGCGCGATACCCCCGTGCTGGGATTCTGCGCCCCCCCGAACAACTTGGACGCGTCGCGCGCCGAAAGCGAATCTCCAAGCGACGTAGTTTGGCTTCCCAAGCCGTTCAGCCCCGAGGAGCTGAGGCGCCGGATTTGCCTGGCCGCGGCGGGGGAAGCGCCAACCGAGAGCGTTCGGGGGCAAGGAGCCGCCGGCGCGCCGCGCATTTTGCTCATTGACGAGGATTCCGACTTCTTGGACTATGCCGCCTCGGCGCTGCGGCGGCGAAAAACGCAGCCTTTGTGCGCCACGGATCTCGACTGGGCGATAGATCAAGCGGCTCAATTCCAACCCGCTCTCATCGTGGTCGCGGTGGACGGCATCGCTAGCGGGGATCCCGGGGAGATTCTCGCCGCACTTCGAGAGAATGCCGCTACACGGAATACGCCTATTTGTGTCATTTCCAGTGTCTACCAAGATTTGAATCACTGGCCGGAAGTAAAGGCTACGTTACGAAAACCGTTTCCCATTGATGAAATACCCGCGCTACTGGAATCCGTTCCTGAAGCGCGGCGTTCGTTCTCCGCCTAGTTGCGGCGCGATGTTGGGAGTAAGGAAAGTGAGGGCGCCACATAAAGTATCGGCGGATCGCTTCATCGGGGATCGATTGCTTGGGCGCGCTTTCGCCGCGCATTTCACTCCAAATTGGGGAACCGCTCCGCGGGCTGATTCTCGCGAAGCTCCAATATGTTAGCTCGCTTGTGAATGCCGCTTTGCCAGCGGTGGGTCGCTGTTTTTTGCGCTGTTTTTAACTTTGTTAAAGAGGAAGGAGATCACACACCAATGAAGCTGATGTCAACTCATGATTTCGGTCTTTCTGGGGGCCGCGCCTGGGCGTGCGCAGCCCTCCTCATTGGACTAACAGCAACACGCCTGGCGGCTGGGGCCGCGCTTGCGGAGTATACTTCCGCCGAAAACAATATTAGTTTTGTGGTGATCGAGGCAGATAGCGGTTTCGTTATCGCAGAGCATAACGCCGATGAAGTAAGAGCGCCCGCGAGTATGGTCAAGATGATGCAAATGCTGCTTGTGGCCGAAGGCGTGGCTGAAGGCGATTGGACACTCGACAAAGAGCTGACCGCTTCCGCCCGCGCCGCCGCTGAATGGGGCAGCCAAGTGTATCTCCAGGAAGGAGAAGTCTGGCCTTTGGCTGAACTGATGCAGGCAGTGGCCGTGCGCTCGGCCAACGACGGGGCCGTAATGGTAGCCGAGGGCTTATGGGGCAGCGTGGAAGCCTATCTGGAGCGGATGAATGAGCGCGCGGCGGAACTTGGTATGGATGACACCGAATTCTTCAGCGTAAACGGGCTTCCCCCCACCAACGAGGACCGCCCCCATGACCGGACCACCGCCCAAGACATGGCCCGGCTTGCCCAGGAGTGTTTAAAACACCCCATCATCATGGAATGGGTGGGAACGCGCTCCCTTGATATCGATAGCCGGCGGAACGACCACCGGCACAACACCAACCGCCTTTTGACCCAGATGAAAGGGTGCGACGGGTTTAAGACAGGTTACACGCGGGCCGCCGGTTATTGCGTTACGGCGACTGCGGAGAAGGACGGAACCCGGCTGATTGCGGTGGTGATGGGATTCAAAAACGCCAACAATCGATTCGGACTCGCGCGCTATCTCATGGAGCAAGGTTTCCAAGAAATGCGCCGGCTTCTCTTGCTGGCCGAAAACGAGGCCCTAGCGGAGGAAACGCCGGTGAATAACAGCACAAACGCGACAACCCGGCTCAAGTCCGCGGAGGACCTCTGGGTCAATGTGCACATGAACCAAGTGTACGACGTAGAGCTTGTCACTAGAGCGCCGGAAAGGCTTCAAGCGCCTATGACCGCCGGGACGATTGTGGGGGATGTGCGGGTTGAGCTAAATGGAGAGGTCCTGGCGGAGGCGCCCCTTAAGGTGGGAGAAGACTTGGAAGAGGCGGGGTGGCGATGGAAGATAACGCACACCGTTATGCGCGGTGTCCAGGCCGTGACCTCCATCGGAGCCGAGTAATACAAACGCTGCGAGCACACCGTTCTCCGGCCTTGGCTTCATTCCAAGCTTGCCCGCTTCGGGATGGAGGCGAGGCCTTCACTTTGTCCGATTTCACCACATAAAGATTGGGACAGAGAGCGATCGCAGGCCGGGTTCGGGGGCGGCTTTTCCCTGGGCTGGGAGCATTTGTGGTAAAGTTAGGGCCACAGTCCAGCCGCCGCGGGACGCGGGGCCAGAAAAGAAAAGGAAAACGCGTATGACGCACCGAAACAATCGAGGATACAGTCTGATTGAGCTGGCCATCCTTTTCGTTATACTGCTTATCGTCTCCATCTTTGTTTTTGCAAGCCGCGATCTGTTTTTCGGAGGCCCCCCGCGCTCGCACACCGAGGATCTCGGGGTAGCCGTCATTCGAATGGGGATCGCGAATTATGGGAAGCAATCCGAAGAGGAAAACCGTACGCCCGTATACCCGCTGAGGCTTGACGAGGCTCCATCCGGGACGGAGGCTTCCCGGGAAACCCCTCTGTTTACCCGGGTAGTGCCAGAGGGCATTCGCTCGGGATGGCGCAAGGAAGCCGCCAACGAGTACGTGTACTTACCGGAAGGAGACCAGGGCGCCATGGAACAGACATACTATTACGATCCCGTAACGGGAGGATTTGATCACGAACCCCCTGAATCGCGTCAAGTACAGTTCACGCGACGGATAGAACCGGAAACGGCGCCCGGCGTGAAAGTTGGCGCGCCTCTGCGAATGGCATTGGATGTGCCGTATGAACGAAACCCAGGCTACACCCCCTAAGGCCAAGATTCCTTGGAAGCGCGCCTTGACTGAGATCGCCATCGCCCTGGCCATGGTGACAGCGGCGGTAATGGTGGGTCGGGCTACGGATTTGCAGCGTAAGGCGGCCCTTGATTTTGGTGGCGCCCGCGTGGAAGGAACGGCCGAACCTGTTGATGAACCCGATACCTACCGTCTAACGTACGAGGATCCCCGCGGCGCCATCCACGGCCGCCGCTACGAAGGCTCCCTTGGATGGCAAGGGTGGTGGGGGGACGCGAAAAACATGACGATGGTCTACCATCCCGGCGAGCCCAGCCTGTTTCAGCCCTTGGGCGCCTCCTACGCGCCCGGCGCCATTGCGCTCTTGCTGTTCTCGACGGGATTTGTGATTGTTATGCGGGCGCGGCGCCACTTGCTTGCCCCCGTTCGCCACTCGCGCCGGCAACCACCGCCTCCTCCCAGCGAATAGCGTTTGGACTGGATAAAGATGAAGGCGCCCCAGGGCAGTCTCATGAGCCAATTACTTCGTCTCTGCCGCCACCGCATATGGTAGTATGACGCCATAATACGGGCCGGCTAAAGGGTGCGGGGGCCGTGGGCCGGGAATGAACGCGCATGCCAACCAAATACACGCGTGAGGGTTTTCGCAGCCACGCCAAGGGTGTGCGCTGGCAACTGGGGCCTTCCGCCATCCAGCGGCAGGCCGACGCCCCCCTCGTGGGCCGCCCCGGGCTGCTGCTCTTTCTTGGGATTGCGGCAGTCGTTTTCTTGCTGGTCGTGTCGCAGAATTTGCTCGAAGCCTTTCAGACGGCCGAAGAACCTCCCAGCGCTTCCGCCGTTGTAGCGGACAAGTGGCGGGAAACAGATGAGCAAGGCGCCACGGTATACAAACTCCAAATTTCCCTCGAAAACTGGCCCGGCGCGCCTGAAGCCGGCGCCTCTCTCCTTACCCTAACGACCGACGCCTCCAGTTGGCGGCGTTCCGCGGAAGGTTCTGAAGTGCTCGTGGAATATGAAAGGGAACCCGGCAACGGCGGCGTCACCGTCCTCAATATCCGCCCTCCCCGCGACTGATGCTAACCATATATCCCAGCGGCTAACCTGGCAGCCCGTCTCCTCAATCCCGTCAGAGAGAAGTCCGTAAGGAATAGGGGACGCCCACTTTGCGTTTCCTCTATACGTTGCTATAATTGAGATATCATACTCGCATCCACAAGCGTAGCGTGCGGATGCCGTTTTTGCGCATCATACGCACAAATGTTCCGTCCTGTCATCCCGGCGCGGTCTTGGGTACCGTTCGCGCCGCGGGGACGTTCACCTCCTCGAATTGCGCACTCAAACTGCAGAGACAGAACCGCCAATACAGATAGAGGTAATCAGCAAACAATGGATTTTCTAGAAACTCTCAAGAAACAAATCATTGTTCTTGATGGAGGCATGGGGACCCAGATTCAAGCCCTCGGCGTGACCGACGCGGACTTCGGGGGCAAGGATTTCCGAATGCTTTCCGACCTGCTGTGCTTCTCAAAGCCCGGGCATGTGAAGCAGATTCACATGAACTTTTACCGGGCGGGAGCCAACGCGGTCGAAACCAATACCTTCGGCGCCTCCCCCATGCGCTTCTCGGAATACGACTTCAAGACGCTGGATCTCACCAATTTCGAGGACAACCCCTACGGCGACGACATCCGGGAGCTGCCTTACGAAGAGATGGCGCGCTCCCTGAGCCGGCGGGCCGGCGAGATCGCGTGCGAGGCGCGGGAAGAAGTGCGGCAGGACGCGGATTTCGATGGGCGGCCTTTGTTCGTCATTGGCTCCATTGGTCCCTCGAACCGGGTGCTGTCCCGCACCGAGGCCGACCTGACGGTGTCTACCTTCGATGAAATCATGGACAACTTCTATCACGAGGTTATGGGCTTGCTCGAGGGCAACGTGGATGTCTTGCTCTACGAGACCCAGCAGGATGTCCTCGAATTGAAGGCGGCCGTCATGGGCGGCCAGAAGGCCATGAAGGATTTCGGGAAGAAGATCCCTATTATGGCCCAGGTCACGGTGGATCAGTTCTGCAAGATGCAGATTTTCAACACGGATATTCAAGCCGCCCTCACGACCATGCAGGACATCGGGATCGACGTCTTCGGCATCAATTGCAGCATCGGGCCGGACCTCATGGTGGATAGCGTGGACAAGCTTTCCCGCTATTCCAAGCTGCCCATCTCGGTTATTCCCAACGCGGGACTGCCCCAGTCCGAGGACGGCGTTACAGTATTCAAGCTGCCTCCCGAAGAGTTGGCGCGTTACCTGGCCGATTTCGTGGACACCTACGGCGTGAACATCGTCGGGGGATGTTGCGGCACGAGGCCCGAGCACATCGCGGCGGTCGCCGAGGCAGTGAAGGGCAAGACGCCGAAGGAACGCAAGCCGCCCGAGCAAGTGTTTGTCTCGGGTCCGCAAAACGCGGTGGCCTTGGATAGTTCCGAGAACAACTTCATCATGATCGGCGAGCGCCTGAACCTGCGCGGGTCCAAAAAGGCCCGGGACGCGGTCGAGAACGCAGATGAGATTGACCACGAGGCTCTCGAGGATATCATCCGGGAGCAGGTGCAGGAGCTAGGCCTGAGACTCGTCGACGTGTGCATGGATTCCAACGTCGTTGACACCACCGCAACGCTCAAGGAAGTGGTACACCGGCAGACCACCGATTTCGCTGGGGCCATGGCGTTGGATTCGTTCGCCATCGACGCGTTGCTGGAGGCGATACAGGTCTACCCCGGACGGCCCATCATCAACTCGATTTCGCTCGAGGAGTCCTCGCCCGGCGTGGTCAAGCTTGATGAGCTGGTGGAGGCCACCAAGAATCATGCCCCGGTCTATATCGGCCTTTGCACGGGACCGGAAGGTCCCGGCAGCACGGCGGACGAGAAATACGAGTTGGCCAAGCGGATTGTGGAGCGGGCCGCCGAACATGGCGTAACCCCAGACCAGCTCCTCATCGACATCAACATCTTCCCCATCGGGGCCGAGTCCAGCGAGGACATGAACTTTGCCATGGAATCGCTCAACGCCATTGAGAAGGTCAAGACCATCCACCCCGATCTCAAGACCTGCGTGGGAATGGGCAACCTGACCAACGGCTTGGGGCAGAAACCCTACATGCGTAAGGTCCTCACCTCGGTATTTCTGGAAGAGGCCCGCAAAAAGGGGCTCGACGGAGCCATCATCAATCCGCACCACTTCGTGGCGGTCAGCGAACTCGACAAGGGCGATTACGAGCTTGGCCTCAAGGTGGTGCTTGAGCGCGACATGGACGCGTTCGCCGAACTCGAAGATATTGCAGAGCGGAAAAAAGGCAAGACCGTCGTGCGGCGAACCTCCTACGAGGATCTATCGTTGGAGGAGTCCATTTGCCAGAAGATTAAGGACGGCTTCAAGCAACGCGAGAAAGGCAGCGTCGAATTCAAGGGCGAAACCTATGAGTACGAGGACAAGATTGTGGTCGAAGCGGCCCAGGCCCTTGAGACGCACGAGCCCTTGGACTTCATCAACGACTATCTCATGGTGGCCATGCAGGAACTCGGGGACGGCTTCGCCCGCGGCGAGGTCAGCCTGCCCCACCTATTGAAATCGGCCGATGTCATGAAGCAGGTCATGGGCTTCATCGAACGGTACATGCGAATCAAGACGGGCTCGGACGTTCACGACGAAATCAACTACAAGGGCACGATCGTACTGGGCACGGTTTATCAAGACGTGCATTCCATCGGAAAGGATCTCGCCAAGACCCTTTGGGAGAACTACGGTTACCGCGTGATCGACCTCGGCGTGATGACCCCGCTCGAGGACTACCTGGAAAACGCCCGCAAGTACGAGGCAGACGCCATCGGCATGTCCGCCCTTTTGGTGCAAACCTCGAACCACATGATCACGGTATCCAAGATGATGGAGGAACAAGGGTTGGCTCATTTGCCCGTGCTCATCGGCGGCGCGCCCGTCAACGATCGCCATGCCGCGTACGTGGCCCTGGCGGGCAAGGAGGATAACGCGGAGATGCGCGGCAACGTCTTCTATTGTCCGACGGCCATGGACGGCGTCAATGTCATGAACAAGCTGGTCTCCAGTGACGCCGCCAAGGGCGAATTGATAGAGGGCAATCTCGAAAAGCTCCAGAAGCAGTTCGACAAAGCCAAGAAACGCGCGAAGGAAGACGAGGAACGCTTGGCGACCTTGCCCCGCCGGGAAATCAGCTTCGACAAGGCCCCGAAACTGGACAGTCCCTGGACGCCTTTCGAGAAGGTCAACGTGCCGTTGAAGGAATTCGCTTCCAGCTTGGACAAGAAAACGCTGTTCGCGTTGAACTGGAAGTTCGGCGGCAAGAAAGCCCGGGAGAAACGCGGCGAAACGCAGGAAGTGCTTGAGGCGTTGTTGGAGAAATGGGTCCGACAGGCGGACGAGCATGGTTGGGTCCAACCGCAAGGCGTTTGCGCGCTCTATCCTTGTCAAGCCGACGGTGACGAGATTGTGCTGTACGACCCGGAGAATCTGGAGCAAGAGGTTACGCGCATCGACTTCACGCCCGTAATCGGCGCTGGCCGCAAGGATGTCGTATGCGGCGCCCAGTATTTCCGTCCGAAGGGAAGCGGCGAATACGACGTCGTGGGCTTACAGCTATCGACCAGCGGCGCCCAAGTGGACGAGTACATTTCGGCCTTCCGCGAAGAAGGGGATTCGGAATCAACCCTGTATCTTCAGGGCTTGTCTGATCGCGTAGCCGAGGATATGGCCGACTACCTTCACGAACACATGCGGGAACTCCTGGGCTTGGGCGGGACCGATCACGGAACCCGTTGGTCTCCGGGCTATCCGGGGATGGCTAATCCCGAAAACAACAAGGTGCTCTTCGAATTGCTGCGGGCCGGGGAAGAACTCGGCGTGCAACTCACCGACGCCTGCGAGTTCTATCCCACCGGCACGACGGCCGCCGTCGTGAGCTTCCATCCAGAGGCCCGGTTCACATAAACTCAAAAACCTAATCTTTTCGATACAACAACGCCCGTGGCAGCCGCCGCGGGCGTTGTCTTATTGGGCGATATCTATTGGGGCATGCTTGCCATTTCGCTAATGAAGTTAGCCCTCCCCTGCCTTTCCCTACTCAGCGCGGCGTGACCGTGACATGCTGGGCGGTTTCGCGGACCTCGGCGCGGCTGAAGTGGCCGATGTCCCAGTTCATCGCATTGGCCGTACCCGCCGCGACTCCAAGCACGGCCATGTCTTGGAGAGACATACCTTCGAGCAAGCCAATGGCGAAGCCTGCAAGGAGCGAGTCTCCGCTTCCCACGGCGTTGACTTCTTGGATTTCCGGAGGGCGGACGTGATAGTGCTCGCCGCCGCGTGAGACAAGCGCCCCCTTGTCCCCCAAGGACAGGATGACCAGTTCGACGCCCTTCTGGTGGAACACGTCCACGGCGCGCCAGCGCGCGTCCTCCGTGTCGAGGGCGAACCCCACGAGTTCCTCCGTCTCGCGGAGATTCGGCTTGACCGCCGTGGGCTGGGAATCGAGACCAGCGGCGAATTCCGGGCCATGGCTATCGAGAAACACGGGCTTGCCCGCGTCACAGGCCATGGCCACGAGATCGCGATAGACTTCTTCCATCGAGCGGCATGGGACCGTGCCGTTCAGCGTGACCAGCCGGGCCTCTTTGAGGCGGCGCGCGAATTCGGCCCGGAACGCGTCGAGTTCTTCCGGAGTAACCGTGGGGCCGGGTTCGAAAAGGGGCGTCTGCCGGTGAATGGAAGACTCAAGCACGGTGGTGATGGTGCGCGTGTGATCTCGAAGCCAAACGGGATAACAGGTAACGCCGTCGTCATGCTCAATCATGTCCACGACGTGCCGGCCCGCATGGCCGCCCACCAGCACCATGGCGGCGCTGCGCCCCCCCAACGCCTTCACGGCGCGCGCCACGTTGTTGCCTTTCCCGCCGGGGACCGCGCTCCATCGGGACGCAACCGTCTTGCGGCCCGGTTCGAGAGTCTCAACAAATAGGGTCTTGTCCACGCACGGATTGGGCGTTACGCATAGAACCACGGGCTAGAATCCTCTTGGCGTTTCAGTCACACAGGTTACGACGCGGCGGAAGACATCCCCCTCCCCTATCCCCCTTCAAAGCGGGAATAGGTCCGCCGGCATCTTGCCTGCCATGCCGCCTGAAAAATGGCGACCCCGTACCGCCGGCATCTTGCCGGCCATGCCGCCTGGAAAATGGCGACCCCGTACCGCCGGCATCTTGCCGGCCATGCCGCCTGGAAGGCGGCGGTACGGGACCGACATTCACCCGCGCACTACCCCGCTACAGTTCCCCGGTATGCCGGGCGAGCGCGCAAGCGGCGGATCCCATAACACCCGCGTCCCCACCCAAACCGGCGGGCAAGATCTCACAGCGTTTGGCGGGCACTTCAAACGCGTTGGCGACGGCGGTCTCCCGAATGGCCGAGAACAGGCTTTCCCCGGACGCTATCATGCCCCCGGAGAAAATGATGCGTTCGGGGTTCAGTAGATTGATAAGACTCGCCACGCCGATTCCCAGCCATATGCCGGTTTCCCGCGTCACCCATCGGGCGAAGCTATCGCCTTGGTTTTCGGCTTCGGTGATCATCTTACCCGTCAAGTTGTCGAAATCGCCGCCGCTGAGTTCGGTCAGCAGCGTCTCTTGGCCCGCGGCGATGCCCTCTTTCGCTGTGCGGACCTGCCCCGTCACGGAAGCGTAGGCTTCAAGGCACCCCTCGGCGCCGCATCCGCACATCCGTCCGCCGCGCATGACCTTGATGTGCCCAATCTCGGCGGCGGTCCCATCGATGCCGCGCAGAAGTTCCCCGTTGATGACGATTCCCCCGCCCACGCCGGTGCCCAGGGTCAACAGGCACATGGTGTCGACGCCTTGCCCCGCACCCGACCAGTACTCGCCGAAGCAGGCTACGTTGGCATCGTTGTCCACGTAGCACGGGAGGTTCAGGCGTTTGAACATACTCTCCGCCAGCGGCACATTGCGCCACCCCGGCAGATTCGGCGGACTGTATACAATGCCGGTCTGCCAGTTCATCGGTCCCGGCGCGCCAACCCCCACCGCCGTGACATCTCCGGGGCTGACACCCGCATCCAGGGCCACGTCCTTAACGGCTTGGGCCATGACGTCCATCACAGCGTCCGGCCCATTTTCCGCGTCCGTGGGACGGGAGTCCTTCGCGAGGATCTTCTTGTCTTGGCTCACCGCCGCGGTTTTAACATTGGTCCCCCCGAGGTCAATCCCAACCACTATCTTGCTCATGTTTGATGCACCCCCAACTGGTTGACGTACTCAATGGCCTGGTCCATGCGCGCCAGGCACACCTCCTTACCGAGCAACTGGGCCAGTTCAAATAGCCCCGGTCCGATGCTCTTGCCCGTGAGCGCCAGCCGCGTGGGATGGATGAACGCGCCTTGGTTTTCTCCCGCTTCCGCCGCCATCCGCTCAAACGCCGCCTTGAGATTATTCAATGTCCACGGTTCGGTCTCTTCAAAAGCCTGCCGGATGCGCCGCATGCGGGCGGGCGCGTCTTCTTTCTCCCATTGTTTGCGGACTGCCTTCTCCTCGTATTCGGTGATCTCGTGAAAGAAAAAGTCCGTATAGGGCACGATTTCGTTCAATGTCTTGATCTTTTCTTGGCAAATGTGGGTCATTTGCCACAGCCATTCGGCCGGTTTCGAGTCCACATCGAAGCCGGCGCCGCGAAGAATGGGCAGGACGCGCTCCTCCAACTCTTCCACGCTCAGGCGGCGGATGTGCTGGCCATTAAGCCATTGGACCTTCTTCATGTCAAACCGGGCGGCGGACTGGCCCAAACGCCGGACATCGAAGCACTCTATCAGTTCCTCTTTTGTGAACAGCTCGCGGTCATCGCCCGGCGTCCAACCCAACAGCACCACGTAGTTGAAGATAGCCTCCGGCAGATAGCCGTCCGTCCGCCAATCCAACACGTTGGCGCCGCGCAAGCGCTTACTGTACTTCTTCCCATTCTCGTCGAGCACCATGGGCAAATGGGCGAAGACCGGGAGGGGATATCCCAAAGCCTTGAACAGGAGGACATGCCGCGTGGCGTTGGTCAAGTGATCGTCGCCCCGCAAAATGTGGCTGATCTTCATAAGCCCGTCGTCCACCACAACGGCCAAGTGGAAGGTGGGGTAGCCATTAGGTTTCTGAATGATGAAGTCGTCGAATTCGCTGTTGTTCGTGCGGACGGTTCCCTGGACGAGATCGTCGATCTCCGTAACGCCTTTCTCGACCTTGAACCGCACACTATAGGGCGTATCCCCTTTAGCCGCGATCTCCTCCGGCGTCAGGTTGCGGCATTTGCCGTTATACCGCGGCGGCCGTTTCTCCGCGCGGGCCCGCTCGCGTTCGGCGTCCAGCTCCTCCTTTGTGCAGAAGCACTTGTAGGCCTTGCCTTCTTCCAATAGCCGGGCGACCTCTTGCTGGTACAGGGGAATGCGCTCGGACTGGCGGTACGGGCCGTACTCGCCCTTGGCGGGCACGTCGCCGAACGGGGGGCCTTCATCCCAGTCAATACCAAGCCAGTGAAACCCTTCGCACATGGCGTGAACGAACTCGTCGCTGCTCCGCTCAATGTCCGTGTCCTCCAGCCGCAAGATGAAGGTTCCCCCTTGTTGCCGGGCGAATAGCCAATTGAACACGGCCATCTTGGCTGTCCCGATGTGAAGAAACCCCGACGGCGAGGGGGCGATGCGCACACGTACGTTACTCATGTAATCTCCATCTCGTTAGCTGTCCACTTTCGTGACGTGGTTGTTCTCGTCCACGTGAACCGTTCGGGGCCGGAACGTCTTAGCCGTCTCCTCGTCCACCATACGGAACGTCATGGCGATAATCAGATCGCCCACCTGTCCCCGGCGCGCGGCCGGGCCATTGAGACACACGGTCCCGCTGCCGCGCTCGCCCTCGATGATGTACGTCTCGAAGCGGGCGCCGTTGTTGATGTTGACAACGAGGACTTTCTCATTGGCAAAAAAACCCGCGGCCTCGTACAGCTCCGGGTCAAGGGTGAGACTTCCCACGTAATGTAAATCGGCTTGGGTTACGGTTGCGCGGTGGATCTTTCCCCGCAGCATTTCCACATACATAATGGTCTTACGTAGCCTCCAGTTTAATGTTGTCGATGAGCCGGGTCTCCCCCACTCTGGCCGCCACGGCCAGTAACGCCGGCGGCTGGATTTCCTTCAAGGGCTCCAAGGTTTCGGCGTCCACCAACTCCACGTAATCGACGGCGTCCACCTCCGCCAAGGCGTCCCGCACGGCCTGGCGCACGGTCTCCGCCGAGCGTTCGCCGTTTGTCATCAGGGCGCGGCCCTTCTCCAAGGCGCGAGGAATACACAATGCCCGTTCGCGTTCCTCCGGCGCCAGATATTGGTTGCGGGAGCTGCGCGCCAGCCCATCCGCTTCACGCACAATCGGCAGCCCAACGATTTCGATTCCGAAGTCAAGATCGCGGGTCATCCGCTGGATAACCGCCAATTGCTGGGCGTCTTTCTGGCCGAAATAGGCCCGGTGAGGCCGCACGGCGTTGAAGAGTTTGGCCACCACCGTCGCGACGCCGCGAAAATGGCCTGGGCGGGAGCGGCCACACAGCGTTTCCGTCAATGGTCCCAACACGTCAACGTAGGTGGCGTAATCCGCGGGATACATGGCCTGGGCATCGGGCGCGTAGATCGCGTCCACGCCAAGTTCGTCCGCCATGCCCTTGTCGGCTTCGAAAGTGCGCGGATAACGCTCGTAATCTTCGTTGGGTCCAAACTGAACGGGATTCACGAATATGCTTATGACCGTGACGTCACAATCCGCCACGGACCTGCGGATCAAGCTAGCGTGCCCTTCGTGGAGCGCTCCCATGGTGGGGACAAAGCCGACAGCTTGTCTTGCATTGCGATGCTCCCAGCTCCAGCTCCGCATGGCCTCGGCAGTCTCAAGCACGTTCATGAGAAACTGTGCTCCTCGTCCGGAAAGGCGCCGTTCTTCACGTCGTCCACGTACTGTCTGATCGCCTCGCCCATGGCGGAACGGATATCGGCGTAGACCTTGGCGTGCTTGGCGCGCCGTCCAAACCCGAGCATGTCGTGCGTGACCAACACCTGCCCGTCGCAGTGAGGACCGGCGCCAATGCCAATGGTGGGAATCTCGAGGGCGGCGGTGATTTCCTCCGCGAGGTCCGCCGGGACAACTTCAAGCACCAGCGCGAAACACCCCAGCGCCTGTAACTCGCGGGCATCGCGCAGCAACTGCGATCGCGCGTCCGGGGAGCGGCCCTGCACCTTATAGCCGCCAAGCTGATGGATGCGTTGCGGCGTCAAGCCGAGGTGCCCCATGACCGGAATCCCCGCCTCGAGAATGCGCTCAATGGCGGGGCCAAAAGTCCGGGCGGATCCCTCAAGCTTCACGGACTGGGCGCCGGCTTCCGCCACGAACCGGCCCGCGTTCGCCACGGCTTGCTCCGGGCTTACTTGATAGGACATGAACGGCATGTCCGCCACCACGAGAGGCTGATGGACCGCGGCCGACACCATGCGCACATGGTGGAGCATTTCCTCCATGGTGACGCTAAGGGTGTCCGCCCGTCCCATGACGGCCTGGCCGCACGAGTCTCCCACGAGAATACAATCAAGCCCACACTCCTCCATGAGTTGAGCAGTCGGGAAATCATAAGCCGTGAGCACCGTAATTCGCTCGGTCTTTTGTTTTTTCTCGCGCAACGTGAGCGCGGTCACACGCGCCATAGGGCTTTCCTCCTGAACCGTGGCGGCGGGTTTGAAGCTCCAAGCGGAGCGCGTCAGCAAGCCAATGCGCCGATACTCGACACCCACCCTTCCAAGGCGGGATTGGCCGCGAGATCCCCAACGGTGCGGCCCGAGATCGGGTCCACAATCTCCGGGGCAATCTCAGCCAACGGGGTAAGCACAAAGGCCCGGTGACGGAATTCGCGATGAGGCACCCGCAGCGGGGGGGATTCCACAATACGGTCGCCCCATAGGATGATGTCGATGTCAAGGATGCGTGGTCCCCAGGCAACTCCCGGCACTCGTCCCGCCTCGACCTCCACTGCCTTGACCACTTCAAGCAGTTCAAGCGGCTCAAGCGCCGTTTCGGCCGCCGCGGCCATATTGAGAAAAGGGGGCTGGTCGATCACGCCAATGGGCTCCGTCTCGTAGCATTGCGAAACCGTGACAACCCGCACCCCGTCCCGCGCGTCCAACGCGCGCAAGGCGGCCGCAAGGTTCCCCGCCCGGTTGCCCAAGTTGGACCCCAAGCTCAGATAAACGTATTCGGAAAAACTCGACACAACGGGGATTCCGCCTCTCTTCAGGATGGTGTGCGCAACAAGACCGCACTTGAATTGCCCGGATGCGTGGTCCTGGGGTACCTGATCGATGAAGAGCGCCCACCTGTTCACCTAGTGTAGCGAAGGCGGCCGCCTTGATTCAAAAACGAGCGCGTTGCGTCACGCGAAACCACCCATGGCATTACCATGCGGTGTCTTCTTATTACGATAAAGTCGAGGGCGAGGGATGCACGAGTGAGTTTGTCCGCCGCCATTTGACAGGTATCCCAACATGTGGCACACTTTCACTGCAAGGTGTGGACGAGCTTAATAGTAAGCTCTCCAATAATTTCATGAACAGATGAAGGAGAGATCATGAAAGCGATCACGAACACGAAACGGATAGCCGAACGCGCCACGTTATGCCTCGTTGCAGGCGCTATCATGGCGTTCGCGGCGCCGTTTAACGCATCGGCCCAGGAGGATGACGCGTGGGACTGGACCGATGAACGGCGGGAAGGCGCGATCTGGACGGCCTTCGCGTTGAACGAGTACCTGAGCCCGTTCGAGTTCAGCGTGGAGGTAAACGGCGAAGAAGCCACCATACGCGGCGTCGTGGACGACGAAACAAAGCGCATTCTCGCGGAGGAAGTAGCGCTGGGCGTGAATGGAATCGAAGAGGTTATTAATGAGGTCCAGGTCGACGTGGACCTCGAACCGCCGGAGGACAGCAGGGGACGGGAGCTGGCTCAGGCCACCTGGGACGCCACGGCCACGACCGCCGTGAAATCCCGGCTTTTGTGGAACCGCGACATTCGCAGCATGGACATTGATGCCAGCACGAGAGACGGAGTGACCACCTTGACGGGTGTAGTGAACACGGAATCCGAGCGGGACCTGGCCGGGGAACTCGCCTTGGGCGCCTGGGGGGTGGAGGCCGTGGAGAACGAGCTTACCGTGGACCCAGACGCGGAAGGCATTGTCGGGGAGACGGTCGACGGCGCGGCGGATACCGTCTCCGATGGCTGGATAACAACTAAGGTGAAAAGCGCTTTGTTGTTTACCCAAGGTGTTCCGGGCCGCGCGATTCAAGTGCGCACCGAGGATAGCGTGGTCCGTCTGAGCGGCCACGTGGACACGCACGCCGAGCGGGATGGCGCTATTGAAGCCGCACAAGACATCCGGGGCGTCGAGGATGTAGACGCATCCGCGCTACTGGTCGAGGAATAGCGTGGGCAACCAGCCGCCGGTGTGCGCCGAGGGAGCAACTATGAGGAAAGGCTCGTATCATGAACAAGGACGTGTTTCAAGGAAGCTGGAGCCAAGTCAAGGGAAAGCTCAAGAGCGTCTGGGGCGAACTTACGGATGACGAACTGGCCGAAGCCAAGGGAGATGTGGAGCGTCTCTCGGGAAGGATTCAGCAGAAGTACGGACTGACCAAGGAACAGGTCCGGGCGGAACTTCGAAGGATGGGCGTGATTGACTAAGGCCGGCTTGGCCAAGCCACAAACCAAGGAACGGAAACCCTGTAGGGGAGGTAGCACATTATGTTGTTGTCATGGGCCTTGGCGTTTCTCATCATCGCTCTCATTGCCGCGTTCCTAGGCTTTAGCGGCATTGCGGGCGCAGCGACGACCGCCGCGCAGATCCTTTTTGTGGTCTTCCTGGTGCTGTTCGTGCTTACGCTGTTATTCGGGAGAGGGCGGCGGCGCCGGGGGTAGCCCTTTCCGGCGGTTGGACCTCGAATTCCAATCCCAGCCGCCGAAACACAACAATGCATCAAGAACGCGCATCCCCTTGATCGCCCGTTGCGGGCGTCAAGGGGATGCGCGTTTGCGGAGGAAGGGACCTAATGCTCCACAGGCGGGGAGAGTGGTATGGAGACGATACGGTCCCGCGCGGTTCGTGTGACGGGCGAAGAGCGTGATCTGCCGCGCGCCTTGCTTCGCTACGGGTCTTGGCCGTCTTCGCCGGTTTCGTGGAAGCTGAGATTGCCCATGGCGCGGTACACGGCAAGACCGAGGGCGCCAGCCGCAATCAGCAGCGCCGCCCAGATAACCGCGTGGTAGCGCTCGGTCCAGGGTTCGAGGGGATCGGGCGGCGCGATGGATTCGGCGCGGCCCAGCGAGGCTTCGGGCCACTGTTGCCCGCGCGCGGCTGGGGCTGCTTCGGCGAGGTCAAAGGCCGGGGGAGCCGCCTCCGTATTGCCCGCGTACAGCGTGTAGGATTGACCAGGCTTGTGTTCGAACACAAACTCCGGGAGTTCGCGGCGCTTGACCGATAGGCCCGCGATCGTCAACGGGGCGTTATCTTCGTTGCGGATCCGGATCTTCAGGTAGCGATACGGCGCATCGAGCGCCTCAAGGACCGTATTTTCCCGCATAATACCGTCCTCGCCGCGAATCCGATACAGTACGCCACGCGCAACGGACCGCCATGGGGCCTCCCGCTCGACGGGCTCCGGTCCGGTCTCCGTGCGGCGCTGTTCCACTAGGATCTCTTCGTTTCGCCCCAGGATCTCGTAGCCTCTATGGAAATAGGAATCCTCGACATCGAATTCGATGGTGTCCACGGGAAGATGGCGGTACTCCAAGTCTAATTCGAGGGACGTCACGTTGGTCTCGGGATCCGTCTCGATGTGGCGCTCCGCTGGCCCCACATCAATGAGAGGCGGCGCCTCCGCGGGCCGGACCAAGACGCATTCGGCGCTGCGTATCTCAAAGCGTTGTTCTTCTTCCGGCATCGTGTACACGGTCAGCCGCAAATACCGATAGGTATTGACGGGAAAGCGGATGGTGTCCACCTTGAACGCCTCCTCGGCCTCGGGTCCCGCGATGTGAAAGAGGAGGGCGTCATCGCGAATGGTCGCCCACTCTTCTCCGTCGCTGCTGCCTTCGAGCATCGCGCGCCGTCTGTAGTTACGCCCCGATAGTTCGGCCTGGATCTGGTCCTTCTCAATGGAGGCGCCGAAATCAAGCACCACGCGCTCGTACTCGCCTTCCTCGTACGTCCGGTTCAAGAGCCGGGCCTGCCGCGGGATTTGCTCCTCCTCCCGGCGTTCTGGCCGGTCCACCAAGTACGGAACAAGCCCGCCTTCGCCGTCCACGATACGGATATCACGCAAATCGGGCGCGGCGGCGTCGGCCAGTTCCGGCGTCACCTGGAGGCGCGCAAACGGGGCGTCCGTTGCCTCGGCCATCTCGATCGGCCAACGCCACCTCCACCCTGCTTCGTCGAACGCCCCCTCGGCCGGGGCGGCCAACACCAGGACAAGGCAGCTACTCAGCAGTATTGGATGGGCCATCTTCATCGGTCTTCTCCCCGGCCAACGCCATGATGCGGCCGCTATAACGTTGATACAGGTACCCGGCCAAAAGCAGCAGCAGTCCAATGCCGATGAACGAGACAATGCGGTAAACCTCGTCCAGCTCCTGCATGTCCACGATCACCGTTTTGGCGACCGCCCCTCCAAAGAGAATGAATCCCAGGATCCTGCGGAATTGCGCCCGTTGAAGCAGCCCGAACCAGACCAGAACGGCGCCTTGCAGCGCCCATAGGGCCGACACCATTCCCTGGCCCATATCCCGCGATAACAGGGCCGTGGCCTCCGCCCAACGCACGCATTCCAAGGTTAACAGGATAGCGATGGCCGCATTGGCTACTGTTTCCATTGTGTTTCTTGCTGTTTCGGTCGAGTTTCGCACGAGGATCAACGCCCCATACAGCGATATGGGAAAGGCCGCGCGGCTCCAAAACGTGAGGGTTCCCCCCAACCAAACCGCGTCATCCGCATAATGCGCTATTCCTTGAAGGAACACCAAGGCGCCCACGGCGTAGGCGGCCCAGACCACCGGCGTGAACCGGTTCATCCGGTAGCGTTGCAAGGCGGCGGCTGTCGCAAGCGGGATTACGCTCCAAAGGAGGGTGAGCGTGTTCTCCCGGTACACGGGGTTGAGCGTGAGGTCCGCGTAATGGTGCTCCCAGAAGGACACGGCTTCGAGCGTGAGCAGCAAGCAGCCCGCCACATAGGCCAGGATGCCCGCCAGTTCGCGGGGACGCCATATCCGGGGATGGCGCGCCTCGGAGAAGCGGTGGAACAGCCAGGCCGTGGCGGCTCCCCCCGCGATCACCAGCGCCCAGGAGGCGAACGGCGCGTTGCCAATCGGCGTGAAGGGGGCCTCGTGCAGCGGCAACCGGTTAATCAAAGCGGCCAGCGCCAGCGCCAGCGTCACAAGGGCGGCGCCTTGGCAGAAGGCGTTGCGATAGCGCAAGCCGAGATAGGCCAGTATGACGCTCTCGGCAGCCCACGCAATGGGGATGCCGTAGACTTGGAATTGCAGCGGGATCGCGAGCGTAATCAATACGAGTGTGATGCCCAGCATGCCTTGAGCGGCGATAACGTCGTTCGGAATCCGCCTTCGGTACACTTGGGTCACAGCGAAGACCAACACCGCCTGCCCCAGCACAATAAAACCGAGGGGCCGCGCATACTCGTCATAGACGTGGTTGAGAATGAAGTAGTAGCTTAACAGCCACACCGCGCTGTTCACGCCGATCAAGACTATCCCTTCCACGCGTTGCGGCATGCGGCGCGCGAGGCTGTGCGTAACCGGAAGAAGAAGGAACAAGAGATAGAACAGCGTGGTGAACAGCAGCGCGGGCACCATCTGCTCGCTATCGAAGTACGTTGTGTACCACAGGCTATAGAGGATGACCGTGCCGCAAAAGGCCAGGCTGTCCACCGCGCGCCAACGCCGGAAGTAGGCGACGCCCACCGTGACCAAGTTCAGCACGATGATGTAGGTAAAGAGGGTGTAGGGGCGGTTTTCCTCCCCGCCGAAGAGCAGCGGGCTGAGATAACCGCCGATGAGGCCAAGGATGGCGATGGCCATGGCGTTGTGGCCCACGGCAAGGACAACGGACGCGGCGGTAATGCCCACGGCCAGGGCCATGGCGGCGGGGGCGCCTATGAAACCGTACACGCCGAACGCGAAGTAGATGCAGATGTAGAAAATGGCGAGGCCGCCGCCCGTGAGCGTCTGGAATAGCCCGTTGTAGGACTGGCGGCGCATGTATTCGCCCGCGCCGAGCGCCACTGCACCCGCGAGGCAACCGATAGCGAGCCGGCCGAGTTCGCCGATGAGGGCGTGATCATAGGCGAAGCGGAGCAAGAACGCCAGCCCGATGAGGAACATAACCATGCCCACGCGGGCCATCCACCGCGTGCCCAACAGCATTTCGAGGGACAATTCCGATCGCGCCTTCCCCGCGGAATTGAATTCAGGTACGCGCGACAATCCTTGCCGCTTCTCTCCCTCGGGCGTGGATTCGGATGCCGCCCTCGGCGGAGATGGAGGCATCCCGCCGGGCTTCGGCGATTCCGCTTCCTGCGCGGCCCTGTCCGCGCGAGAGCCGGAAGACAGGGAGCGATACAATTGGGCGCGAAGCGCGGCAAGCTCCCTGCGCAGGTTCTGCACCTTGACAAGGGCAATGACCCCGCAGATGGCGCCCGCCAGAAAGACAATGAAAAAAGTCACAATCGTCCACAACAGTGGTTCCGGCGCCATGCCGCCAGCCTCCTTGGTCAACCCCGTGTTTCCGTTAATGGGGAACGCATCGCTGCATGGTATCATAACGCCCATGCTCGGCGAACCTTATAATGGGCAATAACGCCGTTGAAGTTCCTCATGGTATTCGAGAATCGGCGGAATGAGGCTGTTTGTTCATGTGTTATCCGTTGAAGCAACGGTGACTTTTGAGAAACCCCAATGTAGTTGGATGATAAGGAGACGCACAAATGAAAATCGGCCGGAGGCAATTTCTTGGCATGTCGGCGGCGGCCATGGCGGTGTCATTGTATGGACCGCCGGTCATGGCGGGGGAACGGAACGGAATGCCCTACCGCGAACTGGGCAACACAGGCGAACAAGTGTCCCAGCTTTGCGTGGGCGGCTCGCATATCGGCGGAGGCAACCTCAGCGACGAGGAAGCAGTGGCGCTTATGCGCACGGCGGTGGACGAAGGCGTGAACTTCTTCGACAACGCCTGGGCCTACCATGGGGGCCGGAGCGAGGAGCGGATGGGCCAGGCCCTCAAGGACGGCTACCGCGATCAGGTCTTTCTCATGACCAAGTCCAACAAGCGGACCGAGGAAGGCGCTCAGCAAGACCTCGAGGACAGTTTGCGCCGCCTGGATGTGGATGTCATCGATCTCTGGCAACTTCACGAGCTGGTGGACGCCGATGACCCGCGCGCCTGCTACGAGGATGGCCCTCTCGACGTAGCGCTCAAGGCCCGGGAAGAAGGCAAGATTCGCTACATCGGCTTCACGGGCCACTATCAGCCGTCAACCCACGTGGAAATGATCGAACGCGGCTTCGAATGGGACACGCTTCAGATGCCCCTCAATGTTATGGACCACCATTATCGCAGCTTCGAGCAGACCGTGTTGCCCATGGCCACCGAACGGAACATCGGGGTGATCGCGATGAAGACCTTGGGCGGGCATCGCGGCAGCATCCTGGACACGAACGACGTGGAAGCCTCCGAATGTCTGCGCTACGCCATGAATCTGCCCGTGGCCACGGTGTGCAGCGGCATGGACTCCATGGAGGTGTTGCGGGAAAACCTGGCGACGGCGAAGTCGTTCGAGCCCATGACCGAGGAAGAGGCCGAAGAGCTGCTGAGCCGCAGCCGGCCCCACTCCGAAGAGGGCGCGCTGGAGGCGTATAAAACGGCTTGGCACGAATAACGCCGCCACTATAGCTTAGCCCTCACTACGCTGGCGCCTAAGTAAGCCGGATGTAGACCGCTCTTTGCAGCGCGAGACAGGATCGAGAACGCCAAACAAGCTCACGGGGCGCGGGAGTTTGTCAACGTTCTCCCGCGCCGCCGCCTACGCTTAAGTGTTCTCTTCCCGCAGGACTACTCTTCGAGGGGCGTCAATTCCAATTTACGGAATTCGATGGGACCGCCTTCCGATTGCAAACCAATCGGACCGGCAAGCACGTCAAGGCCCGTGGCCTCGTTCACGAGTTCTCCGTTGAGGACAAGGGTAAGGTCTTCTCCGTCCAACGTGATCTCGTAGGTATTCCATTCGCCCGGCGGGTTTTCGGCATCCGTAATATTCTGCACGCCAATGAAATCGCCCAGCTCGTCGTGATCTTCTACCTCAACCGAACGATCTTCCGGCCCTTCGACCGAGGCGCCGTAAAACGCCCAGATGTCGCCAACGCTGCCATGCGCCAATTGGGCTTCGACACAGGTGGTTAGGAAAGAGATAGGCTCATCGGCGATTCGGAGAAGGACGCCGCTGTTCGTAGGCTCGACATCTTCCGGCCAACGCCATTCGATGACCAGCTCAAAGCTCTCGAACTCGTCTTCGGTATGGAGATACCCGAACGGTTCGCCGGTAGTCCGAATCGCGCCATCTTCCACCATCCATACTTCTTCGTGCCCGGCCTCGCCAACATTGAAGCTATCCCAGCCTTCCAAGGATTCGCCATCGAACAACTGAATGGGCTCGGGCTCGTCCTCCTGGGCGACAGCCGTTCCCACAGTCACTCCAAGCGTAAAGACCATCGCCGCCGCCAAAAGAAAAACACGCCATGTCATACTCGCCAACTCCTTTCTTTGGTAATCCCAACATTTGATCGCCTTACTGGGCAAGGCGCCCAGAAGCGCCTTCATCCTATTCGCCGCCGGTTCCATTGTCAACGTGGATCCGGCCGGCGTGTGAAAAGGCAAATCACAAAAAAGGGACGCACACGCGGCCTCTCCCGGTTCCGTTATGGCAAGCGTGTGCGTCCTAATAACCAGCTTTCAACGAACAGAAGTCAGGGGACCTACTCCCCTATTCGCCGTTGTTTTCGCTCTCTTCTTCGTCTTCCTCGTCAGCACCCAGCGAAATCACCACATCCACACTTGCTCCCTCTTCGAGAGTTTCATCGGCCGCGGGATCCTGACTGATCACGGCTCCTTCGTCGACATCATCGCTGGGTTCCTCGGTTACCTCGCCTAGCGTCAGGCCTGCCTCTTCCAACGCCTCTTCCGCTTCGGCTTGGTCCGTGCCGGTCACGTCAGGAACGCCAACCTCTTCCACCTCGGGACCCGAGGAGACGACGAAGTCTACGCTAAAACCGTCTTGCGTGGTTTCGCCCGCGGCGGGATCTTGGCTAATCACGGCTCCTTCCTCAACTTCGTCGCTGTGCTCCTCCGGTACGAGGCCCACGGCCAAGCCCGCTTCCTCCAGGGCCTCTTCGGCTTCGTCTCGCTCCATGCCGGTCACGTCAGGAACGGCGACCTCTTCCACTTCGGGACCCAAGGAGATCACCAAATCCACGCTGGCGCCTTCTTCGACGCCCTCATCGGCAGCGGGATCCTGGCTAATGACGGCTCCTTCGTCAACTTCGTCGCTGTGCTCCTCAGTTATTTCGCCCGCGGTCAAACCCTCTTCTTCCAGGGCCTCTTCGGCTTCCGTCTGCTCCATGTCCGTCACGTCCGGGACGTTCACTTCGGATGACGAAGGCTCGGACGGCGAA
>JBKHFO010000009.1:0-36041 GCA_046540175.1 Candidatus Hydrogenedentota bacterium
ACAAGATGAAGCCGGGAATGCGCAACACGGCTTTGCGCCACGGGATTGGCTTTGCTATGAGTTCGCGGCATGGTGGATGTGTTGTCCCATGCACGGGTCTATACCTAAACGCCCCCTACGGGATGGATTTATTTGTGACATCCTGTCAGGGTAAGCGAGACGCAATCGGGCCATCCACAATTTTAGGGCGGACTGAGTAGGAGGCCGCATACCTATCGCCTATCGGCGCTATGCGTTAACTTTCGGCGCGCTGGTTGTATTCGTGCAGCTTGTTGCGGAGGGTGCGAACGCTGATCCCGAGCACTTGCGCGGCTTGGGAGCGGTTTTGGTGGCAGCGTTCGAGCGTGCTGAGGATGAGTTCTTTCTCCATATCGGCCACGCTTGATCCGAAAGGAACCGAGAACATGCCGTCGCCCGCGGCTCGCTTCCGCGTGGGGCTTTCCAGGGCGAAGTGCCGCGGCTCGAGCGTCCGGCTCGTGGAAAGGACGACGGCCCGCTCGACGGCGTTCTGCAGCTCGCGCACGTTCCCGGGCCAATCGTAATCCATGAGGGCCGCTTCCGCGTCCTTGCTAAACCCTTGGATGTGGCGGCCGTTTTCCGCCGCGAACCGCGCGAGGAAGTGATGTATCAGCCCGGGAATATCTTCCTTTCGCTCGCGCAGAGGCGGAATCCGGATGGTGATGACGTTGAGCCGGAAAAAGAGGTCTTCCCGGAACTCGCTCTGCTCGACCGCCTCCTCCAGGTCCCGGTTCGACGTGCTCACGATGCGCGTGTCCACTTGAATGGACCGGTTTCCGCCCACCCGCTCGAATTCCCGTTCTTGCAAGGCGCGGAGCAGTTTCGGTTGTAGTTCGAGGCTGATCTCGCTGACCTCGTCGAGCAACAGCGTGCCTTCGTCGGCCAATTCAAACCGGCCAATCTTGCGGTCGTGGGCGCCCGTGAACGCGCCTTTCTCGTGACCAAAGAGTTCGCTCTCGAGCAAGCCGGCGCTGAGCGCGGCGCAGTTCACCTTGACGAACGGCTTGTTGGCGCGCGGGCTGCGGTAATGAAGCGCCCGGGCGACGAGTTCCTTGCCCGTGCCGCTCTCCCCCCGCACGAGGACCGTGGCGCGGCTGTTGGCCACCCGCTGAACCTGCTCGTAGACCTCGCGCATGGCCGGACTGTCCCCCACCATGGCGGCCACGTCATAAGGCCGGTTGACCTCCTCGCGCAGATACCGGTTCTCCTGTTTCATGCGGGCGCGCTCCAAGGCCTTGCTCACCGCCACCTCGAGTTCGTCCGGCGCGAACGGTTTGAGAATGTAGTCCTCCGCCCCGTCCTTCAATGCTTGCACGGCGGTCTCGACGGTGCCATACGCCGTCATGACGATACACCGCGTGTCGGGGCTTTCCTTTTGAATCGCTTGCAAGACCTCAAGCCCGTCCATGGGCGTCATCTTGAGATCGGTGACGACCAAGTCAAACGCGCGATCGCGGACCAGCTGAACCCCTTCCCGGCCGTTGCCCACGGTCTCGCACGCGTGACCCGCCCGGGTAAGGGCTTCCTCGACATACTCCCGCATCAACGCGTCGTCGTCTATGATAAGGATGCGCGATTTCGTCATACCTGATTCATGCTTCCGGCCCCGTCCCGGGCAGCCCAGGCGTCCCCTCGGGAAGGTAGATGTAGAATTGGGAACCTTCGCCCACCACACTCCGGGCGTTGACGTGGCCGCCGTGGCCCTCGACGATCTTCTCCGCGACGGCCAAGCCCAGGCCGGTGCCCTTTTCCTTGGTGGTGAAGAACGGGGAGAAGGCTTGCTTGAGCTTATCCTCCGGCATGCCGCACCCTGGGTCGGCGATACACATCGCCACGTGCTCGCCTTCGCGGAACGCGGAGATGGTGATCTGGCCGGGGGCGCCGTTCATGCTTTGAACCGCGTTCAGTAGGATATTGAGCAAGACCTGGCGCATCCTGTCGGGATCCGCCTGGACCAGCATGTCCGCCGGCACGTCCCGCTGGAACGTGACCCCGCCATTGACGGGCTCCATGTACGCCAAGGCCGCATTGACGAGGTCGGCGCACGCCGTGGGCCGCAACCGCAATTGCAGGGGACGGGTGAACTCGAGGAGTTCAGAGACGACCTCGTCCAGGTCCCGAGCGCCCGCTAGAATCTTATCGACCAAACGCCGCTTGGGGTCCTCGCGCGGGAGATCGCGCTGCAACAACTCGGCGAAGCCCCGAATGCCACCGAGCGGATTGCGTATCTCGTGGGCCACCGTGGCGGCCAACTCGCCCACGGCCGCCAGCCGGTCCTTGTGGCGCACCTGTTCCCGCAGCGTCTCGAGTTCGCTCAAGTCTTGGAACACCTTGACCCAGCCGATACGCTGTTCCCCGCGATCGCGGAGGGGGGCGTCCCGTTCGCTTACGGGGACCGCCGACCCGTCGCGCGCCCGCAATTCGCGGATACGGCGATCGCCGGGGAGCGAGAAGACGCGGCCGAACACCTCGCGAAACGGCTTCCCGGTAGCCTCCTCCGCCGAGTATCCAAGCACGTGGGTGGCGGCGCGGTTGAACCGGATGATCGTGCCCTGGGTGTCCACGGCGATGACGCCATCGCTCATCCCTTCGAGGATGGAGTCGAGATAATCGTTGGTGAGGGCGAGTTCCTGATTCTTGGAGGCCAGCTCGTTGTCCAGTTCACGGACCCTGGCCTCAAGCAACCGGTAGGACTCCTCCCAACTCTGCGTGGTTTGCGTGAAGAGTTCGAAGGCTCTCGCCAAGGCTTGCATGTCGGCGTGGTCGTTGGAATCGTTACTCATACCTGCCTGTCCAAGAAATCCGAGCCGGGATAGCTGCTGGTTTCGCTATTGCCATACTTCTCTAAAGTGCGGCGGCCCCGGATCACTTTCCCCAACGCCTCCCGTGTCTCCGCCGCTTGGGTTTGCATTTCGGCCTCGGCTGTATCGTAGGCGTTGGAAAGCTTCTCCCCCAGCGCTTGGGATTGGGCGGCCAAATCCTGGATTTCCGCGCGTTCGCTGCTGGAGAGCGCCGTGGACTGGGCCCATTCCCGGAGCAGCAGCCGGTTTTCCTCTTCAAAAACCGCCAGTTCCCGCTGGCGCCGCGCCTCGGTTTCCAAAACGGGCTCAAGACCGTGTTCATCAAGGCGGCTGCGCAGGTTCTCCATCTCCTCCATCCGGATTTGGAGCCACTGAATCTGCCGCGTGAAGTAATCCCGCAAACGGCGTGTGAGTTCGGGATCGGCCATGACCCTACAACTCGTCTGGTCCCGCGGCAAGCGGTTCCCCGCCGCGCAAGACATGTTCCTGCCGGGCATAGCGCGCCTTCGTTTCGGCGGCTTCGGCCCACGGCGAATCGCTCTGCGCGATGGCGCCATACTGTTCGGCGCTGCGCTCATACTCGCCAAAGCGCATCAGGGCGTTGGCCCGCTGAAACTCGGCCCACCGTCCATCCTCGTCACCGTTGTCCGAGGCGTCCGCCGCGACGGCGTAGGCTTCCGCGGCCGCCCGGTAATCGCCCCGGTCATAAAGGTGATCGGCCCAACGCACGGCCGCTTTAAGGACGTGTTCCCGCATCCGCGGCTCCTCTTGCGCGCGAGTCTCCAGTTCCCTGACCAGGCTTCGCGCCTGGGCCGTCTGGTCCGTGGCAAGGTAGGCGTCGAGGAGCAACAAGGTATCCTCGGCGTCCACGTGATCCGGGTATGACGCTTGGGCCTCTTCAAGCAACGCGAGCCCCCGCTCCGCGTCGGCGCGCAGCAATGCCTCCCCCTGGCGCGTGAGCAGGCGATACGCCTGCTCTTCGGGAAGCTCATCCACGGGCGCGCGCTCGGCTACCGCCAGGCCTTGGTCCCAGGCTTGACCTTCAAGAAGGGCAATCGCCGCTTCCGCCAACAGCTCGGGATCCTCCGTCCGCGCCGCCACTTGTTGGTACCGGGGATTCGATTCTTGACGAAGCCCTATGTCCGCATATATCGCCGCAAGGGAGGCCACGGCGTCTCGATAGTGAGAACCCGCCTCGGCCGTCATTTCCAGCTCTTCCAGCCGCGCCACCGCTTCTCTTGCCCGGCCCATCTCATACAAGACCTCCGCCGCTTCGATGCTTGCTTCGCGGGCGGCTTCGGTTCCCGGAAAACGCTCGCCGATCCGTTCGAACACGTCGAAGGCTTCGCGGTTGCGGTCCAGGGAACGGTAGGCCTTGCCCGCCGCCAAGTGCGCCTCGGGGTCATCCACCTGCTCCTCGGCGGCCAGGGCGAACGCCTCGGCGGCCTCCTCCAGTTCACCGGCGTCCCGCATGAGTTGTCCCGCTTCGTACACCGCCTCGCCCGCCTCGGGATACTGAGCCGTGACTTGCCGCGCCAGACGCAAGGCCTCGCCACGCCGTCCCATGTCTTCCAAGATTTGGGCCAATTCGACCAGGGCCAAGGGGGTGACTTCTGTTTCCGGAAAGAAATTGAGGAGTTCCCGCAGCGCGCGTTCCGCTTCTTCCGTTTGCCCGAGGGCGCGGTACGCCTGGGCCAGCAACAGATAGAGCGGGTCATTGCCTTCGATGGACGTCGCGCCAGCCAAGTAGTCATCCAGCAGTTCCACGGCGCGCTCATGATCGCCTTCCTCATGAGCCAAACGCGCCAGCCGTTCGATGGCTTGGGCTCTCTGAGCGCCCCCTAACGCCACGGTTTCTTCATAACGCCGCTCGGCCTGGTCCCGCTGGCCCGCCGCGGCGTAGGCGTCGCCCAGCAGCAGCTGGGCCCTGGGCAGAAGGGAGGAGTCCGGGTGTTGCTCGACGAGCCTTCGAAGCAAGTCCGCCGCTTCCGCGGGCTCGTCCAACGCCAAGGCCAACCGTCCCGCCGCGAATAGCACCTCATCCATATTCCCCGGAGGTTCCGGATGCGTCACGATGTCCGCGTACAAATTGCGGGCGGCGTACTCCATCCCCAGCTCTTCATTGAGCCGGGCTTGCCAAAAGCGGGCCTCTGGCAGACGCGGATGATCCGCATGATCGGCGGTTATCTGATCAAGTTCGTTCAGAAGAGTGGTGATCTCCGCTTCCTCCGGCTCATCGGGCAACGCTTCGTAAGCCGCCTCCGCCCACATGAAACGCGCGTCCGCCCGCATCGGACTCTCCGGCGTCCGGGCGATGGCGCTGCTCAGAACCCGCGCCGCCTCGCCGTGCCGTCCGAGGTCTATCAGGTTGCGCGCATGCTGAGTGGCGTGCGCAATATCCACCGGCGCCTCGTCCGTCACAAAGCCGGGGCCGGGCTCTCGCACCGGATACGCCGCCAGCGCGGCATACAGGCTTAGGCCCGCCGCGAGGGCCGCGCTCCCCACGACACTAATCTTCAGGGCGCGGGTCAAGGATATCTCCGGTAGAATGCGGCCGAGTTCTCCCAGCCAATCCCGCCGCGGCCTCCGCTCCTCATACGCCGTTGCTTCTTCTTGGGGCGCCGAACCACCCGCAACGGCGGATTCCGGTTCGGGCGTTGGATTGGCCGGTTGGGGCTCCGAAGCTTTCTCCGAAGACGCTTCTTCCGCCGCGTGCTCCGGAGGCGCAGGGCCAGCTGACGGCTCACGGGCAGACGCGGTTTGCCTTGCTTTGGAAGAACCGCCTCTCACCTCGTTCAAGAGGTTATCGAGATCATCCTGTGAAAGAAGGTCATTCCCCAGCGTCCCCCCGGAGTCTTCGCTTTCCAGCGGAACGCCGGAGCTGGAAGCCGAATCACCGGGGATTGCCCCAGAAGCTGACGATCCTGGAACCGCCTCTTGCCCGGGCGATTCGCCGCTCCCGCCGGACGGGCCGATCGGGGTATCCACATCGCCGCCCGCGAGGAGTTCCTCCATCTCGCTGCTGCTGAGAAACTCATCCTCGCTCATGGAAGCCCCGCGTTGGCCTTCGCCGGCCTCGGCATCCGGTTCGTGGGCGTCATCGGGATTGTTCTGGGGTCGGTCAGGCGCCATGGCCAAACTCCATGCTAAACCGGCGCGCCGGGCGGGCGAACCGGAAGAAGGACACTACAACTCTCTTTCAGTTACAGGTTCGCAATTAGTGTAGCACTAACCCAAAGGGAAGACAAAACTGTTGACAACCAGAAGTCGAAAACAGTTGCCTTATGCTGACGGACTCGTGCTCTGCTCGCCTAACCGGCTTGGCTCTATGTGATTCCCTTTTGGGCAGTATATGTGGCATAGTGGGAAAACCAGTTGTGAGCCACTGCGTGACAGAGGGTTGTGTTTTCAGACTGCGCCGTCTAACTCAGGGCATGCGGGGGCGCATTTTGTGGAACGTCCCTGCGCTGTTGAGTACCGGCGCATCATGAGCCTTTAGCGTTGCAGAGGAGGGCGAACCAATGCAAAACCCATGGAGTTGGATGACGGTGTGTGGGCTGCTCTTGTCAGTCCATGGCGCGGCCATGGCGGCGGAAGCCGATTGGGCTAGCGCGGATAAGGTAGCCGAGGTAGAGGCGGGTGAGCGTACCGAGGCCCACGCTAGTTGGTGGGGATTTGACGAAGAGGATTCCACGGCGTATTTGCAAGCGGCCATCGATTCGGGGGTCGAGAAACTGGTGATTCCCAAGATGGATTCGCCTTGGATTGTGGAGCCCATTGAGCTGACCCAAGACAACCAGACCCTCGTGTTCGAGCAAGGCGCCGTGGTAAAAGCCAAGGAAGGCTCCTTCCGCGGCAGGGGCGACTGCCTCTTCTCGGCTAGCAATCGCCGGAACCTGGCGCTCATCGGCTACGGGGCCATGTTGGAGATGCGCAAGGAAGAGTACTGGGAGGAGCCTTACGAAGAAGCCGAGTGGAGGCACGCCCTGGCCATCCGCGGAAGCTCCAATGTGACCGTGGCGGGCCTTACCCTGCGCCGAAGCGGGGGCGACGGCATCTACCTGGGCGTGACCGGCGCGAACAACGTCAACGAGGACGTGGTCATTCGCGAGGTGGTGTGCGACGAAAACCACCGGCAAGGCCTGAGCGTGATCAGCGCGCGCAACCTGCGGGTGGAGAACTCTATGTTTAATCACACGGTTGGCACGGCGCCTCAGTCCGGGATTGATCTAGAGCCCAACAACCCCGATGAAGAACTCACCAATGTGGTTATCCGGAACTGTGTTTTCCAAGACAACGAACGCACGGGCATGCACATGTGGCTGGGGAAGATGAACGAGGAGTCCGAACCCGTGTCCGTGACGTGGGAGAACAACTACGTGCGCGGCGGCGACATCGGCATTCATTGCGGCAATGCCGAAGGCGTCCAGGGGAGCATTGAATACCGTGGCAATATCGTGGAGAACACACGCTACGCGGGCATATTTCTCCGCGAAAAGGCCCATGACACGGCGCGGCTCACGGTCGAGGATCTCGTGCTTCACGACGTTGCGATGGAAGATTCCGAGGATTATGGCTGGCCCTCCGCCCCCATCGTCTTGCACGGGTCGCGCGGGGAGCAATTTCCCCAGCAGGGCGGCATCGAATTGAAGCGCATCCTCGTGCGCCAAACCCGCGAACTGAACCGCCCCGTGTTCCAGACCACCGCGCGCCAGGGCTTCGAGGAATGGCGCGATGTCACGGGCTCCATCTTCGTGAATGTCCCCGGCGAATTCGACACGGATATTGTAAATGCGGGCAAGGACTTCGACGTGCGCGTCAATCCCGTGGAGGATGTGCTTCCCCAGTGAATACGGTCCCGCCCAACGTAGGATGAGACGTCACCGGAACGCCAATCAAGGTGGCGCGGAGGATGAGCCATGGACGCAAAGGACTTCTCAGGCGCGGAGCGTGAAGCCCACCGGCTAACCCGGCGGGAGTTTGTGCGGAGGAGCGCGGGCGCGGGGTTGGCGGCGGGGGTTCTGGCGAAGGCCGGTTCCACGGCTGCCGGGGCGGCGGAAGACCGTCCGCCAAACCTCATCGTGTTTTACTGCGACAACCTGGGCTACGGCGATATCGAGCCTACGGGTTCGGAACTGCATCGCACCCCCAACTTGAACCGCATGGCCGGGGAGGGACGCCTGTTCACCCACTTCTATGCGACGGCGGGCGTCTGTACGCCTTCGCGCGCGAGCCTCGTCACGGGCGCGTATCCCCGCCGGGTCAGCATGGATAATACAGACGGACGTGTGCTCCGTCCCGTCTCCCCCATCGGACTGAACCCATACGAGATCACCATTGCCGAGGTGCTGAAAGAGGCGGGGTACGCCACCGGCGCGGTGGGCAAGTGGCACTTGGGGGACCAACTTCCGTTCCTGCCCACGCGGCAGGGCTTCGACTTTTTCTTCGGAACGCCGTACAGCGACGACATGGTGCATACCCATCCGCGCGGCGAGGAGGACGGATGGCCGCCTCTTCCCCTTCTGCGCGGCGAGGAAGTGATCGAAGCGCCGGTGGACCGCAACACACTGACCAAGAGGGAAACCGAGGAGGCCATCGGGTTCATCCGGGAACACCGCGATGAGCCCTTCTTCCTGTACATCCCTCACGCCATGCCGGGCAGTACGGACGCGCCCTTCGCCAGCGAACGGTTTCGCGGCCGCTCGCAGAATGGGCCTTGGGGCGACGCCGTGGAGGAATTGGATTGGGCCGCCGGGCAGGTGCTTGATGTCCTTGAAGAGTTGGATTTGGCGGAGCACACGCTGGTCCTCTGGACCTCGGACAATGGGGCGCCCCGGCGCGAACCGCCCCAGGGCCGCAACGCCCCCATGCATGGCTGGGGCTACAGCACGGCCGAGGGCGGCCAGCGCGTGCCGTGTATCGCGTGGCAACCGGGGACGGTTCCAGCGGACACCAAGTGCGAGGAGCTAACGACCACCATGGACCTCCTCCCCACCTTCGCGAAGCTGGCGGGCGCGGAGCCGCCCAAGGATCGAATCTTGGACGGTCACGACATTCGCCCCTTGCTCTTTGGCGAGGACAACGCGGAATCGCCCTACGAGGCTTTCTACTATTACGAAGGCCCTCAGCTCCAGGCGGTCCGAGCGGGCCGATGGAAGCTCTATCTTCCGCTGGAGGACTGGACGAGGATTCCGAATCCCGCCATTGAACCCGGCGAACCCGCGCTATACGACGTGGTGGACGATCCCGGCGAGTCGGGGGACATGGCGGGGGACCATCCAGCTATCGTGGAAGAACTCATGGCGCTGGCTGAGCGCGCCCGGGAAGACCTCGGCGACCTGGGCCGGCCCGGAAGGAACCAGCGGCCGGCGGGCTGGCTGAGCGAACCCCAGCCGCTGTTAAAAGGGGAGGACGCCTAACAAACGGCGCGCATCTCGCTTAGTAAAGGCATTTATGGTAGAGTGTGGAGTTATTCGAGAGAATATCCCCAAAACGGTTCCGAAGAACTGAAATAGGCCAGCCACCACGGCTAATGTTCGGAGAGAAGCAATATAAAAGGGCGCCTTGAACACAAGGCGGGAGAGGAGCATCCACTATGGCGGAATCCACACGGCGCGATTTCCTGAAGACGGCGTCCGCCGGCGCGGCGGCGGCGGCATTGACGGCGGCCAATTACCGCCGCGTGCAAGGGGCGAACGACCGCATCTCCATCGGAGTCATTGGCTGCGGCGCTCGGGGCTACCGGGCGCTCATGCCCGCCATCGCCGAACATGCGGAGGAGACCAACGTCGAAATAACGGCCGTATGCGACCCCTGGCGGCCGCGCCGGGAAGAAGCGGCCTCGGCCTGTAAGGAGGAATGGTTCGGGCGAGAAGCGCGGCAGTTTGTGTCCTACCGGGAGGTGCTCGAACTGGACGATGTCGACGCGGTCGTCATTACATCCTGCGACCATCAGCACACCACCCATTTGGAAGCGGCGGCCAACGCGGGCAAGGACATCTACGTGGAGAAACCGCTCGGCATGGACTTCGACCGGGTCAAGGCGGCGTGCGACGCCGTCGAGGAAAACGATCTCGTGGTCCAGGTCGGCACGCAACTGCGAAGCCTGCCGGGCACGACCGGCGCCCGCAAACTGGTGCAAGAAGGCGCGCTGGGCAAAATCAGCCGCATCGAACAATGCCGCAACAGCTCGCGGCCCTATTGGTACAGCCGGCTGCAGGACGCGAATGAAGAGGACGTGGACTGGGAAGAATTTCTCATGGACCGGCCGATGCGTCCCTTTGATCCCGATCTCTTCACAGGCTGGTACGGCTACCTCGAGTTTTCCGATGGCCCCCTGCCCGGTTTAGGCAGCCATTTCATCGACCTCGTCCACTACATCACGGGCGCTGAATATCCCGAGAGCGCCGTCTGCCTCGGCGGCGTCTTCACGTGGAAAGACGACTACGAATTCACGTGCCCCGATCACGTCCAGGCCCAGTGGATTTATCCCGAGGGCTTCATGGTCTCCTACTCCACGAACTTCGGCAACGCCCGCGGCAACACCTGCAAGATCTATGGCGAACGAGGCGTCATCGACTTGCAGGGATGGAGCAACCCAACCATCTCCGGCGCGGGCGCCCTTGAACGGGATGACGCCGCCGTCGAGGAGGAGCAGCCCGTGGAACATGTGGAGCGGCCGAACCATTACCTGGACTGGCTCCAATGCCTGCGCACGCGCGAAACGCCAAACGCCTCCATCAAGGCCGGCTATCAGCACGCGGCCGCCGCGCTCATGGGCGTGAAGGCCTGGGAAACCGGCAAGCGCCAGATCTACGATCCGGAGCGGCGCGAGATAAGGGAAGGGTAACGCCTTGAAAACATCAACCAAGAACAAGGAATCCCGCCGCGCCATCAGCCGCCGCGGATTCTTGCAAGCCGGTTGCGCCGCGGCGGCGGCCGCGCTTGCCTATCCCGCGGCCGCTTCCGCTTGGCAACCCCGGCGGCCCAACATCGTGTTCGTGTTCGCCGATCAATGGCGCGCGGACGCCACGGGCTATGCGGGCGATCCCAACGTGAAAACGCCTCACATCGACGCGTTGGCGGCCGAAAGCGTCAACTTCAAGAACGCAGTGGCGGGGGCTCCAGTATGCACACCGTATCGCGCGACCCTGCTCACGGGGCAACGCCCGCTCACACATGGCGTGTTTCTCAACGACGTGCACTTGCGCGCCGAGGTCACCAGCATCGCCGAGATCTTCGCCGCCGACGGCTACGACACCGCCTACGTGGGCAAGTGGCACGTGGACGGCCACGGACGTTCGAGCTGGATCCCGCCCGAGCGGCAACAGGGCTTCGATTACTGGAAAGTGCTGGAATGCACGCATAATTACAACGAATCCGCGTACTACGCCCATGACGACCCCGAAATGCGCTATTGGGATGGCTACGACGCCATTGCTCAGACGCGCGATGTGCGGGAATACATCCGCTCCCACGATAGGCGCAAGCCGTTCTTGCTCATGCTGTCGTGGGGGCCGCCTCACGCCCCCTACGGAACCGCCCCGGAAGAGTACCGCGCGATGTACGATCCCGAAGACGTCGAGCTGCGGCCCAATGTGCCGGAGGACAAGGCGGACATCGCCAGGGAACAACTCGCGGGCTACTACGCCCACTGCACCGCCCTCGATGATTGCCTCAGGGACTTGCTGGACACGCTTGAGGAGGAAGGCCTCGCCGAGGACACGATCTTTGTATTCACGTCCGACCACGGCGACATGCTGCATTCCCATGGCAAACAGAAAAAGCAACAGCCCTGGGAGGAATCCATCCGCGTTCCCTTCCTGCTGCGCTATCCCCGCCACCTCGGGCGCGAAGGCCAAGAACTGGAGGCCCCCATTAACACACAAGATATCCTGCCCACGTTGATCTCCTTGAGCAAGCTGGCCTTGCCCGGAGCGCCGGCGTTAACACAACGGGACTACGAGTTCGACGGGCTGGATTTCGCGGACTACATCCAGGGCGGCCCGGATCCTTCCGAAGGCGCGGCGCTGATCATGTGCCCCCAGCCCTTCGGGCAATGGCAGCGGGAACGCGGCGGCCGCGAATACCGGGGATTGCGCACCACGCGCTACACCTACACCCGGACCCTGGACGGTCCATGGCTGTTGTTCGATAATGAAAACGATCCCTATCAGATGAACAACTTGATCGATGACCCGGACCACGCGGACTTGCAAGACGAACTCGAAGCGGAACTCCAACGCCGGCTTGATGCCGCCGGGGACGAATTCCTACCCGGCATGGAGTATGTCGAGAAGTGGGGCTACGAACTCGATGACACCGGCACCGTGCCGTACATCTGATGAACAGGGGCCGGAAAGCGGACAAATCCATCCCGTAGGGATGACAGATGATAGCCAGGGGTTGAGGCCGCAGGCGATAGCGTGCGGGCGATACCCCTGGAATCAGATACACCCGAAATCGACCCTGGTAAGGGTCGCAGCACCTTTGTGCACATAGTTGCCGCGACCCCTGTCGGCGAGTTTTTGGGAGATGCATTATGTATGAGAGTGCCCCCGCCGTCATCCCCGCGAAAGCGGGGATCCAGGGGCTGCGTGATGCTCTTGGGACTTGGATCCCCGCTTTCGCGGGGATGACGGTGGGGGGATTATCCACGAATCAACGGCTGAAGGAGGAGTAGCGTAATGCCTAAGCGAGCTACGATAGCGCGGCGCGAATTCTTGCGCGCCTCGGGGGCGGCCGCGTGCGGCGCGGCCTTGGGATGGGGCATGACCTCGCGCGTCAAACCCTCGGCTAAGGCGGCCGCGGCCGAAGGCAACCGGCCCCCCAACATCATCTACATCTACGCGGACGACCTCGGCTATGGCGAGTTGGGCTGCTACGGTCAAGAAAAGATCCGCACACCCCGAATTGACGAGCTGGCCGAACAGGGCATGCGGTTCACGGACCACTACACCGGCGCCCCGGTCTGCGCCCCAGCCCGCGCGATGCTGATGACCGGCCGGCACGCGGGGACTTCGCCCATCCGCAGCAACAGCGAGGTGCAACCCTGGGGCCAGCACCCGTTGGATCCCGAAGAGACCACCGTGGCCGAGCTGCTCAAGGAGGCGGGCTACGCCACGGCCTGCATCGGCAAATGGGGCTTGGGGCCGCCCGGTTCGGAAGGCGACCCCAACGCGCGCGGCTTCGATCTGTTCTTCGGCTACAACTGCCAGCGGCACGCCCACACCTACTATCCCGAGTTCCTGCTGCGCAACGATCAGGAGATCGACCTGCGCGCGTACAACGGCAACGTGCCGCGCCGGGACAATAACTTCCTTGAACCGCAACCCTTCGACGAAATGCCCGACAACCCGCGCGAGCTGTACCAGCCGCCCTTCAAAGGCAAAGCGTACTCCGCGGATCTCATGATCACGGAGGCGCAGCGATTTGTTCACGAGCATCAAGATGAGCCGTTCTTCCTCTACTATGCGACGCCGATCCCCCATCTCGCGCTGCAAGTGCCCCATGATTCGCTGGAAGAATACCTCGGATTGGCGTGGGATGACGAACCGTATCTGGGCGACGCGGGTTACCTGCCGCATCCGGCGCCGCGCGCCGCATACGCCGCCATGATCACGCGGATGGACCGCGACGTGGGTAAACTGATCGACCTGGTGGACGAATTGGGTTTGGCCGAGGACACCATCATCATGTTCACGAGCGACAACGGTCCCACCCATCTCGACCAAGTCGACACCGGCTTCTTCGACTCGGCGGGAGGGCTGCGCGCCTACAAGGGCGATCTGTACGAAGGGGGCATCCGGGTCCCCATGATCGCCCGCTGGAACGGTCACATCGAGCCGGGCTCCGTCACGGACTTGCCCAGCTATCAACCGGACTTCTTGCCCACGGCCCTTGAGCTGGCCGGGCGCCCGGAATTGACCCCGGAGGGCATCAACGGCCTCAGCTTCGCGCCCACGCTCTTGGGTGAACCGGGGGAACAGCAAGAGCACGCGTATCTCTACTGGGAGTTTCCACGCGGCCGGGGGGGCCAAGCCCTGCGCGAGGGCGGCTGGAAACTGCTCCGGCACGGCGAATCCGATGCCGGGATCCGCGTGGAGCTGTTCAACCTCGCGGAAGACAAGGGCGAACAGAACAACCTCGCCGATGAACACCCCGAACGCGTGGCGCGCATGGAAGAAATGATGGACGAGGCCCACACGCCATCGGAGATGTTCCCGTTGCGGATGCTGGGCGAGGACTAGTACTCAGTCCGCCCTGAATTTGGGGTTGCCCCGTAACGGCGGCATCTTGCCGGCTTTCAAGTACCATTCCCCCTTTGAAGGGGGGATCAATGTTGTCCTAAACACGAAAGAGCGGGGTCGATTCTGGTTGAGGGGGGCGGGTAATTGTGAGGTCCGCAATCGGCCCCACCTGATATGACGTGCTGGACAAGACGAGAGTTTAGCTATGAACCACGGCCGCCCTGAAAGGGCAAAAACATAACAGCCCAGGGCAATCGCCCTGGGAAAATGGCGCCCCCCTCAAATAGCCCTGAAAGGGCGTCACATGCGGCTGCGAGCCATTGTTGCGCCCTTTCAGGGCTGAAAACAAGGTTTGCCGGTTTCCCAGGGCGATTGCCCTGGGCTATTATGTTTCAGCCCTTCGGGCTGTGTTCCGGCACACTACCTTGGAGCCCCTGACAGCCTGAAAAATCACCGCTGTTTAGGACAGTAGTGAAGAGGGACCAAGAGGAATGTTCTCCCCCGGCGCAGCTTCCTCATCCAACGATCAGGGCAGTGGACAGGATTAACAAGATGACGCCGCCCTATCCACAAGTTTAGGATGGGCCGGCTACTAGCAGCGCAGGGCTTCCGCCGTTCGAATCGGCGAAAGCCCCTGTGCCATAATGGCTCCATGACCTACGAATCCCATGACGATCATCTGGATGACGCGGGCGCGGACGAGTTTCTGGATGGCGGCGAAGAGGACGAAGACGAAAGCTTTGACGCGGCCGTAATCATCTGTCCCGAGTGCGGCCACGCCAACCTCGAATTCCGCACGCGCTGCCGCCGTTGCCGGGGCACGATGGCCAGCCCGAGCAATCTCACCTTGGGAGGCCATCTGCTGGACCACACGACGGGCGCCCACGAGGGACGGCCGGCCCATGGCGAACTCAGCGGGGCCGACGTGAATTCGCGGGTGCTCAGCGTGTTGTTGTTCGTGTTGTTCTTGTTCGCCTTCCCGATCATCATTCAAGGACTCGATCTTAGTCCGGCCGCGGCGACGATGGTGCTGTTTCTGTTCCTCGCCGGCTTGTGGAAGCTTCAAACCGCTGTTGAACGGCGCAAGCGTCATAAAGGGAACCCCGAAACGGGGCAACGCCCCATGCCCGGCGTGGAAGAAGAGGCCGAAGGCGAGGAAGCGCCCCCGGAGCCCCCCAAGCGATGTCCCACTTGCGACACGGCTGTCCTCTACATCGACGACATCTGCCCGGAATGCGGGGAGATCGTCGCTCCGGATCTGGAGCCGGAGTAGGCGTGGCGCTCGCCCTCTCTGAAAAGCTGAACACTGTTGTCCGAAACATGAAAGAGTGGGGCCAATTCCGGTTCAGTGGGGCCGGCTAATTGTGACGCCCGCAATCGGCCCAACCCGATCGGACATGCTGGACAACAAGAGCGTTTAGCGATGAGCCGCGCCTGCCCTGAAAGGGCAAAAACATGATAGCCCAGGGCAATCGCCCTGGGAAACCGAAAAGCCTAATTTTCAGCCCTGAAAGGGCGTAACAAATGCGCGCAGCCGCCTGTAACGCCCTTTCAGGGCTATTGGAAGCGAGCCCCATTTTCCCAGGGCGATTGCCCTGGGCTATTTTGTTTCAGCCCTTCGGGCTACTGCCTTGGCCTTGGATCCTTGCCAGCCTGAACGGCATGGTAAATGAGACTCTGTTTAGGACAGCAAGCGGTCCTGAATCAAAGGATTTCAAGGGTGCAACATCATAAGTCCTTGATAGTACAGACTTTACGCTTTGTTTCAGGCTGCCTGAAATCCGGTCTCAATTCAAAGGCGCGGATCAAAGGGAGAGGCCGGTGCAGGAAAACCTTCTCCGCTACTGCTTTATGAGCTTTCATCAATACAAGGATGGTGGGCGTTGGGGCGCTGCCAGACCCAACGCCCACCGGGGGAGGGGAGCGAACGGAGAAACGTGTTCGGTATTCAGCTTATGGGATTGGACTCCGGCCCGGGGGCGGAGCCGTCCGCCGTATAACGTAGGGTCCCGCTTTCGTCAACGAAGAAGCGCCGGATTCCGGACCGCCCCGGCTGGGCTGGCGTGGCGATGCAAGTATAGGCCGGCGCGCTCGTGGCGCTGCTTTGCGTGACTTCCACTTCATAGAGGTAGCCAGAGCGTTCGCCTTGGCTGAGGTGCTCGTCTATGAACGGGGGGCCATTGTCCTCCGAACCCAACTCTTCCAGCGTGGCGTAATCCCAGACGCCATCGCCGGACTTGTCGGCGATGCCGGAGGATTGAAACATCGTCTCGCTTGTGCTGATGGTACGCATGTGTCCCACGGCCGCGCTATCGTTCGCGTTCATCCGAAAGCGCAAGAAATTGGGGACAGCGATGGTCATAAGGATGGAGATGATGGATACGGCGATCATCAGCTCGATTAACGTAAACCCTTTCTTACCAATCATAAGTACCCCCTTTTCCCGCTTGGAACGCGGCTTGGCCCGGCCGGTGGTTGCGGCGTGCTTTCGGGCGCCGTCTTCGTAAGAAGCAAAAGTGGCGCCAACCGGCGGCGGGAGCGCTTAAGGTGTTGTCACACAAGCACTTAAGCGGGTTTAGTGGGGTAAGGAGGCGGCGAAAAGAATCGGTCCCCGGTTTCCAATCTAGGAAAACCAGGGACCATTTGCGTCAGTTCCTGCTGACCATCAGCCGCGGGGCCTACGTGTGGGCTGTGGTGTCCAGAAACGCCTGGACCCGTTCGCGGTGGTCTCCCTGAAGCTCAATGCTCCCTTCACGAACGGTTCCGCCCGCGCCGCAGTGTTTCTTCAATGCCGTCAAGAGCGCCTTGGCGTCGCCGCTCACGCGATCGATGATGGTGACCGCCTTGTTGCCCGTGCGCTTTTCGAAGCGCACCGGCCAGCCTCCTTTGCGGGTCTTTTCCACGCTCCAAGCCCGGCCGGGGCCATGGTCCGCCGCGCCAGATTGGGGACTGGATTCTCCTTCGGGCAAGTTCTCCGGCATCCGCCCCGGCGCCGCCGCGAACGGATTGTCCGTGAGCGGGGCATCGGGTTCGGGATTGGTGTCGATGCGTTTCTTCTTCATCACGTCCCGGCTGGTTTGGGCCTATTCCTCGCCGGCGGAGGCCGCCTTAGCCTGCTCCGGCTTCTTGCCTTTCGGCTTCTGATAGAGGTGGGTGCTCTGCCCAAAGATAAGGTCGGCCGATTCCATGATGGTCTCGCCCAACGTCGGGTGAGGGTGAATGCTCAGGCCGATGTCGTGGGCCGTCGCGCCCATTTCGACAGCAAGCACGCCTTCCGAAATCAGCTCGGCCGCCCCGGAGCCCACGATGCCGACGCCGAGTATCTGTTCGGTTTCGGGATCGGTGATGAGTTTGGTGAGGCCCTCGGCGCGGTTCAATGTGAGCGCGCGGCCCGAGGCGCCCCATGGGAAGCGGGAGGTTTTCACCTCGATCCCTTGTTTCTTGGCTTGGTCCTCGGTCAGTCCGCAATAGGCCACCTCGGGATCCGTGAAAACCACGGCGGGAATGGCGTACGGCTCGAAGGCCACGTTATGTCCGGCGACAGCCTCGGCGGCGACCCGGCCCTCGTGAGAGGCCTTGTGGGCCAGCATGGGCTCTCCCGCAATGTCCCCTATGGCGAGGATGTGGGGGTCATCGGTCCACCGGGCCGGATCGACCTTGACGTAGCCGCGCTCGTCCACCTTAACGCCGGTGTTGCGCAGCCCGACTCCACTTGAATTGGGTTTGCGGCCGATGCATACCAGGACTTTGTCGAACACTTGCTCGTCCTTGGGCGCGTTCTTGCCTTCGAAGCGGCATTTCAGGCCGTCCTTCTGTTCTTCGATATTGGCCACTTTGGTGTTGAGCATGATGTTCGTCATGATGGACTCCATGCGCTGATGCAAAACGCGCACGAGATCCGGGTCCACGCCGGGAAGAAGCGAGGGGCTCATCTCACAGACGGTGACGCTGGTTCCCAAGGCGGCGTACACGCTGCCCAGCTCTAGCCCGATGTAGCCCCCGCCGATGACGAGGAGCGATTCCGGCAAGTCCGCGATATCCAGCGCGTTGGTGGAGTCCATTAGACGGGACGATTCGAGATACGTATCCGGCAGGAACATGGGGCGCGAGCCCGTGGCGAGGATGGTGTAATCGGTCTTCAACTCCTGCTCGGAGCCATCCTGCAGCATGATGTGCAGCGTCCGCGAATCCACGAAGTCGGCCCGGCCTTGAATGAAGGTCACGCCCCGCGCCTTGCAGAGCTGGCCCAAGCCTCCCGTGAGTTTTTCCACGACCGAATTCTTGCTTTCGCGGAGCCGCTCCAGGTTAAGTCTCGGCTTGGAGAAGGTGATGCCCCAATGCTCGGCCTCCCGGGCTTCCGTAATGATCTTCGCCACATGCAGCAACGCCTTGCTCGGGATGCAGCCCCGGAACAGGCACACGCCGCCCGGATTGGGTTGCGTTTCAATAACGGTCACGTCAAGACCGAGATCATTGGCCCTAAACGCGGCCGCATAGCCGCCGGGCCCGCCTCCAATGATGGTTACGTGTGTCTTTTTGGTTTCCTCGCCGGTCATGATAAATCACTCACTTCCCATCTTCATGCCGCGGGCCTTTGCGGGGGCCGGAGCGGCGCACCAAGGTTCACATATGTTGAGGTGGATTCGCGGCTCGCCTGCCCGGAAGCGGCCGTGGTCTGCCGTTATCCCTCCAAGAAAAGAAGGAAAGGCTGTTCGAGCACTTCGGCGATGAACCGCACGAAGCGCGCGCCGTCCGAGCCGTCGATCAAGCGGTGGTCATACGTCAGGGCGAGCGGCATGAGCGTGCGCGGCTCAAAGCGGCCGTCGATGTATACGGGCTCCGTGCTCGAACGGGCCACGCCGAGAATGGCGGCTTCCGGCGCGTTGACGATGGGCGTGAAGCCCGTCCCGCCGATTCCGCCGAGATTGCTGATGGTGAACGTGCCGCCCTGCATGTCGTCCAGGCTCAGCTTCCGGTTCCGGGCGCGCTCGGCCATCTCGCTGAGTTCCACGCACAGCTCGGTGATGCTTTTCTCGTTGACATCGCGAATGACCGGCACGAGCAAGCCCCGCTCCGTGTCCACGGCCACCCCGATGTTGTAGTAGCGTTTGTAGACGATTTCCTCGTTCGCCATGTCGAGGCTGGCGTTGAATTTGGGGAACTTCTTAAGCGCGGCCCCCAACACCTTGACCAGCATGGCCGTCACCGTCAACTTGCCCCCGGCTTCCTCCACCTGCTTGGCGTAGCGTTTGCGCAGCTTCTCGACCTCGGTAATGTCCACCTTGTCGAACTGCGTCACCATGGGGATGCTTCGCCATGCGTGGTTCATGTTCTCCGCCGTCCGGCGGCGCACACTGCCCATGGCGGATCGCTCCACCTCGCCCCAACGGCTGAAATCGGGAACCGCTTCCGCCGTTGCGCTGGACTCCCGCGCCGCCATGGCCGGCGCTTCCGTGTTTACTTGCCGGGCGTAATTCTTTACGTCCTCGCTGGAGATGCGGCCCTGTGGACCCGTTCCGGGCACTTCGTTGATGTCCACCCCAATCTCACGGGCGAGCCGCCGCACTGATGGCGGCGCGGGCGCGGGCCCCCGGCCGCTCCGGCGCTGGGCCGGTTTGTCGTCCGTTGCGGGCGGCGTCTCTTGTTGGGGCTCTTCTCGCCGTGCAGGCGTCTCGGCGGCAGCCGCGTCCTGTGGTTGCGCTGTCGCGGCGCCATCGCCCGAGTCCTTGGACGTGGCCGCTTTTCCGGCCGCCGCGGCGCCAGCCGCGGCCTTGGCTGAGCTGTCGGGTTTCTCTTCCGGCTGCCCGGCGCCTTGCTCCTCTTGCTTGGACGGGGCCTTCTTCTGTTGAGGCGCCCCTCCTCCTCCCGCTTCGCCGTCCACGCGAAGCACCAGATCGCCCACGGCGACGGTTTGGCCCTCCTGGACCGCGATATCGCTCACGACGCCGCCGACGGTACTGGGAACCTCAAGCACCGCCTTATCCGTTTCGAGTTCCAACACGGGATCGTCGGGCTGTATTGTATCGCCTTGGGATACCAGAATCTTGCTGATCGTGCCGTTCTCGACGTTCTCGCCGAGAGGGGGTAACATAAAATCGCTTGCCATAACACCTATCCTATGGTTCGAGCCAGTATTGGGTTTAGGAAATCATTGGATTGGGCTTACCGGGGTCAATCTCAAGCTTTTTCGCGGCGTTCTTCACGGTGTTCTGTTTGATCTTGCCTTCTTTGTAGAGCGCACAGAGGGTGGCGAAGGCGACATGCCGCGCATCCATCTCGAAGAAGTCGCGCAGGGCCTCGCGGCTGTCGCTCCGGCCAAAGCCGTCGGTCCCCAGCGACGTGAGCCGTTGCGGGATCCATTTGGCTATCACATCCGGCAAGGCCTTGACATAATCCGACGCCGCCACCACAACCCCCGGCTCGTCCGCCAGACATTGCGTGACGTAAGGCGTCTGGGGCGTCTTCGTGGGATTGAGCATGTTCCAGCGTTCCACGTCCAACGCATCCCGGCGCAGTTCCTTGTAGCTAGTGACGCTCCAGACATCGGCCGCCACGTTGAATTCGCTGGCGAGGATTTCCTGCGCCTTCAGCACCTCGTTCATGATCGGCCCGCTGCCGAGGAGTTGAGCCCGCAATTCCTTGCCGCCCGTCTTGGCCGCCCGGAACTTGTACATGCCCCTCAGAATCCCCTCCTCGACGCCATCCGGCATCGGCGGCATGGGATAGGCTTCGTTGCCCACCGTTAGGTAGTAGAAGATGCTTTCCTGATCGACGTACATCCGGCGGATGCCATCGCGGATGATGACGGCGATCTCGTAGGCGAACGCGGGATCGTAGGCCATGACATTGGGCACGGACATCGCCAGCAGGTGGCTGTGACCGTCTTGGTGCTGCAACCCCTCTCCATTGAGGGTGGTCCGGCCGGCCGTGCCGCCCAGGAGAAAGCCCCGTGAGCGCATGTCGCCCGCCGCCCAGATCAAATCGCCAATGCGTTGGAAGCCAAACATCGAGTAGTAGATGAAAAATGGGATGGTGTTGATCTGATAGGTGCTATAGGCAGTGCCCGCTGCGATGAAGGACGACATCGACCCGGCTTCCGTGATGCCCTCCTCCAGGATCTGGCCGTCTTTCGCCTCTTTATAATAGACCAGGCTCTCGCGGTCCACCGGCTCATAAAGCTGGCCGATGTGCGAGTAAATCCCGACCTGACGAAAGAGCGCCTCCATGCCGAAGGTGCGGGCCTCGTCGGGCACGATGGGGACAATCAGTTTGCCAAGCTCCTTGTCCCGGAGCATCTTGGATAGAAGGCGGACGAACACCATTGTGGTGGATACGCCCCGGTCCTCGGTTCCTTCGTAAAACTCCTTGTAGAAATCCTCCTTAAACGGGGTGATCGGAGTGCTCAGGGGGCGGCGGCGCGGCATATACCCGCCCAGGGCTTCGCGCCGCTCGCGAAGGTACTTCATCTCGGGGCTGTCTTCCGGGGGGCGGTAGAATGGGGCGCGGGCAACTTCCTCATCCGAGATGGGAATGCCGAAGCGCGTGCGGAATTCCCGCAGCTCGTCCTCGTTGAGCTTCTTCTGTTGGTGCGTTACGTTCTTGCCTTCGCCGCTTTCGCCCAAGCCGTACCCCTTAACGGTCTTAGCCAGAATGACCGTGGGCTGTCCCTGGGTGTGAACGGCGCTGTGATAGGCGGCATACACTTTGTCGGGATCGTGGCCCCCGCGCCTCAGTTTCCGGATCTGCTCATCCGTGAGGGAGCGGGCCATCCGTTCGAGGCCGGGGTGGACGTTGAAGAAATCGCGCCGGATATAGTCGCCGGACTCGACGGTGTACTTCTGGAATTGACCGTCCACGACTTCGTTCATGCGTTTGACCAACAGCCCCTCGGAATCCTTGGCGAGCAAGGGATCCCAATCGCTGCCCCAGATGGCCTTGATCACGTTCCATCCCGCGCCGCGGAACAAGGATTCGAGTTCTTGAATGATCTTCTGATTGCCCCGGACGGGGCCATCGAGCCGCTGGAGATTGCAATTGATGACGAAGATGAGGTTGTCAAGTTGCTCCCGGCCGGCCAACGTGATGGCGCCCAAGGATTCCGGTTCGTCGCATTCTCCGTCGCCCATGAACACCCAGACCTTGCTATCGCTGGGTTTCTTCAGACCCCGGTCCTCGAGATAGCGGGCGAAGCGCGCCTGGTAGATGCCCTGGATGGGGGCCAAACCCATGGAAACCGTAGGAAACTGCCACAGTTCCGGCATTAACCACGGGTGGGGATACGAAGATAGGCCGCCGCCCTCGCTCAGCTCGCGGCGGAAATTGCGCAATTGCTCGACGGTTAGGCGGCCCTCGAGATAGGCGCGCGCGTAAATGCCGGGCGTCGCGTGCCCCTGAAAATACACGAGGTCGCCTTCGTGCTCGTCCGTTGGCGCACGGAAGAAATGGTTGAAGCCCACTTCATACAGCGTGGCGGCGCTGGCGTAGGTCGAGATATGCCCGCCAATGCCGGACGACTCCCGGTTGGCTCGCACCACCATCGCCATGGCGTTCCAGCGCACGATGCTCTTGATGCGCCGCTCGATCTCCCGGCTCCCGGGAAAGATAGGCTGCTCATCGGCGGGAATCGTGTTAATGTAAGGCGTGTTTGCTGAATACGGCAACCCGATCCCCGCGCTTTGGGCGTGGATCTGCAATTGCCGCAAGATATGCCGGACCTTTTCGGCGCCACCCTGCCGGATGACGTAATCCAGGGATTCCAGCCAATCACGCGTTTCGGCGTCATCGTCAATGTTGGGTTGTTCTTGAATTTTCTCCAGCGGATCCACTTCCGATACATCCCCTTTCCAAATTGAGGCGCCACTGTTGGCATGAGGGATTGAACGCGCACGCCCATGAAACGCGGCGAAGCGCTTCCAATACGTTTTAGATATACTACGGATTACACCGCACCCGTATCAAGACGCAAGCAGTTCGTGCGGCTGTTGAAGCCTGTGTGTCCCCCTGACATATCACAAGCTTCAGAATTCACCCGTCCAGGCTGATCTTGCTCAAACTTGTTATGGGAAACAGCAGCAGCCGATTCCAATATTCCGGAAGCCAGCCTGTCTCGGAACAGCACGTTGACGCTTCGGTTGAACTTGGGCTCGGTCCCGCCCTTTCAGCACCAGCGCGGTTTTACTCAGGGCGCGGGCGGGGGTATACTTTTCAACGCTGTATGTATCCGCAAAGCGCAGAAAGGAGACCTCACCACATGTATTGTCCGGTCTGCCGGCAAGAACCGCTCATCGTGCTGGAGCACGAGGAGGTGGAGGTGGATTACTGTCCCCAATGCCATGGCGTTTGGCTGGATAGCGAGGAAGCCGATCTGCTTTTCGGCAGTCACGCGGTGTGCGAACGTTTCATGAGTAGCGGACACCCGGATCCCGCGGCTGCGAAACGCAAACTCCGCTGTCCCGAATGCGGCAAGCTCATGGAGACGCTCGCGGCTGGGACCGGCCAACCGGTCACCTACGAGCGCTGTGTGCAGGGCCATGGCATGTGGTTTGACGAAGGAGAACTGGCCGCCGTCATGCGGCGCGGCCACGAATTGGCCGATGGGGACAAGGTCGAAGCCTTTCTCCAAGGGTTATTTGGAGAGGATGTGTAGCATGCCGGCCCGCTATTCGCCGGTGGAGCCCTCACGAAGACAGAAAGGGTGAGACGATGATTCCAACGATGATTCCAATGCTTGTTTTACTGGCCGTGCTTGCGGTGCTGGTGATCTGGGTGATCAGCATCTACAACGGCTTGGTGCGGTTGCGCAACCAAGTCAAGAACGCGTGGTCGCAGATCGACGTGCAGCTCAAACGCCGTCACGATTTGATCCCGAACCTGATCGAGACCGTGAAGGGGTACATGACACACGAGCGGGAGACCCTCGAGAACATCACCAAGGCGCGCAGCCAGGCCATGCAGGCGGAGTCCGTGGGCGAACGCAGCCAGGCTGAAAGCCAGCTTTCCGGGGCGCTCGGTCAGTTCTATGTGGTGGTCGAGAATTACCCCGACCTGAAGGCGAACCAGAATTTCCTCGCGCTCCAGGAGGAGTTGACCTCGACGGAGAATCGCATCGGATTCGCCCGCCAGCATTACAACGATCAGGTAATGACGCTGAACAACCGCATCCAGATGTTTCCAAGCAACATCGTGGCGGGGATGTTCAACTTCAAGCAGGAAGAGTTCTTCGAGATCGAGGAGCCTGGCGAACGCGAGGCGCCGCAAGTCAGCTTCTCCTGATCCTGTCCCGGCGCGTGTGACGGGCAAGACTTCACGGGACGGCGTGCGCATTCTAAAGTAACGCGCGGGAAACAGAATCCATGTGGGAACAAATTCGTTCGAACCGGCGGAAATCGGTGATCCTTGTCTTTCTCATGGCCCTGCTGCTGGTTACGTTGGGCTACGTCCTTGGCGAGGCCCTCCAGCCGGGATGGGGTGTCTTTGGCGTTCTGGCAGCCCTCGTGATCTGGGGAGTACTCAGCGCCGCGGCCTATTTCCAGGGCGGCAACATCATGCTGGCCTTGGCCGGGGCCAAACGGGTCGAGAAGGATGACCATCCCCAGCTCTTCAACGTGGTGGAAGAGATGACGATTGCTTCCGGGTTGGGGAAGATGCCCGACGTGTACATCATCAACGACATGGCCCCCAACGCGTTCGCGACGGGACGGAGCCCGGATCGGGCCGCCGTGGCCGTAACGGCGGGACTCCTGCGTAAACTCAACCGCGACCAGCTCCAGGGCGTCATCGCCCACGAAATCGCCCACGTGCGGAACCGCGACGTGCTCTTCATGACCATGCTTGGGATCATGGCGGGGACCGTCACCGTCATGAGCGAGACCTTTGTCCGGGGAATGTTTTTCGGGGGAGCGGCCCGCCGATTTTCAGGCGGCCGGAGCCGGGGCGGAGGCGGCGGCCGGGGCGGCCATCCCGCCGTGATGGTCATTGCGCTCGTGTTCGTGATTCTGGCTCCCATCTTGGCGCGCCTTATCTATATGGCGTCCTCGCGCAAACGCGAGTACCTCGCCGACGCCAGCGCGGCCGTGTTCACCCGTTACCCGGAGGGCCTCGCCCAAGCCTTGGACATCATCAGCGGGGACGTCCGCCCCATGACACGGGTCAACAGCGCCCTCGCCCCCATGTTCATCAAGAATCCCTTGCAGAAAGCGGCCGTCCTCAACCTTTTCAGCACCCATCCCCCGGCCAGCGAACGCATCCGCATCCTCCGCTCCATGGGCGGCGCGTGTTCGTATGCCAACTATCAGAAGGGGTGGGAACAGGTTAGCGGGAAGAAGGCCCAAATGCCGAAGTCCGCGCTACAGAACGACCAAGAAGCGCCCATACGGGAGCCCATGGCGGATAGCGGCGGAGACGGTCCCCAAGGCAAACGCGCCCAAGCCCGGCAGGCCGGCGACATGCTCCGTAAGGCCAACAGCTTCCTGTTCCTGGGCTGCGTGTGCGGCTTGCGCATCAAGCTGCCGCCGGACTACAAGAAGGACAGCGTGGATTGCCCCCGGTGCAAGCGCAACATCGCCGTGCCCGTGGCCCAGTTGGCCGCGCTTTCGGCGGCGGGCGCGGCGATAGGGGGCGAAGCCGGGGGGGATGCCCCCAAACACGACAAGCCCCAGCCCATGGAGATCACCAAGGCGAGCGAGGGCTGGACCTCGTTCAAATGCAGGTGCGGCAATACCATGAACCTGTCGCCCGCCTTTCTGGCTAGCCATACCCAATGCCCGAGGTGCCGCCAGCACATCAGGGTGAAAACAAGTTGATGCGCGCCGCTCCTAGCCCGCTGGGACGACAGCGCTGAGATATCAAGGGTATACCACAATGCCTAATGGACGATTGCTCGCCCTCTGTATCCATGCTCCATCGGCGCGTGTATTAATCGTGGCGGCGCTTTTCCTGAGCGTTTCCGGCGCGGGCGCGGGCGCGGTGGCCGATCTGGACCCGGGCCGGCATCTGGACCGCTGGCTGGTCTTGGGACCGGTCCCCCTACCCAGCGAAGAGACGCCGCCGCGCAGTTCGGAACGGCTGGAGGCCTTCGACACGGATCACGGCGCCCCGGCCCTGATGGACGTGTACGCGGGCATGCCATTGGAGATCAATGGCGAATCGTTTGCGTGGGAGACGCTGGAGTCTTCCCGCGCCATCGCCGATCTCACCGCGCAGTTCGGGGAAACGCCGTTCGCCATGGCGTATGCCTATGCCGAAATCGTTTCGCCGGAGGCTCGCGAAGCCCTTATGGCCATCGGCAGCGGCGGCGCCGTGAGAGTCTGGGTGAACGGACAGGAAGTTCACCGGAATTGGACCCACCGCCCCTTTCGGAAAGACCAAGACCTGGTTCCCGTGGAACTGAAGACGGGGACCAACCGCGTGTTGGTCAAAGCGCAGAACCATGGGGGCGAATGGGCGTTCGCCTGCCGGATGCTCGCCGGGACGGATTACCCCGGCCAATTGTTCCGGCGGACCGTGGAAGGCGACGCGGAAGCTGTCGACGTTCTGCTGAACCACGGCGCCGATCCTGCGCGGCCCTTCGCCGGGGAGGTAACGCCCGTTCACATGGCCCGCGTCACCGGCCGCGACGATATCCTCCAACTGATGGAAGACCATGGGGGCGATCCCGGCGCCACGCCGCCACGTCCCGAAGCCATGGCGAAGGCCTTGTTCGCAATCTTGACGCCCGGCAGCCCCGGCGTGGCCGCGCTCGTGGCCACGGACGGAGCCATCCAGTTCGAGGGCTACCACGGGCTGGCCAACGCGCAACACGAGGTCCCCGTCACGCCGGAAACCCCGTTCCGCATCGCGTCCCTGACCAAGCCGTTCACCGCCGCGGCCATCCTCGCCCTGGCGGAAGAGGGACGGCTCCGTGTGGAGGATCCCCTCGCCAAGCATCTCCCCGGCTATCCCAAGGGAGACGCCATAACCCTGCGCCATCTGCTCACCCATAGCGCGGGCATCCCTAACTACACGGCGAAACCCGAATTCCAAGAACGACCCTCGATGCCCTGGACGCCGGAAGACATCATGGCGTTGTTCAAGGACGAACCCCTGGACTTCGAGCCGGGCGAACGCTATAGCTACAGCAATTCCGGCTATTACCTGCTCGGCCAGATTGTGGAAGAGGTAACGGGCAAATCGTTCGAGGCCTACCTGTCCGACCGCTTTTTCGAGCCGTTGGGCATGCGCCACACCGGGATGCATGATCCCCGCGCGATCCTGCCAAACGACGCCCAGGGCTATACCGTCGAAGCAGGCGCGCTCAAGAACGCGCAGGAATGGCACACGCCCAATGTGGGCGGCGCCGGCGGCATGTACTCCACCGTGCGCGATCTCCATCGCTGGACGAAGGGACTATTTCACGAGGGCGCATTGACCGAGGAGAGTCTCGAAGGCGTGTTCGACGGCGTCTTCATGGGAGGCGTCCCGCCCGAAGGGCTGCCGGAGGGATTGCCCGCCTACGGTCATGGCTGGGTGATCACCGGGCATCGCGGACTTCCCATGCTCAACCACATGGGCGGCCTCCCCGGTTTCACGAGCATCATGGCGCATTATCCCGAGCAGGGCCTCACGGTTGTTGTCCTTTCCAATTGCGCGCCGCCCTATGATCTGTCGCCCGAACGGATCTTGCTAACCCTCGCCCAGTGCTACTTCTGGGAAGCCATGGAAGACGCGCGGGATGACGGGGAAAGAAACGGTTGAGAACGGTGTCCACCAGGCGGCCTATACATGCCGGCGAGACGCTGGCGGTACGCCCTGGCCCATGAAAGTATGCTATCCGGCGATCGGCGGGTAGCCCGAACGGCGCATTTGCGCTAAAATGTAGTATATACAATATACTAATCATGGAAAGCCGAGCCGTGCAGGGCGCGGAATAAAAGGAGGGCGTTATGCTTTGGAAGACGGTATCTTTCAGCGCAACGGCGGCCTGTGGACTCGTGTTCGCCATCGCCGCTGGCTTTTCCCCACAAGCCCATGCCGAGGAACCGCCGGAGGGCATGGTAGAACTCGAGCTTGACCTGCCCGAGCCTAATTATGTTGGGATACCGGTGGATCCTCCGCCAAGGCCTCTTCTCCCCGAACGCTCTTGGGAGCCCCGCGATCCTGTTTATGTGCCGGAGGGGGTGGAAAACGTGGCGCTAGGCCGTCCTGTCTCCGCGAGCGCGGAGCCAACCCACAATGAACTCGCGGACATTGTCAACGGGGAGACAAGCTACGAACCTGAGAACGTGGTCCAGCTACCGGAAGGCCCGCAATGGATCCAAATCGACCTGGAAAGCGAACATGAGATCCATGTCATCCTTTTCTGGCAGTTCTTCGAGTCGAAGCGGGTGTATTTCGACGTGGTGGTTCAAGCGTCCAATGACCCCGAATTCGAGGAGGACGTAACCACCCTCTTCAACAACGACGAGGACAACACCTTGGGCTTTGGGGAAGGCGAGGATCCCGAATTCGTTACCACGCACCAAGGTAAGCTCGTCGATGTGGAGGGGATCGAGGCGCGTTACGTGCGGCTCTGGAGCAACGGCAATAGTTGGAACCGTCGCAACCATTGGATCGAAGTGGAGGTCTACGCCACGCCCGTGGAAGCGGAGTGACCGCCGGTGGCATTGCCGCGCAGGGCGGGGGATGTAAACAACCCGCCACACTTTATCAGGCGATTCGAGGGCCGCGTGGTTGTTGACTAATTGGCGGCGGTGGGGTATCGTGAAGGCGCGCTCCCGCCGGTCGCCGAAAAGGGTTTGTGTCTACCGGAGCAACTCAAGCGGCATTCAAAGAGCCAAGATGGACGGCGGTGAGGCATTAACGAACGTATTGGTGAGTTTAAGTCAGTGTTTGGGAGGCAGTCATGAAAGAACATCAAGGACAGTCGAAGCAAGGGATGACCCGGCGGGATCTGCTGGGCGGCGCGGCAGGATTGGCGGCGGCCAGCGTGGGCGGTTTTGCGCTGGGGAGCGCGGCCAGCCGATCCCCCCGCGAGGCGGCCGCCGCGGAACTCGAGCTTAAAGGAAACATTCGCCATTCCCTCCCCCATTGGTGTTTTAGTTCGTTTGGGGAACAGTGGGACCTAGACGAAACCTGTCAGGTGGCGAAGGAGTTGGGTTGCGAGAGCGTGGAGCTAATTGGCGCCGATGATCTCCCTACGGTGGCCGAATATGATTTGGCCTGCGCCATGGTGCAGCTCCCCTTGAATCCCCCCTTCGTGCGGGGATTCAATAACCCAGACAACCACGAGCGGCTCATTGAGATGACCCGGGAAACGATCGACGCCGCCGCCGAGTATGGCCATCCCAATGTCATTTGCTTTACGGGTTACCAATACCACGATCCCGACAACCCCGACAGCGGGATCATCTCGCCAGAGGACGGGCTAGCGAATTGCGTCGAGGGCTTGAAGCAGGTCATTGGGTACGCCGAAGAGCATAATGTTAACCTCTGCATTGAGAATCTCAATAGCCGCGACGGCTCTTACATAGAACTCCCTGACGGCGGGGAAGCCCAGATGCGGGGGCATCCCGGCTACCAAGGAGATACGGCCGACTACTGCATGGCGATCGTGCGGGCCGTGGGCTCGCCGAACATGAAGATCCTCTATGACCTCTATCACAGCCAGATCATGGAAGGCGACATCATCCAGCGGATCCGCGAGTACGGGGAGCACATCGGCCACATCCACACCGCCGGCGTTCCGGGCCGCCATGAGCTGGACGGCGAACAGGAAATGAATTATCCGCCCATCATGCAGGCCTTACTGGATATTGGCTACGAAGGATACGTCGGGCATGAGTTCATTCCGACCCGCGATCCGCGCGAGAGCCTTCGCGCCGCTATCCAACTTTGCGACGTGTAAACCCAGCCTTATGCACACCCCTCGCCATGGGAGCCGTCCCGTGGCGAGGGGACGCACAACCCGCCCCATTAAAGCGCCATTTGCCCGGTTGCTCAGTTAAGGGCCAGCACTCGTTCTCCCATTGATGCGCCGGCGCGAAACCGCGTGTTGATTACCCGGATGAACCCCATTCATGATGTTTTTCTCCACAGCAGTCCAAGAGGCTCACATCCCGGAGAGCAAACAGGGGACGCCATCCAACCCGCCTGAGGGCTTGGGCGGCGGGGACGCCTGATTCGTGCGCGGCCCGCTCAAGCAACTCGCCTCGGACACGGCCGTCTATGGGTTCAGCTCAATCGTCGCGCGGTTCTTCAACTACTTGCTCGTGCCGTTCTACACCCATGTCTTTCCGCCGGGCGAGTATGGGGCAGTGGCAAAGGCGTACGCGGCCTTCGTATTCCTCAACGTCATCTACACCTACGGGATGGAGTCCGCCTATCTCAAACACGCCGCCGGGAAGGAACGCCCCCGTCTCCAAACTGTGTTTAGCACGGCCCTGTGGACCCTGATCGGCACGTCGCTCGTATTTTCGCTCCTGGCCCTGCAGTGGATACAGCCGGCGGCCGGCCTCATGGGGCTTGAGGAAGACGCCCATCTCCTGTACTACATGGCGGGCATCCTGGTGTGCGACACGCTCCTCGCCGTGCCCATGGCCCAGCTGCGGCTTCAACGCAAGAGCTGGACCTTCGCGGGCATCCGTCTGGCGGGTGTGACGATCAACCTGGGGTTTAATCTTTGGCTCATTCTCGGTTCGGGCTGGGGCGTGGAAGCGGTTCTCCTGGGAAATCTCGCCGGGAGCGCCGCTTCGCTTGTCCTGGCTTGGCTGCCCGTCGCGGACTTGTTCCGCGCGACATACGACCCCGCCCTCGTGCGGTCCATGCTCGCCTTCGGCCTGCCCTACGTCCCCACCGGCCTGGGCTACGCCATAACGGAAGCCATCGACCGCTTCTTCCTCGACCGGATGGATCCCGCCGTAACCGAAGCGCTCTATGGCGCGGACACGCAACCCGGCGACGTGGTGGGCATTTACAACGCGTGCTTCAAACTCGGCGTGTTCATGCTCTTGTACGTACAGATGTTCCGGTTCGCCTGGCAACCGTTTTTTCTCAACCTTCAGGATGATCCGGAGGCGCCCGGCATCTTCTCGCGGGCCTTTACCCTGTTTACGGCGATTGGCGCCCTCGTTTTCCTCGGCGTCTCCTTTTTCGCCCGCGCCCTCGTGGCCATCCCCGTGCCTGGGGGGGAGGAAACGCGCACGCTCATCGAGCCCTCGTACTGGGATGGGCTCTTCATTGTTCCGCTGGTGCTTCTGGCTTACTTGGCGCAGGGGTGGTACACCCACTTCACCGCCGGGATCTTCATCAAGAGCCGCACCATCCACCTGCCCTGGATCACCCTGGCGGGGGCGGCCGTCACCCTGTCCATCAACGCTTCCCTCACGCCCCGCTACGGCATGGCGGCCTCCGCCACCGCCACCGTCCTGAGCCATCTCGCGATGGCCATCCTCGTCGGCGCCGTGGCCTACTACCACTTTCCCATTCCCTATCAATGGAAACGGTTGACGATGATTACGTTGGTGACGGGCCTCGCCTTTGCGGCGCATGCCGCGCTGCCCGAAACAATCATGGCTTATGCCGGCCGCGCCGCCTTGCTGATCGTAGTCAGCCTTATCTTCGTGGCACGCGGAGCTATTCCACTCCCGAGCCGTTACACGAACAACCACCCCAACGCGAACCCACCGGGCGTCAGCTAGACACGGGATACCACAAACGCCGGCTAGGCCGGTGTGCCGAGGGGGACATCCCCCGGCCCTTCGGGCCACCCCCTTCCAAGGGGGAATTGATTCGCTCACCTGTTTGGTGAATAGCGACTCATTCAATGCGGCCGCTTTGCCTGGAAGGTTTTCTCCCTTTGAAGGGGGATCAAGGGGGATTTCTCCCCCCAAAAGCAGCGTCCTTACCCGGCGATTGGGGGGATAGCGCCTTTTTGAGAGACAACACTTGCAATCGCCAACAGAGCGCGTGAGCCCGAGGGCCGTCCTATGTGAATAGCACTGCTTCCGCCGTCAACCCCGGCCCAAAGCCAAGCGCCACGCACGGGGTCTCCGCAGCGGCGTCGCGGAATTGTTTGAGTATGAAAAGCGTGGTGGGCGACGACATGTTGCCGTAGTCCCGCAATACCGACCGCGACACGTCCAGCGCCCCATCGCCGAGACCCAGGCATTTGTCAACGGCGTTCAGTATACGCGGACCGCCCGGATGCACAGCCCAAGACGCTATGTCCGTCAAGGCCAAGCCGTGCTTGTCCAACCACGAAGCAATCCACCCTGGCAGGTTGTCCGCGATGAGTTCGGGGACTCGGGCCGACAGCGTCATCTCGAAACCGTGATCGCCGATTCGCCAGGTCATGGCGTCTTCGGAATTGGGTATCAGACAGGAGCCCGTGGCGTGGACACGCCATGCTTGTTCATAGGCAGGAGTGCCGTCAGCGCCTACGACAGCGGCCGCCGCGCCGTCGGCGAAAAGCGCGTTGGCGACAACTTGTTCAGGGTCCCAGCCGTAGTGATAATGGAGGCTGCACAACTCCACGGCGCACAGCAGGATCCGCGCGCCGCTACCGGCGTCGGCCGCCAAGCCTTTGGCGACGCGCAGACCGTTCAATGCGCCGTGACATCCCATGAATCCCACGTTGACCCGCTCGACGGTGGACGGCAGGCCAAGCCGTTCAATGAGCGCGTGGTCGATACCGGGCGCCGCGAATCCGCTGCACGACACGGTGACGAGATGGGTGATCGATTCGGCGGCGCAACGGGCGTCTGTCAGCGCCGCCCGGGACGCGGTTTCGGCCAGCGGCCCGGCCTCGGTGGCGTAGCGTTGCATACGCGTTCCGACCGTAGGCCCTTTATCGTCCGGACCATTGGGAGGGGGGTAAAAGGACTGCCGCTCCGTCGCGCAGTCGCTCGGCGCCTCGAGGATCACGCTGTAACGCCGCCGCACACCCACCATGCGGTACAGAGCGGGAAGGAGCCTGTGCTGTTCATCCGTGGCGCACGAGAGCATGCGCCCATATGCCACGGATTCTTGCCGGTCAGCGCTGTAGCTGGGCAGTCCTACGCCCAAGCCTAGTAATACCGCGGTCATGGTGCTATCCTTCCCGCAGGCGCAAAGGCGCCGCCGTTGATATGGTTTAGAAGGGGCATCGCAAGTACAGGCGTCATCCGCAAAGCGTGTAAGCAGAGATGAACCGCGGCGGGATGGCGCAGCGTTCGCGCAACCCACGCGCACACGCGTTGCCGCCGCCGGGCCAGCCGGGCATGCGCTTGCGTCCAGGCCGCCGCGTGACGCGGTTGATACCCTTCCGTCAAGACTTCGTTAATGATGGGCGCGATCGCGTGAGCGCCGCACATGGCCCAAGCCATGCCTTCGCCCGTAAACGGCTCAACGTAACCGGCCGCATCGCCAAACACAAAGGCCCGTTCGCGAACCACCGGTTCGCGCCGAACCGTGAGAGACGGCGTCCCTTTCCATGGCGCTTCTTCCAACCCTTTTGGCGCAGGCCAGCCCGCATGCGCCAGCACAGCGGCCGCGGCCGCGGCTAATCCGCCTTGAGCCCGCACCCAAGCGGGGTCCAGTGCAGCCGCAATGTTCAGTTTTCCGCCTTCCACCCGCGAAAGCCCCACGTAACCCTGGGGCGCCCAAGCCATGTGTATGCAACCAGGGGCGTACTCCGGGCATTCCCGATCCACTATGACCCCAGCGCCAATCCGGCTCCTGGGGTAAATGTGCCGCACCGGCGCCTCTTCCCTCCATACATTGCCTGAAAGGCCCGAGGCGTCAACAAAGCATTTCGTGTGAACCGTTACTTCATCCTTCGCGCGCCGTAGCCCAATGGGTCGCGCTCCGTCGCTTACCGCGCCCGCCTTGACATGCGTTTCCGTAACGAAAGCCGCTCCAGCGTCGGCTGCAGATTGCGCCAAAGCGGCGTCAAGAGACCGCCGGGTGATCGCCTCCCCGGCGGGTAACGGCAATTCGGCTTCGGCCCGGCCCGTGCTCAGGCGGAAGCGATCTAACGGGGCTGAACCATGCTTTCGGGGCAAGCCGCCGAGACCAGCCGACTCCAACGCAGCCAGTGCGCGGCCATTGAGACAGCCGCCACAGACTTTGTCGCGAGGGAAAGCGCTCCGGTCGGCTATCAACACCCGCCAGTTGCGCTTTGCAAGCAGATAGCCCAGCACGGAGCCTGCCGGTCCGGCCCCCGCGATAACCACGTCCCACCGTTCAAAAGGCAAACCCTCCAGGCCGGAATTGTAGTTCATGTCCGCCTCCATGACAGTAGGTATCTGCACGGCCAATGGCGCGTGAAACGCGCATTGTGAAGCCCGGCGCGTTCCGCCAACGCGCGCGCTTCGCGTTCCGTGAATGCGCTGTGGACCGATCGCGTTGCGTCGTAGTGAACTACCGGAGATCGGCTTAGTAGACGGGGGCCGACGGCCGCCAGCAGCAGGCCGCCGGTGTTGCGCACCAAATCGTTCACCAACATGGAGTCGCGGGTGACACGGGCGAGTCGTTGCAATACGCGGCAAGCGTCGTCCTCGTTGAGATGGTGGAGGAACAGCGAACAACACACTACATCGTATTCACCTGGAAGCTCTGTATCGCTAAGTACATCGAAGAGGAAAAAACGCACGTCCGCCCCCACGGCCGCCACGCGTTTTCTGGCGAACGCCAACGCCACCTCACTCGCATCGCAGGCTGCAATGTCCGCTTGGATCCCTGCCCGCCTCGCCTTCTTCCACAACCGCAAGGGTATGTCGCCACCGCCCGTGGCCACATCGAGCACACGCAACGGTGGATCTCCTGCCTCTTTACGGCGCGCGGCCTCACACAGAAGCGGCCACAGCACCCGCGCGCTTCCACTAAAGAGGTTGATTCGCGACAGTCCCACGAGCGCATCAGCGTGAAGCGCGGGGTCCAGCTCCGGCTCGTCCATCCATTCGGCGCGCCGTCTGCGGCGCGATAACTCAGGCCATACTCTCAAGGGCGTCTGCTTTCTTTCCAGCGCGGTCCCGCTCGGTTAAGCCAGTGTGGCGCATCTACACTAATCCAAGCAACGCCGTGGCCTCAGCAATTCTTCCCGATTTGCGGCAAACCCCCGTTCGGAACTACGGGCTAACTCATAGCCAATCAGGGCATCCACACATTTACTGCACGCCGGCCGGACTCCGTTCTAGTGCTTGGTCACCGCTAAACGGGGGGAAGCACGCCTCCCCACTCGCCAGGTAACGGCCCTGTGCCTGGCAACACCATCCGCTCACCCCACCTCGAACGGACAGGACCTTACCCCGACACGCTGCATATCCCTGTACTACAGCGCTTACGTACTGGCCTGATACCAGTGGTTCTTTTAGTTAGACCAAAACACAAGAAGCCCTGAACCGTCCCCCATTGAGGGTGATTCAGGGCTTCTTAGTACAAATTGCCGGCAGCGACCTACTCTCCCATCCAGTTTCCCGGAAAGTACCATCGGCGCTGGTGGGCTTAACTGCCGTGTTCGGAATGGGGACGGGTGTGGCCCCACCGCTACAGCCACCGGCAAAATACCGCGTAATATTTTCGACAGCGAATGCAAGGGTAGCAACTCAAAGCGCGGCTCACAGTGCGCTAGAACGGATTATAGCGTTCATGCGAGCGAACTCGCATGGTTTGATGTAATTAAGGCCAAGCCTCACGAGCAATTAGTACCGGTAAGCTAAACCCATCGCTGAGCTTACACACCCGGCCTATCAACCTGGTCATCTTCCAGGGCTCTTCAGGGACCTCTCGGTCCGGGGAGATCTTATCTTGGGATGGGCTTCGTGCTTAGATGCTTTCAGCGCTTATCCCTTCCGAACATGGCTACCCAGCCGTGCCACTGGCGTGACAACTGGATCACCCTAGGTTCGTCCACCCCGGTCCTCTCGTACTAGGAGCAGCTTCCCTCAAATCTCCTACGCCCGCGACGGATAGGGACCGAACTGTCTCACGACGTTCTAAACCCAGCTCGCGTGCCACTTTA
>JBKHFO010000010.1:0-34664 GCA_046540175.1 Candidatus Hydrogenedentota bacterium
ATCCCCGCGCACGCGGGGATCCACGGCGCAGCATCTAATCGTTGGCGGTCCCGCCGCTGCTCACGTCCACGGAAACGGACGCCGTGAACAAGTACGCGGGGTCGGGGCGTTCGGCCAGCGATTCGGCGAGCGTGGCCAACGTCCGGGAGACCTCGCCCTCGAAGAGCACCGCCTCATCCGGGCCAAGCACGCGCAAGGGTTCATCCAGATCGGCGAAGTCATCGTTCCACAGCAGCGTGATGCTGTCCACGTTCTCCGTTTCGAGAATCCAGAAGGTGGCGCCGTCACGTTCGACCGTGACGCGCGCGCCTTCCTCCCGATACGCTGGCGGCATCCCCACCCAGTACAGGCGTGGATGCGTCACATTATCCTGCCGCCACACCACGCGTTCGGGATAAGGGTTGCGGGTGAATTCCTTCATCCAGTCCAACGCCTGGGCGTCGTCCCCTTGCATCCAGTGCCCATGCTCGGGATAGATCACAACCTCGTGGGGATAGCCCTCGGGATCGTCTTCCTGAAGTTCGGCGAGCCTCTCTTTCCATTCCTCGGCGACTTCATTGCGGTCGTACGCGGCGTCTTGGCCGCCCATGTGAAGCGTGAAGCCGATATTGCGCAGGTTCTCGGGCGAGGCGTTATTGGGGTGACCTGCCATCATCGCCGCCGCCGCCCACCGGTCCGCCATGCGCGGAGCAAGCTGATAGACGCCGTCGCCCCCGGCGGAATAGCCCATGACATAGACGCGATTGGGATCGACATCCTTGTGCGCCACGGCGGACGCAATGAGCCGGTCAAACAAGGGATCAATGTGAGCCTTGTGCCAGAGATTCCAGTCATTGGTTGGCGCGCGCGGGGCCACGTAGAGCCCCTCCTCTGGCTCGTACAACTCGATTTGATTGCGCCACTGCGCATCGTTCACCTCGGGGGCCGTACCGCCGCCTCCGTGGAGGGAGATATACAGGCTCCGCCCGGCTTCGGGCTTGTCGCCGTAAGTGCGGTAATCGAACCGCATCGTTACATCATCATGCTGAAGCTCCTGGTCTTGCCATATGGCTTCATGGGTTTCGCGATTTTGAGCGAGCCAGTCCTCCCAGAGCAGCGTGGCGGCTTCCTCCGCGTCCTCTCGCGTCAGCGCCGCCTCCGCGAATGGCAGCTCTTGCAAAGGCTCCCTTTCGTCCGGGGCCTGGGCGAGCCACTCGTTCAACGCCTCCATCGCGGAGGCGGATTCAGTCTCCTCCGCCGAAAGGGGCGCCCCGCACAGAAGCAACGCCGCCAACAGGGACAAATACAGGGTGCGATGAGAATGAAGGGCGGGCATCATGGGATTATGTTCTCCTTTTCACGAAGTGGATGTGCCTTGTCGTAATCGAAGGCGCGTGAGGAGCGTATTACACCATGCCCTTCGCCGGCGATCAAGGGCGTTGGGATTTCCAGCGCGCCCGTTCCATAAAGTTCACGTGAAGAGAAGAAACAGCAGAAGCTGAATTTCAATCAGCGCGTGCACAATAAAAGCCAGCAGGATGTTCCTCCGGCGCCGGGTCCACCACGTCAGGACGAGGCCCAGCGCCAGCATGCCGCCCGCTTCGAGCAACGGCTTTTGAAGATGGTACGCGCATTCAATCAGCGGGATCAGGAGCCATCCGAAGCGGGGCCAGGCGGCATCCACGCGGCGCAACAGGAAGTAGCGGTGAAGAAACTCCCAGCCGGGCAACCAAGACACCGTCCAGAACAAGAAGTATTCGCTATAGCCCCAACGGGCTTCCGGGGAAGCCTGGGCCAGGCCGGGGTAGGCCTCGCGCAGCGCTGGAACCCAGAGGATAAGCAGAATCGCGCCCAAACCAAGGAGGGCAAGCGCGCCTAGAAGGAGTTTGTCCACTTTGCGCCAGCGCTTGAACGTGAAGTACGCGGGATCCAGCCATGGCAATGAAATCACCAGGGGGATCGCGAGCCACGCCACGCACTTGAAGAGATCGAATCCGTTATCCGTCCGCCATGCAAACCAGTGGCCCCAATCCAAAGGCCATGTAATGCCCTGGGTCGCGAGTGTGTCGATGGCGAGCACGGCCGCGACATAGAGCAGGGCGAGCGCCGCGAGGGTGGCGGGACGGCGCATGCGGCCGGATATCGTTGTCATCTCGCGCAAACCTCCCGTTGATTACACGGCGTCCTCTCAAGCCCATCCTAAACACGGCGCGGAGAACAAACCTCCGCGCCGTGATTCACGCAACGTTTGGAAAAGCAGGCGATCAAAACACCGTCATTTGCCGGAAACGCTCGAACCGGCGGGCGATGTCTTGCTCGGTGATGGCCGCGACCTGGTCCGGGCCGAACTTCTCGCAGGTAAAGGACGCCACAACCGTACCATGAACGACGGCCTTCTTGAGGCTTTCGAAGCTGGTGCCGCCCTGTTGCGCCAGGTAACCCATGAAGCCGCCCGCAAAGCTGTCCCCGGCGCCGGTGGGGTCCACCACTTCGTCAAGCAGGAAGGCCGGCGCGATGAAAAGCTGGCCTTCCTGCACCAGCAGGCAACCGTGTTCGCCTTTCTTGATAACAACTGTCTTTGGCCCCATCTTCTCAATGGCCCGGGCGCCTTTCATCAAGTTGCGCTCGCCCGTAAGGAGTTCCACCTCGGAGTCGTTTACGATGAGCGCGTCCACCTGGGCCAACACTTTCTTGAGCTGATCGAGTTCGGATTCGATCCAGAGGTTCATCGTGTCCAAGCCCTTAAACGTGGCCTTGGACTGCTCGAGCACTTCGAGTTGCAGCGCGGGATGGATGTTGGCGAGGAACAAGAACGGGGCCTGTTGGGCGGGCGCCGGCAGCTTGGGATGGAATTGCTCGAACACGTTCAACTGCGTATCAAGCGTGTCACGGTTGTTCATGTCTTGATGGTAACGGCCCGCCCAGCGGAAGGTGTTGCCTTCCATCACCTCAAGGCCATCAAGGTTGATTTGCTTGCTCTTGAGCAGGCTCACATGCTCGTCTGGAAAGTCCTGTCCCACGCAGGCCACCATGTGAACCGGCACATAATTGGCCGCGGCCAGCGAAAAATACGTGGCCGCGCCGCCAAGTCCTTCGACGTTCTTTCCTAAGGGGGTTTCGACAGTATCAAGCGCCACGGAACCGACAACGGTGAGGTCCATTGCACACTACTCCTTTCTTGGTTGTACGCACGGCTGGAAAACCGGTGGAATGCTGCGAGAAATGAACGCCGTGGAGCCTCATGGCCGCTAAATGGGAGGCACAATCAGCCGCCTGCCGCGGCTCCACGAATCTCCCCATATGATGTATTCTGAGGACGGTTTATTGTACCAACTGCGATCGAAAAAGTCATGGAAGCGGCGCGCGCCGTGTGGCATTGGCTTGATTCCATTGTTTGCGGCAGTCACACTGGGGTGTGGCGATTGCCCAACAATCACATTGTGTTAGGTGAAAGGGTTAGCAAGGAGAAGCAGATATGCGAACAACGAGTGTGGTGGCGCCGGAGTGGTGGGATTTCACGACGCTGGACCGGGAACTGCTCAACGATGCGGCCAATCTGACCGGGAAGGATATGCTGCAACTGTCGCGGCCCGGGTTTCAGGTGATGTTTTACGACACGCTGGAGGATTTCTATCTCGCCGAGGCCCTCGAGTATATCGAAGCGTGGAGCCAGTCCACGCCGGACAATCCCGTTGGCATTTGCGGTCCCATCGGTCCCACGGAACAGTTGCCCTTGGTGGCGCGGCTTGTAAACAGCCTCGGGGTGAACCTTGGCAAGAAAGGCGCCTGTTTCTGGGGAATGGACGAATGGGTGTTGGACGGCCAAACCGTGCCGGAGTCCCATCCCATGTCGTTCAAGAAGGCCGACATGGAACTGTGCTTCAACCATATAGAACCGGGCCTGCGCATGCCGGAGGAGAACATGCTGTTTCCCACCGGGGATCTCACCGCGTTCTCCCGCAGCTTCGACAACGCCCGTTGCGCCGTCATGCAAGGCGGCCAAGGCGATGTGAAGCACTGGGCCTTCAACGATCCCGTCAAACGCGAGGGCGCTTACGCTAACGAGCCGCCAAGCCCGCAGGAATACCGCAAGCTGGCCACGCGCCTGGTGGATCTGCACCCCATGACCATCATGCAAAACGCCCGGACGTCCGGCGGCGGCCGCATCTCGGAAGTGCCCACCCAGGCCACCACCGTGGGCCCCGTCGAGACCTGGAAGGCGGACAAGGTGTCCATTTGGCAAGCGGGGATGCATGACAACCCCTTCGGCATGCGCCTGACCACCTTCATGATCGGCAAACAGATCCCGGATAGCGCCGTGCCCATGAGCCTGCTCGCCGATCACCCGAACGTCCAGTTTAACTTCTACCGGGGCGGCATCGGTTCTTGCGACGTGGAGATGCACTAGGAAATGAGCCCATCCAAGCGCCCCAAACACCCGGCGCCATCGCTGGCCCGCGCGGGGCCGCGCCGTATTTGAAACAGCTGCCCGGCCTGCATGGAGAGTTGCTTTGGCGGGCCTCTCTACAGTACCATCAGGCGCAATTCTGGGCCGGGGGAACATGAGGCATGAGCACTGAAACACATTACTCCATATCTGTTGTTATACCTGTGTTTAATGAAGCGAATTCGCTTCGAACGCTTCACGAACAACTGAGCAGGGCGTTGCGCGAAACGCCGCATTCGTGGTGCGAAATCATTTTTGTCGATGACGGCAGTACGGATGAGTCGCTTGAGGTATGCCGCGAACTTCACCATGGCGCCCCAGGGAAGGTGCGCGTGGTGGCGTTGCGCCGGAATTTTGGCCAGACGGCGGCGATGGCGGCCGGCTTCGACGCGGCGCAAGGCGATGTCATCATCCCGATGGACGCGGACCTTCAAAATGACCCCGCGGACATTAAGCTATTAATGGAAAAGATTGAGGAAGGCTACGACGTCGTCAGCGGGTGGCGGGCCAACCGCCGCGACCGATGGTTTTCGCGGAAACTTCCGTCCCGTATCGCGAACGCGCTCATATCGTGGATAACCGGCGTGCATCTTCATGATTACGGTTGTACCCTGAAGGCCTACCACCGGCAGATCATCGACGACATGAACTTGTACGGGGAGTTGCACCGGTTTCTGCCGGCTTTAGCGCATTGGACCGGCGCGCGCGTTACCGAGGTGCGCGTCAATCACCGTCCCCGTGAGCACGGCAACTCCAAGTACGGCATGAACCGCGTTGTACGGGTGCTGTTGGACCTTATCACCGTGAAATTCTTGCTCTCCTACAGCACCAAGCCGATGCAGGTGTTTGGCAAATGGGGATTGTACGCCATAACGGCAGGCGGCGCCTTTGGCGCAACCGCGGCGGGGTTGAAGTTGTTCGTTCCCGGGCATAATGTCACCAGCAACCCGTGGATGTATCTCACTATCTTCTTCGTTCTCGGCGGCCTTCAGCTTTTGGGAATGGGGCTATTGGGCGAAATCAACGTACGAACCTACTACGAAAGCCAGCACAAGTCTATCTATGCAGTGCGGGAGCGAATGGGATGACCCACCCCTTCCGCATTCTCATGCTCAACTACGAATACCCCCCCTTGGGTGGCGGGGCGGGCAACGCCACCTACTATTTGCTGCGCGAGTTCGCCACGTTCGAGGACCTGGATATTACACTGGTAACTTCCTCCACGCAGGAAGAGCGTACGGAACACCCCTACGAGAATACCACCATCCATTTCCTCAATATTGGAAAGAAAGGCACGCTTCATTATCAGACACAGCGTGATCTACTCACCTACTCTTGGAAAGCGTGGCGTTTCTGCCGAATGCTTTCCAAGGAAAAGACGTTCGACCTCGTCTTTGCGTTTTTTGGCATTCCCTGTGGCGTTATTGCCTATCTCTTGGGCGCCCCATATATCATCTCCCTTCAAGGAAGCGACGTTCCGGGATACAGCTCCCGCTTTAAACTCTTGGATCGCGTGGCGTTTCGCACGCTTAGCCGTATCGTGTGGAAAAAAGCCGGCCACGTTACGGCGCTTAGTAAGGACTTACGGGAACTCGCTCATAACACGGCGCCCCAACAAGAGATTCAAGTTATTCATAATGGGATATCCTGTGAGGAATTCCTTCCCAATGAAACCGCACACGAGGACGGTTACAATCTCTTATTCGTGGGCCGGCTTATAGAACGGAAAGGCGTTTCATATCTTCTGCGGGCCATGGCCAAGCTTCGAGACACGCACCCACAACTTCACGCCTATATCGTGGGCGACGGGCCCTTGCGCGATGATCTTCGCGCGGAAGCCGATGCCTTGGGAATAGGCGGCCAGGTGTCGCTAGAAGGCTATGTCCCCCATGGGGATCTGCTGGCTTACTACCAAAAGGCGCATGTATTCGTTCTGCCGTCCCTGAACGAAGCGCTTGGGCACGTAACCCATGAAGCGCTTGCCTCGGGGCTGCCGATTGTCACCACCAACACGGGCGCCGCGGAACTAGTGGATGGAAACGGCATCGTGGTTCCGAAGGAAGACGCCAACGCCATTGCCCGCGCCATTGAACGTTTGCTCCATGACACATCCTTGCGCGAGCACATGGCTAAACAGAGCCGGGCGTTGGCCGAAGACATGAGTTGGCGCACCATCGCCGACGCCTATTACGGCCTGTTCTCCATGTATCGCGGCGCGGATTAGCCCGCCGGTGCAACAATGACAACCCGGAGACACTTGATGGCGCACATATCACGTATTGTGAACTCGGAGTACGGTGGTCTTTTACCACATGGATTTGCTTAGGTATCTTTTTATCCTTCACGGACGCCAGCTCCTAGCTACGGGGCTATTGGGGGAAATCAACGTGCGGACCCACTACGGAAGCCAGCGCAAGGCCATCCATGCCATACGGGAGCGAGCGGAATGACCCACCCGCTTCGCATTCTTATGCTTAACTACGAATATCCCCCCTTGGGAGGGGGAGCGGGCAACGCGACCCACTACTTGCTCCGCGAATTCGCCGCGTTCGAGGACCTCCACATCACCTTGGTGACCTCCTCGACGCACGAAGCACGCACCGAACATCCATATGATAATATCACTATCCATTTCCTTGATATAGGGAAGAGAGGCAATCTCCATTACCAGACAAACCGTGATCTCCTCGCCTACTCTTGGAAAGCCTGGCGTTTTTGCCGAACACTTTTCAGGGAACAAGCCTTCGATCTCATCTTTGCGTTTTTTGGCATTCCCTGTGGCGTGATTGCCTATCTGTTAGGCGCCCCTTATATCATCAGCCTTCGCGGAAGCGATGTGCCTGGACACAACGTCCGCTTTAAGCTCCTGGATCGCGCGGTCTTTCGCACCATTAGCCGTATCGTGTGGAAGAAGGCCGCTCACGTTACGGCCCTTAGCAAGGACTTACGTGAACTCGCTCATAAGACATCGTCCCAACAAGAAATCCAAGTTATACATAATGGGATATCCTGTGAGGAATTCCGCCCTAATGAAATCGCACGCGGGCAGAATTGTACCCTATTATTCGTGGGCCGGCTCATAGAACAGAAAGGCGTTTCCTATCTCCTGCGGGCCATGGCCAAGGTTCGCGGCGCATGCCCAAACCTTCATGCGTACATCGTCGGCGATGGTCCCTTACGCGAGGATCTTCGCGCGGAAGCCGAGGCCCTGGGAATAAGCGGCCAAGTGTCCCTCGAAGGCTATATCCCCCACGGGAATCTGCTTGAATACTATCAGAAGGCGGATGTATTCGTCCTGCCGTCCTTGAACGAAGCGCTTGGAAACGTAACCCACGAAGCGTTGGCCTCGGGGCTCCCGATTGTCACTACCCATACGGGCGCCGCGGAACTGGTGGATGGAAACGGCATCGTGGTTCCAAAGAAAGACGCCTGCGCCATTGCCCGCGCCATTGAACGCTTGCTCCACGACAGATCCTTGCGCGAACAAATGGCTAAACAAAGCCGGTTGTTGGCCGAAACCATGACTTGGCGGAAAACCGCTGAGGCCTATTACAACCTGTTCTCGATATGTCGCAAGCCGGCTTAGCGAGCCGGTGCAACAATAAGCATAAAAGACAGTCAATCCCGTACATGACGGAATTTTATTAGCACATATAACAGTATAGCAGGTATTAATCCATTACAATTGCACGCGGCGTGCGACTTAATGTTCTAAGATCGCCCGATGGACATACATAAACATTGTTTTGTCCTTCGCGGACGCCAATGGGGCTATTGAGGGAAATCAACGTGCAAACCTACTACGAAAGCCAACGGAAGCCCTTTTATCCCGCACAGGATCGGCCGGGATGACGCAACCGATCCGGGTTCTTATGCTCAACTACGAATACCCGCCCTTGGGAGGCGGAGCGGGCAACGCGACCCACTACTTGCTCCGCGAATTCGCCGCTTTTAAGGATATCGAGCTTACGTTGGTTACTTCCTCAACCAGCGAACACCGCGTAGAACGCCCCTATAATAATATAACTATTTATCTTTTGGATATTGGAAAGGGCACCAATCTACACTATCAAACTAACCGTGATTTACTTCTTTACTCTTGGAAAGCGTGGCGCTTTTGCCGAAAGCTATGCAAGGAAGAGGCTTTCGATGTCGTCTTTGCATTCTTTGGCATTCCGTGCGGCGTTATTGCGTACCTATTAGGTAAACCCTACATCATTAGCCTTCGCGGAAGCGACGTTCCCGGCTTTAGTCAACGTTTTGCAGCGGTCAACCGATTGTTGCTACGGGAGATAAGCCGCTTCATTTGGGAGCGATCTCGCTATACTGTCGCGAACTCCGAACATCTCAAACAGCTAGCCCGAGAAACCAGTCCCAACCAACCAATCCTGGTAATCCCCAACGGAGTCGATACGAATCGTTTCTATCCTAAGGCTACCCGCGGACCCGATGAGGTATTGCGTGTTCTCGCTGTGGGGAGATTGATTCCACGCAAGGGATTTGATACTCTCATTAAGGCCGCGCGAGACTTGTCTGACATTTCGGTAACCATAGCGGGGGAGGGACCGGAAGAGGACAACCTCCGTGCGTTGGCCGATGGCCTTGAGGTGCACTTCGCCGGAGTGGTCCCTCCGGAAGACATGCCAGAACTGTACCGGCAACATGACGTTTTCGTTCTTCCGTCGGCCAACGAAGGCATGAGCAATGCGATGCTTGAAGCCTTGGCGAGCGGTTTGCCTTTGGTAGTGGGGAATACGGGTGACGCGTTGCGCCTAGTAGAAGATAACGGCGCCGTGCTCCCATTGCCGGTCACAAGAGAAGGATTGAGTAGCTGCCTTCAGGCTATGCGTGATTCCTCAGGAGCGCTTCATGAGCAGAGCAGGGCATCTCGCAGAAAGGCGGGCCGCTACTCATGGCGGTCCGTCGCGCAAGCCTATAGGGGCTTATTCACACACTAGAACGTCAGCCGGTCACCACCACACGTATAGCCATACCTTTGCCAATGAGAATACTACATGTCATCGACCACCTCGGCATTGGGGGCGCGCAAGCTTACCTTGGGCAGTTGCTCACCCACTGGCCGTCTTCCACCGATGAGATTATGGTTATCCCCCTCTCCAACAAGTCTTCGGAGATACAGAGCTTTCGACACGCGAAGCCAAATATTCGCATACTTGCCCCCCCGTCTTCGTCAGTCAGTCTGCGCCATTTGCTTGACGCCCGACAGACGATTTACAACGGAGAATATGATATCGTTCATGCCCACCTTCAACACGCTTGCCTCCTCGCTTCTTCAGTGTTTGGAACTAATTCTCAGAAACTCATCATGCACGCCCATGGCTCTATCTACAACTATTCTGCGCTCCGCCGACGGCTACTGCGATTCCCCTACATGAAGTGTGATCACATCGTGGCTAATTCCAATATTGTGGCGCACAATCTTCAGCAGTGCTATCCGCTTCCTCCCGCCAAGCTCTCCGTTGTTCCTTGCGGCGTAGACACTACCGTTTTCTCCCCCGATCCTATCACAAGAGTTCTCAAACGAAATCAACTTGGCCTCAGCAACGATACATTCTTGATTGGTTGCATTGGACGCCTTCTTCCAATCAAGGGACAACATCTGCTTCTGGAAGCCCTGATCGCCCTCAACCACCACTTCCACGATTGGGCGGCTATTATAATCGGCGACGGCCCCATGAGGGACACGCTTTCCCGTAAAATAGCTTCGTCTAGTTCTTTACGGGACCGCGTGTCGCTTATCGGGTCCGATCCCAACGTATCGGCGTGGACACCAGCCTTTGATATCGCCTTCCTCTCTGGATATCGGGGCATGCCCATAACCGCTATGGAAGCTATGGCGACAGGGGTTCCAGTTGTTGTAAACGACATTCCGGGAGTGGAGCAGCTGATACAAGATGGCCACAACGGCTTACTCGTGAATGCCGAATCATCGGTCCAAACAGCAGACGCTATTCATCGCCTTATCGCAGACCCAGAACTGCGCAAGACCCTAGGAGACAACGGTAGAGAAACCATCTTACACCATTTCGATATTAGACTTCTGGCGCAAAACTTACGGGAGACCTACACCCGTATATTAGGCTCTGAATTGCCGTCACTATACCAATAGACTTAGATAGAAACCGACCAAGGAGCAATGGATATTATGGAACAAATTGCGATTCCGAACCTATTCATTGTTGGGGCGCCCAAATCCGGGACGACGGCCTTGTATGAATATCTCCGGCAACATCCGCAAATCTATTTCCCAAAACAAAAGGAGTTTTACTTCTTCTGTACCGATTTTTCCTTCAAACTCGTTCCTATATCGAGCGAAGAATATCTATCTCATTTTATGCCGGGAAGGGGATTCCGATGGCGTGGAGAAGCCACCCCTTACTATCTCCTTTCCGGTGACGCCCCACATCGCATACATGCGATGTGCCCAGAAGCACGCGTGATCATAATCCTTCGCAATCCGGTGGACATGATGTATTCGCTTCATTCCCAGTTACTGTACACGGGCGCGGAGACAGTTTCCAGCTTTGAAGAAGCCTTGGCCCTCGAACCCAAGCGAAAGCTTGGGCAGGACATTCCCTATACAGCAGCCTTCTCGGAACGTCTACTGTATAGGTCCATCGCGGACTATCCGCGTCAATTACAACGATATATGGAAGTGTTTGATACAAATCAGATCCTTGTCCTGGTGTATGAAGAGTTGTTTCAGGACATACATCGATACTATGACTATATTCTCTCTTTTCTAGGACTTACATCGACCGGTCAAACATCCTTTTCGGTTGTTAATCCAAACAAGACGGCCCGCTTTCCCGTATTAAGCCGGGTTGTAAACCACCATCTACTTCGAAACTGCGCCAAGCGAACGTTGCCATCCGGAGTACGGAACTTCTTATATAAAAGGATCATGAGAGCAAACGCGAGCTACACACAACGGACACCAATGCCGGAACACCTACGTGCGTCCCTTCTGGAAGAGACGGCCCCCATCACGGATGAGATGGAGATTCTTCTCGGCCGCGAACTTCCATCTTGGCGAAAGTGACCAACTCGAAGGTCAAGGCCCGATGCACGCGAGAGCCACTGTGGAACTATTGGGGCAGAGAGAGACTTATGGTGAACACACGCAAACACATATTCCGAGTGGTCCACTTTACGGTAAGCGCGGTGTTGTTGGCTTGTGTTGTGATGATTGTCGACCTAGACAAGCTACTTGCTTTGACACCTAAAGTGTCTTGGTCCATATGGTTGTTTAGTCTTGCTTTTGCATTTCTTTCGATCGCGTGTGGTGCTGGCCAGGTAGATGTTGTGTTGAAAACGCTGGGTGTTACGCAACCGTACTTTCGGATTTTTCGGATCCTGCTGGCTACGCGTTTCTATGCGTTATTCGTTCCAGGAGTGGTCAGTTCCGCGGCTGTCAAATGGTACCGATTGTCTAACGGGGGCGCCGCCTGGTTCCAAACGGGGATAACGTTAGGTACCGCCAGCTATTTGAATCTTGTCGTGGCAGCGGTGGGTTTTGTATCCTTGCTGAGCCTTCATAAGTTCGAGAGCACCGGTCTATTTCTCCTTATCATGTTCCTCTGCGCAGGCTTTTCATGGCTCCTGTTTTCTAGCCGAGTTCTTCGCCTGGTGAATGCCACTCTCATGTGGATAGCAACGGCGAGTCCTCGCCTGCATTGGATAATGGACGCTGGTTCATCCGCCATCCTGGGGTTCGTTGAAATGCCGCCCAGCGCGCGAACCCGACTCTGGGTCATATCCGTGGGTCATTTCCTTGCCTTAGGAACGGCGCTCCACTTTGCTGTACTCAGCGTGGAACCTACCATCGCTTGGCGCACAAGCCTGTTGATTCAGGCCTGTCTGTTGCTTGTGCAAGCTATTCCCATTTCCATATCCGGAATTGGGGTTCGCGAGGTGACCCTCGTGTACCTCTTTGGCGCCTTAACGCCGTTTCCCAGCGAATCAGCATTACTCGTGGCCCTTCTTCTCTACGCTAGGCATCTGTGCATCGGAGTGGCGGGCGGAGCCGTTGAAGCAAGGACAGCCCTTCGAAGCCTGTTCGGAACCTACGCCAAGGCATACTAACGGTTGCGTCAACCTTTTGGACCCTAAACCGACTGGGGTATAACCGAAAGTCCGCCTCTGCCCACAGAGTTGAGACAGTTCCTTGGTGGAGATCGGTAAGGACTCCACTCTGAAGCAGAAACTCTCATAACCAGTGGTCTAAAGAGCGGGGAGTTGATACAGGCGAGGCTATATATTGACAGAGAAAACCAAAACACTCGCGCGCGGTATTGTTAGCCTTATGCTTATGACCTTTCTCCTGTACCGTATAGACATCGAACAGGTGGTTGGGTTATTGGGGAGCTTGAATTGGAAACTCTATTTTGGACCCGGGCTGCTTTTAGTTGTGGCAGGCTGCGCCGTGAGCACACTTAAGTGGAAATTACTCCTAAAGAACCTAGGAATTGAGAAGAATTACTCCACTTTGTTGCGATATTTTTATATAGGCGCATTCTTTAATATGTTTTTGCCTTCCACTATAGGCGGCGATGCAGTAAGGATCATTTCTCTTGGCAGAGAGGAGAGAAAATATTTGCGTTCAGCTGTATCCGTTGTAGGGGGGCGGTTACTTGGTTATTTTGCCTTGCTAACCATAGGAACGGTCAGTTTTCTGTATAATTATGAGTTATTTGTTGACACTTCTTTGTTCCATCTATTAATAGTTATGGCTATAGCAAACGGCGCCATGGCGACCGTTTTTCTGTTTCCCGGCGTGGCTGCTCCTATTGTGAGTGGCTTGTGCGCGATTGCGCGGCTAATTCGGTTTAATTCTGCCGCAGAAAATGTGCGGAAGATACATCACGGTTTTACGGAACTAAGGGCCGGTCAACGCAGGGTATGGAGTGCGCTGCTGCTCTCATTTGTGTTTCAACTGATCTCGATAAGCGCTCACGTTCTTGTGCTCATATCCCTCTCTTTGGATGTCGATATCGTATACTTCTTTGCGATAGTTCCGATAGCAGTAACCCTGGTGGCGTTGCCACTCTCGCTTAATGGAGTTGGTTTGCGGGAGTGGGTGCACGTGTACTTATTTGGAGCGGTTGGCCTTGAAGGCCCGGAGGCCGTAGCGCTTTCACTCGGCGTGTTTTTCCTGGTGGTGCTTAATAGCTGTATTGGGGGTATCGTCTACATGTGGAAGGGCCATGAACTCCCACGTGAGATGGAGAAAGCTCAGGAGGGACAATAGATCACCCGTATGGGATCATAGTTTTTGCGCCGCAAGCAACGCTTGGGCGGTGCGGAGGCCCGCGTCATCTAGGTTGCGGAACTCCGGATCCAGAAGCGGCCGTTCTTGCAGGATGCCTGAATCGAAGTGGTGCGTCGCTTCCAGCGTGACGTTGAATCCCCGTTCTTCCAGGGCTTGGCGCCATTTATCAATGCGCCATCGATTAAGGTAACCGCCTCCCCCGCGTTGGGTCGTGAGTAAGCGCCATTGCCGTTCGCTGTACTTGAGCATCTCCCAGGGATACTTAAAAAAGTGATCCCGCATGTCCACGGTGGAAATGAGCCAGCCGCCGGGCCGAAGAATTCGGCGTGTTTCGTCTAGCACCGCCTCGGGGTTTCGGAGATGCTCCAGCACGGATATCGATAAGACGAAATCCACTGCGTCGTCCGGCAAGCCGGTATCTTCCCAAAGATGCCCGCTGAATTCGACCCGGTCAAGCGGATCCCCCAGCTCTTCAACGCGGGGGACGGGAAAGGCATCGTCTTCATCGGCCAGCGTTAGAAAGGCGTTGGCGCGTTCCCGGAAGCGGGCTAAGTCGATGGTGTCGGCCAGAAAGGGTTCCAGGAGGATGATTTTCGACGCGCCCGCCCTGAACAAGGGAACGGAGGCAGGGTTATATACCCCCGTACCGGCCTCAAGAATAATGGGGGCAGCGCCGTTCACAAAGGGGTTGTCGCCCTGTGTAAGGGCAAGCCCTCGAAAATAGGCTCGCGTACTCGCCTCGTAGAGTCTTTCCACGGACCACGAGCGCCTTGACAGAAACCGCGCGGCCAACCGCTCTGGCATGAAACGCCTGGCGAGGCGGGGAATCAAGTATGCTGGGCGATACTTTTTGGTGACCACGTTTGACTCTTTCCCTATTCCCCTATGGTGGAATCATCATGCTCCACTGGGGGGCGCGAATTGCGTCTCATACAACCGGCAATAAAGGCCTCCATGCGCCAAGAGTTCGTCGTGAGGCCCCGCCTCGGCAATGCGGCCCTCGTCAAGGACCAGAATGCGATCGGCGCGCTGTATCGTGGAGAGGCGGTGGGCAATGACGATGCTGGTTCGCCCCACGACAAAGGCGTCGATGGCTTGCTGTATCATCCGTTCGCTTTCCGAATCCAGGCTCGACGTGGCCTCGTCCAGAATAAGTATGGCCGGGTCCTTCAACAGCGCGCGCGCTATCGCGATGCGTTGGCGCTGCCCGCCAGACAAGAACACGCCGCTCTCGCCGATGGGCGTATCGTATCCCCGCGGCAATTCCTTGATGAAGGCGTGCGCATAGGCGGCCTTGGCGGCGGCTTCCACTTGCTCTTCCGCATAGGCGGGATCTCCGAACCGGATGTTCTCGCGAATCGACTGATTAAACAGCACGGTGTCCTGCGTCACCATCCCGATCTGGTTGCGTACGCTGGCAACCGTGGCCCCGCGAATGTCAACCCCATCGAACGTAAGGGCGCCGCCGGTCACGTCGTAAAACCGCGGGATGAGCTTGATCAACGTGCTCTTTCCTGCTCCGCTAGAACCCACCAAGGCCACCATCTCGCCTTTGCCAATGCGCACGTCCAAGTCGTGGAGGACGTCCCGCTCGCCATCGTAGGAAAAGCGCACGTTGTCAAAACGCAACTCGCGTTGGAGAGGCTTCAGTTCAACGGCGTCTGGCGCCTCTTTCACATCAGGCTCTTCGTCGATAAACTCGAACACGCGTTCGGCGCTGGCGACGCTGGATTGGATGAGATTGTTCACGGTCGACAGTTTCCGGATGGGGTCCAGCATGGCGGCCAGGGCGCCATAGAGCATGACCAGATCGCCCCCGTCGATGGCGCCCGCAACGACTTGCCGGCCGCTTACTAGAATAAATGCGACGACGCCAATCGTCAGGAGCACCTCCGTAACGGGACCAGCAGCGGCATTAAGCTTCACCAACTTGAGCAGGTAACGGCGAAGCTTTCCAAACTCGCCTTGCACCCGGCTCATGACGTAGTTCTCCATCCCGAAGGCTTTTACAATAAGGATAGCGCGGAAGCTTTCGCTAGCGACCCCCGCCATGGCCGCGATTTTCTCGAGCGAGCGCCGCATGCTCCGCTTCACCTTCTTGCCGATTTTGACGATGGCGTAGGCGGCGGGCGGCAACACGCAAAGGCCAACGAGCGTAAGAAAAGGGTCAATCCAGAGCGCGATGGCCATGAACAGCATGATCTTGAACGGTTCGCGGAGCAGCTTGACCAGCACACTCGCCAAACCGCGGTTCACCATAAAGATATCATTGGTGAAGCGAGCCATAATCTCGCCGGAGTCTCGTTTCTCAAAGAAGGCGAGCGACAGCCGCAATATGTTTTCATACATCCGCTCGCCCAGACTGACGCAGATACTGGCGCCGATACTGCCTCCGAAATACTCTTGAATGAAACGGGCCAACGCCCCCGCTACTGCCAGGGCAATCAAAACCCCGCCCACAATCGCCAATCCTTGCATCGGATCAGCCCGCATGTCCCAGATCAGGTTTTCAAAACGGAGGGCCATGTCTTGCGGCGCCCACCCCACGGCTGCTTCCATGCGCTCTTGATAGGATGCGACCGTCTCCGTGTATCGCGCGGTCAACTCGGCCACCTCGTCTTCATCTCCTAAGATGACTTTCACCGCATATCCCGCGCTAACAATCATCCCGCCAAACGACGCCGATACCACCACCGCGAAGAAGAGAGAAAGGAACAAGCGGGCCTTGTATTCCCACGCGTAGCCGAGGAGACGGGTGTAGACCGTCCATGCACTCGCCTGGGTGCGGGTGTAATTGCGCGGGTTATACTTGGGATCGCCTGCGGGGTCAAACATGCGTATAGAAGGGTCTTCTTCTCTTTGAATATGGGTTGCGTGGCCCGGAATGGTGTTGTTGATGGCGCAGGAGAGGAGACATCCCCCGGCCCCGCGGGCCACCCCCTTCAAAGGGGGAATTGTTCCGCTCTCATTCCCCCTTGGAAGGGGGGTCAAGGCGGATGTCCCTCGCCTTGCGTAACATCCCCCGCCCCTTCGGGCCACCCCCTTCAAAGGGGGAATTGTTCCGCTCTCATCGCCCCTTGGAAGGGGGGGCAAGGGAGATGTTTTCTTTGCTACACCGACACTTTGGGTATATGGGCCTCGGCGGCCTGAAGCACGGCGTCCTCCAGCTCAATATCGGTCAGCTTGCCCGCAAGGTATGCTTCGTACGCGCTCATGTCGAAATGGCCGTGGCCGCTGAGGTTGAAAAGAATGGTCTTGGCTTCCCCGCTTTCCCGGCACTTCAGGGCCTCGTCCACGGTGGCGCGAATGGCGTGCCCGGTCTCGGGGGCGGGCAGAATACCTTCCGTTCGAGCAAACAAAACGCTGGCCTCGAACACGGGATTCTGGGGCAACGCCACAGCATGAAACACGCCTTCCCGCACCAGATGCGCCACTTGCGACGCAACGCCGTGATAGCGCAATCCACCGGCATGAATGCCCGGCGGCATGAAATTGTGACCCAAAGTGTACTGTTTAAGGAGCGGCGTAATCTTGGCGGTGTCACCGAAATCGTAGGCGTAAGGACCCCGCGTCAGCGTCGGACAGGAGGTGGGCTCCACGGCGATGAACTCGATGGATCGCCCCTTCCGTTTCGCGTCGCCATAATAGGGAAACGCGAGACCCGCGAAGTTTGATCCGCCGCCGCAACAGCCGATAACCACATCGGGATACTCGTCCACCTTCTCCATCTGAAGGAGGGCTTCCTGTCCAATCACCGTCTGGTGAAGCAGGACGTGGTTCAACACACTGCCCAAGCCGTATTTCGTGGCGCCCTCGCTTTTGACCGCCACCTCGACGGCCTCGCTAATCGCCATGCCGAGACTGCCCGTGGTATCCGGGTCTTCCTTCAAGAACGCCCGCCCGCTGTCTGTAGTGTCGCTGGGACTGGCCATGATGTTGCCGCCATACGTCTGAATGAGGGCGCGCCGGTACGGCTTTTGATTGTAACTCACCCGCACCATATACACCTGACACGCGATGCCAAACATCTGGCACGCGATGGAAAGCGCCGTTCCCCATTGGCCCGCGCCCGTCTCAGTGCTCATCGAGGAGATGCCCTCGGCCTTGTTGTAATAGGCTTGGGCGATGGCGGTGTTAATTTTGTGGCTGCCCGACGGCGCCACGCTCTCGTTCTTGTAATAGATGCGGGCGGGCGTCTCCAGCGCATCCTCGAGGCGATACGCCCGGCGCAACGGCGTGGGCCGGTACAGGCGGTAAATATCCATGACCTCGCCTGGAATGGCGATCCGGGGCTCCGTGCTCATCTCCTGCTCGATAAGCCCCATCGGAAAGATCGCCGCCAAGTCATCCGGATTCAGCGGTTGCATGGTCCCGGGATGAAGCGGCGGCGCCATGCTCCCCGGCATGTCCGGCGCAATGTTGTACCAATAGTCAGGAAGACGGTGCGGTTCAAGTTCGATATTGTATTGACGCATCAGGCTGGTTCCCCCTACAGAGTGCTGTGCTTCAAGAAGACAAGTTTGCCCTAGCATACATCATCGCGTCCGTCTTCCAAAATACGTTCTTGCGGAAGGCGGGCGCCCTCTCATCACTCCTTCCATTCCCACTTCCTTCCCGCGCCCCGCCGGCCCGATCCCCCAGGGGGGCTTCGCTTCACACTTGGGTTATTCTACAAGAACACCCGCTCTACGAGAAATCCCGCGAAGCGCGTGCGGGTTGGCGCATCCTGCCGGACGCACGTACACTCGGCGGCCCGAACTCGCCAGCGCGAACCGGAGCGGCGAAATAACCGCGTCAGACGAACTGGCGCCCCTTACGCCCCCGAGAGAAGCCCAGAAAGCAGCCTGCCATCATTCGCCCCGCTTGATGGTGCAGCCCCAGGCGCTCGTGCTTTCGCGCGGCACCGGTTCTCCCGCGAGTAGCGCGTCGAGCGTTTCTTCAAGGTAATTCACGCTCCCGGCGTTGTCGGGAACGATCCGGTTGTCGAATGCGCCCTGATACACAAGCCGGCCTTCCGTGTCCGCGACAAGAATCTCCGGCGTAACCCGCACCCCCATGCGATCCGCGTAGGCGTGGTTCTCGTCCTTCAGAACGGGATAAGGCTTCCCGCTTTCCTCGACATAGGCCTCAATCTCCTCCAAGTCCACGTCGTAATGGCTGTCAATTCCCAGAAAGACCACATCTTCTTCCGCATACTGCTCGTGGAGTTCCGCCAACTGGGTATCCACGGCCGCCGACCACGGGCAAAGGTGGGAACAAAAGTCGAGCACAACGATTTGACCCTCATAATCCTCCAGACTGTGGGTCTCCCCGTCCGTGGCGGGCATGGTGAAGTCCGGCAACGGTTCACCCGCCGCCACCTCCCGGTCCATCCCGGTGAAGGCGCCCGTTAAGACCAGATACCCCAGTATTCCTCCGCCAAGCAAAAGAATGGCGACAACCGCCAGGACAATAACGGTGTAGCGCAACATGGCTCCATACTCCTCTTCATTGGGTTGGCCGTGGAAAGGCGATTGGCGCCTCGCCCGCGGCTCCGCCTGCTAACAAACTCTCGTACGGCTAAACACCAGGGCCATTGTAAACCTTACCCCCAACTTTAGAACAGCCGCGCCACGGCGCAAGCTTGACATCCCCGGCGCGCTGTTTTTCGTGTTTTCTCATCAAAGAAATAAGCGCGGGACCAAAACCGAACCGAAGGAGGATCATATGAAACATGTTGCATTTGGACGGCCGATGACCATCATGGCCCTGGCGGGCATGATGAAGTCTGGCAGTGGCTCACCGGCCTTTACATCCCGCTCCACGTTTTGACACGCGGTTTAACTCCGGCTACACTAGGCTAGCGGGGACAAAGAAGCGCTGGGCAGTTTCGACAAAAATGGGACATTCCCACAACATACCTTACTTACAGGAGGCGCCATGAACTTGAATCGACGCGATTTCATGAAAACGGTGGGCGTGAGCACGGCGGGGGCGCTTACGGCCCTCTCCTACTCGCGGGTAGCGGGGGCGAACGAACAGTTGAACCTGGCAATGGTGGGAGGCGCGCCCGCGCGCAACGTGGCCAGACAGGAACGAACGAAGGTGGTTGCGGTATGCGACGTGGACGAAAACCGGATGCCTGAGCACGAGGGCGCGAGCGTTTATTACGATTTCAGGGAAATGCTTGAGGAAATGGAGGGGGACATTGACGCGGTGGTCATAGGTGTGCCGGACCATTCGCATTTTCCCATCGCCATCCTGTCAATGTCTTTGGGCAAGCACGTATTTGTGGAAAAGCCGCTTGCCAACACATTTCAAGAAACCGAGCTGCTGATGGAAGCGGAGAAAGAGTACAACGTGGTTACGCAGATGGGCAATCAGGGCCACTCCGGCGCGAATTACCATCAGTTCAAGGCATTTGCCGAAGCCGGTCTCATGGATGGCGTCAACAAGGTGGTTTCCTATTTCAACCGGGACCGGCGCTGGCATCCCTGGGGCGACGTGGAAGGGTATCCCGAGGGCGAGGAGGTTCCCGAAGGTCTGCATTGGGATCTCTGGCATACAACCGCCGAGGAGCGCCCGTTCAGCGGACGATACCATCCCGGGAATTGGCGGGGGTGGTATCGCTACGGGATGGGGGCGATCGGCGACTGGGGCCCGCATATTCTCGACACCGCGCACCGGTTTCTTGAACTGGGTCTGCCCACACAGGTGGAACTCGTTCACGTCGAGCGGCATAATCCATATATCTACCCGCTGGAAACCACGCTCAAATTCACGTTCCCGGCCCGGGGAGAAAAGCCGCCGGTGGAAGTGTACTGGTATGACGGAGAGGACAACCTCCCTCCGGAGGGGGAACGATTCGATTCGGCGGGGAAAGCGTTGTTCGGGGGGGAATACGACTTCGTAGGTGAAACTCACGGCTCCCCCCTTCGCGTCATTCCCGAGTCCAAACATCAGGAGGTTGAAGAGGACCTCCCAGATTTCGAGACCGCCTCGGACCACTACGCAAATTTCGTATTGTCCGCACTGGGCGAGGAAACGACCCGCTCGCCGTTCGAAGTGGCGGGGCCGCTTAATCAGGTGTTCACCCTCGGCGTTATTGCCCAGGAACTGGGCAGGGTAGGCGAACCGCTGACGTTCGATCCGGACCGCAAGAGATTCGTCGACAACGACCGGGCCAACGAGTTGCTTTCCTATCCCCCGCCCCGCGAGGGATGGGAGCTGTATTACAATCTGTAGCAAAACGGGCCCGAGACCGCGCACGCGGCCGGGAGTTTACGCTTGTACAGCATGGAGAAGAAGAAAGGAAAGGACGCATGAGAACAACACTACTACTAAGCATTCTCGCGTTTGGCTGTTTCGCTGCCGCCCAAGCCGAGACCTTGGGAACCATCACTGTGGAGGCGGGTGACGTGACGCGGGTGGAGCATCCGGTGTCCGTCGCCTTGCCGGAGGAGATCAACGCGCACCGCGCCTTGCACTTGGCCGAGATTGACAGGGATGAAGCCCATCCCGTCCCCGCTCAAGTCGAGCCCGCCCGCGATGGAGACCTGCCCCGCCTTTGGTTCATCTTGGATGGGACCACGGAAGCGGGCGAGACGCGGGAGTTTGAACTGAGCTACGGCCTCCCCGCCCAAGGCGAATCCGTCGAAGTGGCATTCGACGGCCAATCGGTGTTTATGAGCTTAGGTGGACAAACCATGTTCCACTACAACCACCAGCACGTGCTACCGCCCGAAGACGTGGACCCGCAGTATGTGCGCAGCGGCTACATCCACCCCGTCTATAGCCCATCGGGCTTGCTGGTAACCGAGGATTTTCCGGGCGATCACTACCATCATAAGGGTGTGTGGTTTCCGTGGACCCGCACCGAGTTTGAAGGCCGGGAGATAGACTTCTGGAATCTTGGCGGCGGCGAGGGAACGGTCCAGTTCGCTGGATTCGAGACTGTCACCTCCGGGCCGGTCTTTGGGCGGCTGCTTGCGCGCCACGAACACGTGGACCTCACGCAAGACGGCGGAAAGACGGCCCTTGACGAAACGTGGGACGTGCGCGCCTACAACGCCGGCGGTCCGGACGAAGGCTGGTGGAAATGGGACCTGACGGCTACGCAGGAATGCGCCACCGATTCGCCCCTTGAACTGCTCGAATACCATTACGGCGGGTTGGGCTTCCGCGGCGCGGCCGAATGGACGGATGAAAACCACAACATTCTGACCAGCGAGGGGCACACGAAGGAAGACGGGCACCAGGAACGCGCCCGTTGGGCCGCGCACAGCGGCGAAATCGAGGACGGCGAAACAGCGACCGTCGTCATCATGGTCCACCCCACCAACGAGCGGTTCCCCGAACCGATGCGCATCTGGGACACGGGCGGATCCTTCTTCTGCTACTCGCCGGTCCAGTTAGGCGATTGGACGCTTGAACCCGGCGCCCAATACCGGTTCCAGTATCGCTTCCTAGTTCATGATGGCGAGATCGATGAAGAGCTTGCCGAGCGCGCGTGGCAAGAGTTCGCTTCTCCCGCTCAGACCACTCTCGAATTGGAGTAGCGCCACTTTCTCCGTATGATTGAATCAAATCATCCCCCCTCTTTCCCGCCAGCGGGAAAGAGGGGGGATGGCTTCATGTAGCGCCGCCTTTAACTGCTCGCCAGATCCACAGCCTTGTTCAGTTTATCGGCATGGATGCCGTGATGACTGCCCATCCAAAGCACTTCGCCCCTATGCAAAAGGATCATCTGTGGCGAGCGGTGTTCCACGCCCAGCCTCTCGCTGATTGCGTTCGAGACGGGCTTGGCTTCGACAACATTCACCACGTAAACGGGCGGTTTGCCGCCGGTTTCCTCTTCGTAGGCCTTCACTCTCTTGTATGCCCCCGTCGAAATTGAGCATTTGGTGCTATGCTTCAAGATAAACACCGGTTCCCGCTCGGCCTCTTCCAGGCACGCTTCCAGGTGCTCTTCAGCCAGCAATTCTTTCATGTGACTCACGCTCCCTTGGCTCCAGCTAAAACGCGGCTAAGCCGCCGCTCGCTTTGAATCATAGATCGCACGGTATGGTAATTGATTTTCCATGCGCTCGCCATGTAATCCCACATCACGTTATTGCGCTCATCCAAGAGCGGATACCACTCCCCCACCTCATGATTAATGACGTGATCCATCACAAAGCGATGGACATTGCCGTAGGCGTCGAGATACTTCTCGTCTCCCAGCGTCAGGTAGGCGTCAAGCATGGCAATCAGCGTCTCGGCTTGCTGCCAGAACTCCTTGTTCCGTTCGCGGGCGGGACCGTCGTGCGGACCTTCGCAATACACGCCGCCGCGTTCCCAATCAATACCGTATGCATAACAATGGTCGTACAGCTTGCGCAACGTTTCCTTGTAGGGTTCGATATCGTTTCCCGTAATAGTGAGGGCGTGGGTCAACAACCAGCCGAATTCCACGTTATGGCCAAAGCTGGTGTTGTTCAAGGGACGGCCCTCATCCTCTCCTGCATCCCGATCCGCGCCCCAGACATTCTTGAACAGAATCGCCCGCAACGGCTCCCAATCCAGGCTGAACTGAGCCACGCCCGTCCGGAACTCAGGGTGAAGCACACGGCGGGAAATCAGCGTGATCATCTCTTCGGTTCGCTCCCGGTGAATCCGCGCGCCGCTCGCCTCGAACAGATTCGTGAAGGCCTCCATGAGATGCATGTGCACGTCAAACGACTTGCGGTCCCCGCCGTACACGCCCGGGGGCTTCTTCGCCCAATCCCGTTCGAGAAACTCGTAATACCCCCCGAAGCAATTGTCCGCAACCAGACTCTGTAATGTCTCGTACGTTTTGACCGCCCATTGCAACCCCTGGGGCTCGCCCGATGCCATGGCGTATTCGCTCAACGCGTAGAGGGCGAAGGAATGACCGTAGGTAAGCTTACTCTCTTCCGCGGGACGTCCGTCCCGCTCACAAATCCAGCGCCAGCCCCCATGCGCGTCATCCCAGAAATGGCGGAGGAGAAACGCCACCCCTTCTTGCGCCATCCCAAGAAAGGCTCCATCGCCGTAGCCCGCGCGATGAAGCGAGGCATAGGTGTAAATCATGCGGGTTTGGCACACCAGGGTCTTCGCGGTTTCACCACTGGGATTGCCGTTCCGGTCGAAATACGTGAGAAAGCCGCCGTACTCTCCGTCCATCCCGTGATTCAGCCAGAAAGGAAGGAGTTCGTTTCTGAGATGATCCCGAATTTCGCTCAGCCAGTCTTCGCACTGTTCCAGATTCGCCATGAAACGCCGGAGTCCTTTCGTAAGTTATAACCACGCGTTATAAAAGAGGTGACCCAGCCAGTGTAAGCGCCGGGTTTCCTTGAAGCAAACCGCGTGGCCTTTCCCTACGACGGCCGTTCGAGGCGGCTCTGTTACAAGCTCTTGAACCGCTTGAGACGCAGGGAGTTCGTGACAACGCTGATCGAGCTGAAGGCCATGGCGAGTTCGGCGATGAGCGGATGAAGCATCCCGAAGATGGCCATCGGAATGGCGATCACGTTGTAGCCAAACGCCCACGCCAGATTCTGCTTGATCTTGCTGAACGTGGCCTGGGAAAGCCGGACCGCGGTGACTATGCCGCGCAGGTCGCCGCTGACCAGGGTCAGGCCCGCCGCCTCGATAGCCACATCGGTCCCCGTACCAATGGCGACGCCCACGTCGGCCTGGGCTAGCGCCGCCGCGTCGTTGATGCCGTCGCCCACCATGGCGGTTCGCCCCTCTTCTTGTTGGATGCGGGCCACGGCGTCGCGCTTGTCCGCGGGCAGCACATTGGCCATCACGCGGTCAATGTTCAGCTCGCGGGCGATGGCCTGGGCCGTGCGCTCGTTGTCGCCGGTGATCATCACAACCCGCAGCCCCATCGCGCGCAACGCGTCCACGGTCTCCAGCGCCTCGTCCTTCAGCGTATCCGCCACGGCAATGACGCCCACCGCGCTATCGTTTCGCGCCACGGCCACGGTGGTGTAGCCTTGTTCCTCGAACGCCGTGATGGATTCTTGCACCGGGGTCAATGCGATCCCCTCCTCCTCGAAGTAACCCGGTTTGCCCACGCGGATGGTTTCCCCTTCAACAGTAGCCCGCACGCCGCGGCCCGAGGCCGCCTCAAACTCCTGCGCCTCAGCGAGTTCGACGCTCTGTTCCGACGCGTAGTCAAGGATGGCCTGGGCGATGGCGTGCTCGGAGCCGTTTTCGACCGTGGCCGCCAGCCGCAGCACGGCCTGTTCGTCTTCGCCTGGCGCCGCGCTGACGCCGGTCACCGCGGGCGTTCCCCGCGTCAAGGTGCCCGTCTTGTCAAAGCACACGGTCCGCACGCTACCCATGGCTTGTATCGCTTCCCCGTGGCGAATCAGGATGCCCCGGTTCGCCCCGACCCCCGCGCCCACCATAAGAGCCGTGGGCGTGGCGAGCCCCATGGCGCAAGGACACGCGATGACCAGCACGGCGACGGCCGCGAACACGGCCAAGGTAAGCGTCGATGCGCCCGTGATATCGATCCAGGGCAAGACGGGCGCCGCCCAACTCGCCACGGCGGCCATGGTATCGGGAAATGTAAGCCACGCCACGAACGTCACAAGCGCAATCCCCAACACAATGGGCACGAATACGGCCGTGACCCGGTCGGTGAATTCTTGAATGGGAACTTTCGAACCTTGGGCCTCTTGCACGATACGCACGACTTGCGACAGGAAGGTGTCCTTGCCCACGCGCGTGGCGCTCACCCGAAGCGTTCCCGTCGTGTTGATGGTCGCGCCGATGACCTCGCTGCCGGGCTCCTTCTCGACGGGAATGGACTCGCCGGTGGCCATGGACTCATCAATGGCGCTGGCGCCTTCAAGGACCTTGCCGTCCGTGGGGATCTTCTCACCCGGCCGGATGCGCATGATGTCGCCCACGCGCACCTCATCAACGGGCACTTCGCGCTCCTCGCCATCCCGTTCGACCCGCGCGGTCTTCGCGCCGAGTTCAAGAAGTTGCCGAATGGCCTGCCCGGCGCGTCCCCGGGCGCGCGCCTCCATGAAGCGGCCGGTCAAGTGAAACGCCATGATCATGGCGCCGACGGCGGCGTAACTCGTCACGGGAAAGCCCACCAGGGCAAAAGGCCCCGTGATGAACGCCGCCAGCGTGCCGAGGCTCACGAGCGCGTCCATATTGGGCCGGCCGTGCACAGCGGTCTTCGCGCCTTTGGCGTAGGTTCGCGCCCCAGCAACGGCGAGCACGGGAATGGCAAGCAGGGTCTCTAGCGGGAGATAAAATGGAACGTGGACGCCGCTCATATGGAACAGCATCAAGATCGCCACCGGTCCCGTGAGCCCCCAAGCCAGGATAAGCCGCCGCTTGGCCGCCCGGTATTCAGCCTCTTCCTCCGCCTCGCGTTCGGCTTCGGCGCGCTCTCCCTCCACGGCTTCGGCGCTATAACCGGCCCTGGAGACGGCATCCAGCAGCTTCTCCACGGACGCCTCGTCCGCGTCATATTCCACCCGAGCCTCTTCCGTGCTCAGATTGACGCTGGCCGAGCGCACGCCCGGCGCATTGTTCAGGGCCGATTCCACCGCGGAAGCGCATCCCGCGCAGGTCATGCCCTGAATGTGCAGCTCCGTCGACTCCTTGCGTTCCGGCACGCTGTAGCCCGCGTGGAGCACGGCGTCCACCAGGGCCGCGCGCTCCGTTTGCTCCGGATCGTACGTGACACGGGCCTTTTCCGTAGCCAAGTTCACGGAAGCTTCCTCGACGCCCGGGGAGCGTCCAAGCGCGCGCTCGACTGCCTGCGCGCACCCCGCGCAAGTCATCCCTTTGATGGGAAGCTCAACCGTTTCCTGGTTCGTTGGGGCGGCGTTCTCCGCTTGGAGCGTAGAGGCAAAAGCGGGCAATGAATGAAATGATGGAGGCATATTGGAACCCTCTCGAATGGACGGCGGCGTACTGTATGGCAAACTTCGCCGCCGTCACGGATGTGGGCGCAGGAGAACATCAACTTACCGCTAAACGAAAACAAACGCGCCCGCAGCCACATTCCCAACATGCTTAGCGCGTGGTTGTCACGCCTTTTCCAGCAAGCAGCCCCGCCTCTGGCGAAACATCGCGGGAGACGGGGCTTCGTGTTTATGCGCGGCCTTCCAACTTGAGCGCCCGAACTCGGGCCAACGCGTTACTGGTCCTTCCGAGGCGCAAGGCGGGTATGCGGCCTCATCCGCCGCCCCGCTACTCGCCGATGCTTTCAATAACGGACTTAATCGCCGGTTTATTGGGCCAGATATCGCTGCCACCATCGCTGCTGTTTTCGATCAGACGGCCATAGATCGCCGCGACGCCCCGGTTCGCCCAGCGCGGTATCTCGTCAAGGATCTCGTCGTCGCTGTGCATGTCTTTTTGCGGCCAGGCGTCATCGCGCCTACGGAACCGGTCCTCGCTCATCATTGGGCGGCCAGGAACCGCTTCAAGGCCGGCCTCGATTTCGCTGTCGCCGGTTTCCGTGCGCCAGTGCTCCCATCCCGCATACTGTTCGCCGCCGGGCCGAAGCGTATTCCACCGAATGCCGCGCTCGAGATACTGTCCCTCGTTGGCGGGTTCCGGGTCTATCCCTTCGCCGATATCGCTGTCCGAGTACCGCATACCGATCCAATGATGCCACCCGCCGAGTTGGGGGATCAGATCGTCGAGCCACCACTCAACTTGGGTTTCATTGGTCCAAAACTCGACATCCCAGCCAATCCCCATCGACCATCCCGGCACAGGCCCCAGCCGGGCGGCGATGTAACGGTTGATGCGCTGGCTGTGGGCGCCATCGTACCCCCCGGGCAAGTGATTGAAATCGCCTCCCGCGCCCTTGCCCCACACCCAGATGTGAAGCCAGCCCCCGCGATCCGACCATTCGGCGGCGGCCGCTTCCAGCGCCTCGAAGGTTCGCGGATCCGGCGTCCCGGGCGCCCCCTCCAAGCTGCCGGTGGAACCGGCCTCGAACCAGCCGCGCCCTATCGTGGAGAGATGGCCGCCATTGAATCCGTGGTTGTCATTGAACTCCGCCACGAAGGACCGCATGTGGCTCACGTCGTCATACCAATGCCGCACTGACGGCATCATGACGAGGATCGGCGTGCGTTGCGCAAGTTCTCCCTCAGGTCCTTGCTGACGCGCCCACGCGGTTGGCTTCTCACTGATTTGACCGCTCCATCCCGTACGGCGGGGATTGCTCGAGGGCTGGACATCCGCCGTGAATTCCAAGCCGTCGAGCGCTTCGACGGGAGAACTGGTGACGCCGCGCCAGCGGCCCTCAAACGAGGCCCCAAACCGATACACGTAGGTGTCGTCGCGGCCGCTATACCAGACCAAGCTCGTCCGCTCGGCCCCGCTGCTGTCATGGGTCCACGTGCATGAGCCCTTGACATCCCATTTATCCACGCCGCTAGCGGCGCCGGGCGCCTCTACGGCAAAATCGGCCCAGCGATACAGTTCGGCTTCTTTGTGAGCGGCCGATTGCGCGCCAACCGGCGCCGAGGCCAAAACGCCGCCAAGCCCAACCGCCAGCATCACCACCAGCGCAAGCTGCGCGTTCACTTTGCTCATACCCGTCATGGTCCTATCCTTTCGCCGGTGCGGATTCAGCAGCCAACAAAGCCAACGGCGCCCGAGGGCTGCGAACACACATGTTCCGCCAGGGCGGGCTTCGCGCTGGCGGAACATGCGGTTCTAAGTGCGCTCACATCAGTCTTCTCTGATGACCTGGACACCCATCAAATGGGCCAAGTGTTCGACGTCCCGCGTATGGTCTCCGTAAAAAAGGACCCGGTGCAGCATGGTCATCATCCCATGCTCGGGTTTAAGGACGCCTCCCCCCCATTTCCGGGCCATGCGCTCGGCGTCATCTACTTCCACGCGCGCCTGGGTGCGGCAGGCTATGGTGGACTTCTCGGGTACTTCCGCGATGACGCCATTGGACAAGAGGAACGTGTCCAGATGGACAAACTTCGACCGCGTAATCTCCTGCCCTATCCGATAGAAGATTTCGGGCACCGCGCCGTCTCCGCCTACTTCCGAATGTCCGCGCAACGAGTAGCCAGCCGCCTCTTCCTCGGGGCCGTCCATCTTGCGCGCACCGGTGCAATGGGCGATCCACATGGAGTTCTGGGCGGTGTCGATGTAGTTGTTACCTTGGAAGCCGGGCCGGTTGAAAGCGTACTGGAAGAGCATCATCGTCCACAGCGAGTCCATGTCGCCCTCGCACACGGCGGGAATGCCCCGGTCGCGTAACTGGGTAAAGGCCAGGCACGGAAAGCCGCGTTCGAGCCAGCCCATGCAACCGCCCACCGCGACCGCGTCGGCCTGTTCTTCTTCGATGAGTTGGTCCAAGGCGAGGCACATGCGCGAGGCCTTCAGGACGTCGTTCCGCGAGGGCTCAATCACGTCTCGGGCTTCGTTGATCCAGCGATCGGTCTCGGCCTCCACCGCGTCTTTTTTCAAGCCGTCAATGATGTCTTCGACGCGCTCGTAGGGGATCTCGACCACGTCGGCGCCCAGCTTCTCCTTGACCTGATTCGGATCGCAGCTCGCCGGCGTGCCCTGGGCGTTGGGAAACAGCAGCGCCCGGCTTTGCTTCATCAGCGCCGGCGCGCGCAACAGCCGAGCCGCCCGCTCGAGTTCGCCGTAATCGCTGCTGGAAAACAGCGTCACTGGATGGCCCTCCTGCTCGCGCCAGCGCGGCGGGTACATCCAATCGTGGCCGCTGCCGGGATAGGAATAAACGGCCGCTGGCCTGTTCGCTTCAAGCACGGGAGGCATCACCCCGATAAGCCAACCGATCCCGCTGGAGATCGCGAGCACAGGCGCGTCCTCGCCCGCCTCTTCCATTAAGTTGGCGGCCTCGTCGGGGCTGTTCACATGGCCCGTCACAAACTCCACGTTGCCAAGCTTGCCTTCGATTTCATCAAGCCGGGCGCGAATTTCCTCGAAGTGTTCCTCGCAGAGGTTCCAATTGCGGTCGCTTTGGCCAGCCTGGCCCAGCATAGTGCAGATGCGCACGTTCTTCCCCCCCGCCGCCCGGGGCTGATTCCGCTCCGCCCCGGTGGCCAGCCCGGGCGTCAGAAAGCCCGCGGCGGTTAACGCGCTCGCGCTGGCCATGAATTCCCGCCGGTTCATCGATCCTGAACAACACGCTTCACACATGACTCGACCCCCTTCTTGTACGCGAGGCTCCATGCCTCATCCTTCACTCTACACACTAACCCGCCTATGAGATCTACAAGTATTGCACACCGCGTCGTTCTTAACCAAATCAACCCGCTCGAAGCATAAGACGTTTAGCCTCCCCTGCGGAACGGGATTTCCAAAAACCCGCTCATCCTGAAAAACACGCTCGCTAAACCCCAATTTCAAGGCCATTTTGGGCCATTTCGTGGAGCAAACTAACCCGTGCGGGAGTTTTTGGAAAGTCCCGAAACTGGGATTCAAAAGCTCCTAGCGGAAAGAAACGCGCTATTCCAACGAGCCAGCATCTTCTTCTGTTTCGCCTTCCCCCGGCCGCCGGCAGCAGCAGATGACGTTATCCCCCCACAGGGCTTGCGTTTTTCCGGACTGAATCCGGCGAACCCCATTCAAACCCAGCTTTAGCAATCTCCACAACACAAGACGCGCCTTCCCCGCAAGATTCCTCGGAATAGGGCGCGTCTCGGAGAACTCCACGTCCACAAACCCGACCGCCCGCAACAGCTGTTTGAGAGAATTCGGCGTGAATATCGTGCAATGAGTCAGATCCCCGTAGATCAGTTGGCGCGAGAATAGGCCTTCCCCGTTAGGCGTTTGAAGCATAAACCTGCCTTCCGGTTTCAAAGCTCGTTCAACCATCCTCGCCAGCTCTATTAACTCGTTCCTGTGAAAGTGTTCAACGAAATCGATAGCAATAATAGCGTCATAGGCGGCTCTTGTATCCCCCAAATACTCGAATACATCCGCCGCGAACGCATCCAATCCGGCTTTCCGTGCTATATCCACCTGCTCTGTGCTTACGTCAATTCCCCTTACGTTAGGAAACCCCTTCTCATGCATGAATTGAAGAAAGTATCCCGGGCCTGACCCTAACTCTAGAATCACTCCATTACGCCCCAGATCTTTCATATACGGGTAGTACCTATATTCACAGGCGCTGTAAAATCGATCTCTTTGTTTTGGACTTAATTCAACGGTATGCTCTTTAAATCGGGAGACATATCCCTCGTAGAAACTGTTACGATAATCACCCATGCGCTAGACTACCTCATCGCTCGTTTAACCGTTACGGTTCAATGGAATCAGCACCGCGTCTTCAAACTCTTCTCGAAAACGTTCAATCCGAAATTCACTATGAACTCGGTCGTATCCTTGTTCTCCCAACCGAGATGCGTACTCAGGATTATCCAAAAGTGTAAGTATCTTTTCCGTCAGATGTTCTACATCACCCGCTCTGGCGATAAGCCCCGAAACACCGTCTTCAATAGCATCAGGTATACCCCCGCTATCGGAACCAATTACCGGTCTCTTACATGCGTTAGCCTCGAGAAAGGCGATTCCAAAGCCTTCGACATCCGGATAGGGACACTCGATATATGTACTTGGCATAATAAACATCTCGCATAGTCTATAGAAATTGTTCACCTCACGGTATTCCTCGAAGCGAACGTGCCTATCCACATTCAGCGCCTGCGCTTCTCTCTCAAGCGCTGCGCGGCCGGGTCCTGTCCCCATAATCACATATAGGACATCGGGATGCCGCCGAATAACTTCCGGAAGGGCCTGTATAACTAAACGGTGCCCTTTTCGCGCTTCCAGACGCGCAACCGTAAGAAGCACGCGCCGGCCTTGCAGTCCCTCGCGTTGCGCGAATGAGTCCATGTCACATGGGTCCCTAAAGCGGTCTGGATCTATTTTGGGGTTTATTACTGTTACATGGTCCGCAGGAATGCCCTTCTGCAAAACGGTATTCTTCGTCCATTGACTATTCGCGATCACTTGATACGCGTTCCGCAAAAGGACATATGTAAAAAACGCCCGCAGCCGCCCCTGGCTCCGGATCAGCTCGGTTCCATGCGCTTGCACGACGTACGGCGTGTGGAAGATCCACTTCGCCAGTAATCCGGTCAAGCCAAGGGGATATGTAACGCTATAATATATGACCATGGGCCGTTTCGCCCGGACCAGACGCACAACCCGGATTGCCGCTCGCAGCACAGATACTACCGTGCGAAGCCGGGTGCGCTGGTCATAATCCATCCGTTCAGTCTGAAATGGCTGTTCCGCGTCAAATGCTGTGGCTTCATGCTCGCTTTCCGGATTATAACCTTTGTGAAGGGAGGCGCTTACCCCGTGGGGGGCCAGCACATATACATCTTCCGGGGGCAAACTTGACGTAAGATCATAGACGAGACGCGCGATCCCACCCGCCATCGGCGGAAAATTATGCGCGACAATAAGAACGTGTGTCATTTCTTCTACCTAGCTAGTCCTCGCCCCAATCGAAGCTTCGTCGTGTTTGCTCATTGGGAATAGGACCTAGTGTCCCAAAGCCCTCTACTTCCAGCGCACCATGGCCGGGGGCCTGCTTATACCCACACATGCCCCTCCTACTTACTTCACACATCTTCCTCAGACGCAATCTCGACAAGAGGCAGTTGCGAGACTATCTTCCACTGTTCATCTTGTGAGAAACCCCGGTATAGACGCCCGTAGTGCGGGTAAAAGGCTTCATACGCTGTCAATTCCTTCAATGGCTCTCGAATCAGTCCATGCTTAACAAAAAACGCATTAACGCCGTTCGATTCGCAGCCGGCCAGACCGTACCCTTTCTTTCGACCCAGCAGCTCCAGCGCCGCCAATGAGGCCCCGTGATAGAATCCGCTGGGATGCGCCGTCATTCTATCAAAACGCGCCTGATACGGGATGGTCACGGCTTGCTCGCGTCCGAAGGAGGCGTTGTATTCGATCACTACGACGCGGGGTTCAATAGCCTCCAAGGCATCCCATACCCAGTAGTCGTTTCCATCGATGTCTACCACCAGTAAGTCGATCTCCCCGCTCACTCCTGCCTCATTAAGCAAGCTATTGATGTTGTCCCGTGTAACAAAGGCTTGCTTGAGGCTTACGCGCTCGGCATGACCCTGCAGCCGGGCGCTGTAGTACCGCCTCGCAGCATCCACATTATCCTTATCGCAATCCATCAGAAGTCCCCGCCATCCGCATTGAAGCGATAACAGGGCGCTGACGCACTCCGTACCATCCTCTATTCCGAACTCAACAAAACGATGATTCTGTAGGCCTACCGTTGCAAATATGCAATCCAGTACGCGTCTTCCCCGTTTTGTGAGTAGACCTTGAATTCGTAAGGGGCCAACGCGTGCTCTTCGGAATTGGCCCTTAATATCGGATATTCCCGTAGCATGCCACACGCGGCATTTGTTTGCGCCATACCTGGTAAACTGTGTACTTCGGCGTCAATACCGGATACCGCCGCTTGCTTACGTGTAATTCTGCGTACAGCGCTTCTCACCGGCTACCTAAGCCATCGTATCACGATAGAGTATACCTTACCCCCTCTGTTCTAACCGTTACCACCTGCCCTGATAAATCGCATCGTGAAACCACCAAGTAACCTTGTTCCTCTATACGTGACTACGTAGCCCCACATATCGAGAAGCTTTTCGCAATACACTTAGTTCAATTAGCCCAACCGCTGACGCCGCTGCAAAGAGACCTATTAACAGAACGAGACGAATGGCGACGCTTGGGAGACTCGCCTCGTCCACGAAAGAGAATGCGAGCACAGTACACAATACCACAAGACATGCAAAAAGCCCTATCGGCTTAAGCGAATACGGAACGAAATACACCCGTTGCGCTACGATATAGCCCCACGTTACTAACAGAATAAAGCTTCCAAACGTCGAAAGCGCCCCCCCATCCGCACCGTAACGGGGAATGAGCGCAAATGAGAGGAGCAGTTTCGCGAGCACCGCGCCAACAGCGAGCACCATGACGTAGTACGTCTTGTGCGTTATTGTAATCGCGATAAGCAACACAAGCGTCAATTGATATAGCACATAGGAAAACACCACCCATGGAACAATATGGATAGCGGGAGTGTAGAACTCGCTTCCACCGAAGATCGCCACGAGTTCCGGCGCCGCCAACGCCAACGTGGCGCCCAGCAGCGTGGCGGCGGCGAAGACGTATCGCCCGCCTTTGGCAAGCTGTTCTTTGGCGTTCTCTTGTTTCGCAATGCTATACGCAGAGGCCGGCCAGGCAGTCTGAAAGGCGCGGGTGAACAGCGTCATAATCATTCCGATCTTCGCCCCCAGGCTGTAGATCGCCAATTCATCCATCGTGCTCCAGGCCCGCAAGAAATATCGGTCCGATAGCATAATAATGGATATCGTGAGCGTCCAGGGGATCAACGGTATTCCGAAGCCAAGCATGCTCCTTAAATGCCTAAGGCTCATAGCCAGCCGGATATCTCGACGTGTCAACCACAGGCCCGCCGCTCCCATACTTATAATGCCGATTATATCACCCCATAGCACCCCCGGCAAGCCAAAATCGAAGACTAGAATAAGCAATAGAATCGACGTAGGCCCCATAATCGCCCGAACAAGATTAAGCGCGCTAAATCCTATACTCTTTTCCTGTGCCCGTAACAAGGACAAGAATTGGTTCGTAACCGCCGTAAGCGCAACGGTTACAGCGACAAGCTTTACCAGATGAGTGAGTTCTGCGTTTCCAAATATGGCGGCGGCCAGCCAAGGGGCGAACGCAAAGGCCAGCCCACAAAAGATAATGCTCGTGCCGAGCACAAACGTAAACGCTGTCGCAATTGCCTTACGCCGATCGCCGGCATAGTCATGAAAGTGGTAGTAGCGCACCAGCGCGCTAGCCATGCCCAGCTCAAACAGGGGGATCAGAAAGATAACAGTGGTG
>JBKHFO010000011.1:0-33041 GCA_046540175.1 Candidatus Hydrogenedentota bacterium
CATAGCGCCGGCAAGCTCCCGGCCCCACGATATAGCCCCCTGAAGAGGCGATGCAATTCTCGCACCTACCCTTCCCTCTCCACCTCCGCTATTTCGTCCGCCACTTCAAAGTACTCAAAGTCCACGAAACCGCCCGTTGTTTTTGTACCATAATTGAACAAAGCAAAGCGGTATCCCATGAAATGATCCAATGTATAGGACATTTGCAAGCTGTCACCTATGCGAGACCAGTTGTCCCCATCTAGGCTGTAATAGAAATAGGCCCGATCTTCCCTATCGCGAAAATCGAAATCGATCCTGAGGCGCACTTCATCCTGTTTAAGCGGTAGACTCTCCACCTCTTCCGGCGCTCCCGAACTGCCGTCCACCATGATCACGGACCTAGAGGAATCGGATTGCTTGACCCCGACAAACCCGTACTGATTCTGGAACGCCGCCAGGCCGGCATAATCGCCGTCCTTCATATTGGCTGTATCCAGGGCAACCTCTCCCGAACATTCGGGGCCAAACGTTCTTTGTGTCAATGTATTTCGCGTATCGTGAATATCCGAGTCCACTCTATCATTAACCAGCCTCAAGTAACCGGGTCTGTCGGTGACAGACCAGTAATCGCCGTCAGGATTATGGTTCCACTGCCATACCAGCGCCAATTCATCCTCGCCGTCATATACAAAGTCATCAGAAGCCATTATGCCATTGGTTCTCTTATTGGCTGCGGAGATATCCAATTCCGTAGGCGCCTGGCCATTGTCTCCCAAGACGGGCCACTCGTCTTCCCACGTCACGGGAATCAGATGAGGAATTCTCCCCACTGCTCCATGATCCTGGAATAACATCGCATACCAATCTCCCTCGGGAGTATCGAAAATCCCGCCTTGGGCGATTCCAGAATCATCCAGTACGACTCTTCCCTCATAAGGTCCCGTTAGGCTATCAGAGCGATACACTATTTGAGTGCGGCCACGATCGCGTGGCCAGGTGATCAAGAACACATAATACATCCCATCGACTTTATGGATGTGCGCTCCTTCAGCAGGAACAATGAATTCTGATCCCGCTATTTGACCCGCATCAGGTATAATGACTTGCTCAATGCCTTCCGGCTTAGGACCGCTAAGATCGGATGCTAGTTCAACCAGCATGATATCGCCAACTCCATAAACCAAGTATACCCCGCCATCCTCTTCAAAGAAGATTGAATTGTCGTGATACAAGGGGCTAAACGCGAACTCGGTCCATACGCCATCTTCTATGTCATTCGTTTTGTAGATGTGTGTTTGGTTAGTCGTATAAGAGAAGGTTGAAATGTAAAACATTTCATCATGATATCGAACCGTGCTGGCCCAGGATCCTTCTCCATAAGCGTTCTCTCCATTTATCAGATTCATTGCGTCATTATCTGTAAGTGTTTCATAAGCATAACCGATTGTTTCCCAATTGACGAGATCCGTTGACTTCATAATTGGAAGTCCCGGATTCATGTGCATGGTCGTGCTGGTCATGTAATAAGCATCATCTACCCTGATAACGGAAGGATCGGGGACGTCCGCCCATATAATGGGATTTTGTGCTCTACTATCGGTCTCCTGGGCAGCAACGGGCTCGCCGATCGAAACATTCAGCAAGAGGGCGAAAAACAAACAGAACACAACGTATTTCTTACTCATAAGACTAGTCCCTTTACACAGTAGTGTATCTATCATCTAGTGCGCGGCCTATCTAAACGCGTGGATAGAGCGGCTTCATCATGTTCATCTTGTCAATCCTGTCTATTCCCTCTGATCGCCGGACGAGGAGCCGCCGCCGCGGAGAGAACATCCCGCTTGGCCCCCTTCACAGGGTGAATTGTGCTTTAAAGCCGGAAAGACGCCCCGATAGCGTCTGGCGCGCCGTAGCTCTGTTAGCGCGCTTCATAGCTGTGGAGCAACTCATGCACCGCCTGGAGACCGGCAGGCTCTTCTCGGAACATGCCTTGGTTCCAGTTGAACACGGTCACGAAGCGGCAGTCTTTCCAACCCAACGTGCGCTCGAAATGTTCCCGCCAGCCTTCCGCGTCCGGCGCGCCCCACCACCATTCGACGGCGGCCCAACGCTCGCGCCCTCGCTCTTCCATGGCCCGCGCGAGACCGGGCGGCTCCTCCGGATCCACGCCATAGAAACTCCAACCCGGCGCCGCCCACTCGTTGATGGCCGGCCAGAACGGCAGGTGCTTCTCCCACGGCTCGTAGGTCCCGCCTTGGTGGGTGAAAAGGCGGCGTTTGGGGATGCCTTCTTCGTGGGCCGCCTCGGAAAGCTCCCCCAGGTAGCGGTGTACGACCTCCGCGATATCTTCCTTTGTGATCTCGCCCGATGTCTTGATTCCCGCCGTACTGAGCGCGGCGTGCCCCAAGGGCGCCAACCCGCCGAAATACCCCTCGGCGTTATCGCGCCCGTACGTGGGGTCGTTGGAGGCGTCATTCGGCCACTGTTCGCAATAGCGATTGCCATCGGGGTAGTGATAGGCGTTCACGCCGATGCTGGTCTCCCAGCCCACGCGGAATCCGCCGAGCAAATGCTTGTCCTCCTCCGGCAGATCACGCCACCACTCCGCCACGGCGGCCGCCATGGGGCGAAGCGCGTCGAGGGTGGCCTCGCGCACGGCGGGACTCATGAGGTTGGGCTCAGGGCGGACACGAATCTGGCTACCCCAATCGCGCCAGCCAATCTTGACAGCGCTATCCGGATCCCAATCCGTCCATTCGACGTTGTAGCGGTTGTCCGGATCGTACCCCGGCGTATCGGGATCCCACCAGTTCCAGAGATCCGGCCGGTTTCCCCACCAATTCTGGCCGTCCACGTTGATTTGAACGGGGATACCCGTTTCCTCGGATAGGTCCAAGAGCGCTTTCAGGCTTTCCAGCTGGACTTCGACGGGATCGTGCAGGAGGGAGAAACTGAAGCTCAAGCCGATCTTCAGCTCATCGTTTTCCACAGGCTCGATCTTGCCGGTGAGGTCGTTGAAGAGATGGGGTGTGAAACTATCGGGATCGTGCTGAACCCATCGCATTCCAGGATCGGGATCGGTGGGGGCGATGTGGAAAAAGATGTACCGCGGATTGGGATACTCCGGCTCGGCGTCTGCCCCGGCCACATTCCACGCGGCCATGATAGACGCCAGGACAAGCCCCGCGGCCAGCAAAACCCGATTCATAGAGCTATTTCCTTCGCCCAGGCCCTCTACGCTGTTCACACGTATTGCGCAACCACCGCCAGGCCCGAGGCCACGCTGACGAAGGTGTCGCGCTGGAGCAGGCGGTCCGGCCCATAGCGGTCCTCGAGCATCTTGCGCACGGCGGGGATGAGGCTCGTGCCGCCGGTGGTCAATACCAGGTCGATGTCCTCCGGGCGCATTTCGGCGGCCTTTTCGGCTTCTTCGATGGAGCGCCGCATTTCGTCCAGCGTATGCTCAATAATGTGGGCGAACTCGGGCCGCTCCAGATCGACGTGAAGGTCCAGCCCCTCCTCTTCCAGTTCGATGCGGGCCTGTTCTTCGTAGGACAGGGTCTTCTTGGCCTGCTCGACCTTACGCGCCAGGGGATAACCGTAGTTCTTATGGATGAGCGTGCGCAGCCGGCGGATGGCCTCGGGCTGATCCGAACTCATTTCCGAGGCGATGAGCCAATTCATGATCTCTTCGGTGTTCAACTTGTATAGATTCTGCCAATCCGCCAGCGCGGCGTACACGTATTGCGGCATGGGCAGCTTGCTGGGACCATAGCGCGACCGGCTCCCAAAGTAGGGGAACAGTTTGGCGCGGAGGATCTCCCGGTCAATTGCGTCCCCCGCCACGGGCACGCCCGCCACGCCCAGGATTTGACTTTCCGCCAAGCGTTCCGCGGCTCCCGCGGCCCCGCCGAACTCCATCACGCACACGTCGCACGTGCCGCCGCCGATGTCCACCACCATCAACCGTTGCCGGCGATCCATGGCGATGGCGTATTCCACACAGGCGGCCACGGGCTCGTAGAAGAAGACCACGTTCTTGAAACCGGCGAGTTCGGCCGCCCTCTCCAGACGCCCTTCAGCGAGTGCGTCCTCCTCGGGCCGATCGGAGAAGCGCACGGGACGGCCAAACACCGCCGTTTCCACATCCGCGCCCGTATGAGCGTCGATGCGCTCCTTGATCGCCCGCAATAAAAGCGCCGTAAGCTCCTCGATCTGGTAGTGGCGGCCGAAGACATCGGTGCCCTTGAAGCCCTTGAGGCGCAGGGAACTCTTGAGCGACTGAAACAACCGCCCGGGCGAATTCACCTCCACGGTGGCCTTGGCCCGGACCGCCTCGCGTACGGCCGCGGAGGGATCCCGGGGCGGGCGGTAACTCTCCGACTTGTCGGGCTCTGCGCCCACGTAGCCTTCAATGTCGAGGCCGAGGTCCACCTGCTTAAGTTCGACTTCGCGTCCCACGTTCCGGGCAATGTAGGCCTCCGCCGCTTCCCGCCCCGCCAGGGCCTCTCCTTCCGCCGTGATGTACAGTAGGGAAGGCAGTGACGCGGGGTTGTCATTGGCGGGATCCAGTTCAAGCACCCGCACCGCATTCGCCTCCGCAACCGCCGCGCTCGAATTCGTCGTGCCGAAGTCAATTCCTATGCAATGTTGCGCCATGTTCCTGTTCCACTGGTTCCAACGCCGCCACTGGGACGGCGAATACTCGTTGTCCGGGAAATGCAAATCGCGGAGTATATCACGCCCCCCGGCGGGCCGCAACTCAGCGAATTGACGCCAATCGCCGGGGGAATGTAACCACCAAGCGCACCATCCTGTCCGGCTACTGGGGAACCAAGTCCATCCTAGTCGAGAAAACCCGTCACGTCCGGCGCGGCGTCCGCTGGCGGCTCCTCCCCCGCGCGTATGGAGTAAAGCGTACGATGCATCTCCTGGGCGGCCCTTACCAGCTCCGGGTGCAGGTGGTCCGTTATGCGAACGAAGCCAATGTTGTAGTTCTCGCCATCGTACCAACGGCCCGTGATCGGCTGGTCCACATATTGAAACCAATGCGCCCCCACAAAGGCGGGACACTCGGCTACGCTGCGAAGATACTGCTGGTAGCTTTCCGCGCGATGCCCTTGATCCTCGGCAGCCACCAGCCCCGTGTGAAACATGCCCCGATCCAAGGCGCCAAAATGGAACTCGCCAACCATCAACGGCGCATCCAAGGCGTTCTCCCCGCACCAGCGCTCGCAGTCGATTTCGCGTTGGTATAGGTTCAACGTGACCACGTCGGCGATATCCGCGTTGGCCTCCAAGACGATGCGGTGTGGCGCGCCCCCGAAGCGGCAGCCCAGATAGAGTTGGTTGGGCGCATACTCATCCAGCGCTTCCCGGATTTGCCGGAAATACCGGCGCGCAAACCGTTCGAGGAACGCGGAGTGATCCTCGGCGGCGGCCGCGGTCAACTCCTCCGGCGAACGCAGCTCCTCCCAGTTCGCGGCATCGGTCTCCCATGCTTCGTTGAGCGCCTCCAGTGTTTCGTGACGTGCTTCCAGCTCCTCGACGAACGCTTCCCGCGCGGGCTGATCCGGCGGGCTCTGCAAGACTTCCCGGGGAATGGTGTAGTCATGGGCGCTGCCCCAGGCCAGCTCGTTGTCCACGAAATAGCCGATGCAGAGGGGATTGTCCCGGTGGGCCGCGGTCCGCTCCGCGATGCGCGCGTCCACGGCTTCGGCGTAGGCGGGATCAAACACGTCCACCATCTTGTCCCAATACCCCGTTCCGCCCTCCAGCCGGCGGAAATCGCCCCAAATGTTCACGTTCAGCGTGTACGGCATGGGGCTGTTCTCGTAGATATCGTCATCCGACCAATTGGCGATGGTGTTGAATCCCCAGGCTTCGAGGCGCTCGTAGACGGTCTCGCGCCACGGCGTGCGCCAATCGTCTCCGTATTTGCGCCGAAGGTTGGCGGCGTGAAAGTTAAACGCCCGGCCGGCGCCATCGATGGGCTCCGCCATGCTGTGAGCGCCGCTGTGTTCGGCATGGAATTCCGCGAACGGGCTGTCCTCATCCGGGAGCCAATCGAACCAGCCGTCCCGGCCGTCCACCCATGTGTTGTCACCGGTATGCACGCAGTTGACGCCCATCGAGAAGAACAGATGCCCGTCCGGCGTCACGAGATGCCATCGGTCATCGCGCCGGACCGTGCGGAACCAGCCCGTCGCCTCAAGCTCGGGACCTTCCGCCCAGCCCCCATATTCGGCGCGGCCGGGGAATGGACCGGCCTCCGCCAAGGCTTCGGCTTCGGCGTCCCGCGCCTGAACAAGCTCGTCTTCCTCCGCCACTTTGCCGGGCCACTCATCGTGTTTGTATTGGCCGAAACGATCCACGAACGGCATCGGCGCCAACTCCTCGAACCCGCCCTCCCCCACCAGACGGAAATCGCGAAGCTTCAACTCATATTCCGCGCCTGGCCTCGGCAAGTACACCTGAAAGGCGACCACTTCAGCGGGCCGGAAATCCGGACTTCGCTGTCCCACGGGGCCGATCTCGGGAATGCCGCGCATGCCCCAGAAGGGGCTGTCCTCCAGACCGTGGAAGTAGGTGGTAAAGGTGGTCCATTCGCCCGGCGGGGCTTGCGTGTTTCCCGTGACGCAAAAGTTCGCGCCGTCCGCCCCTTCGTTGTCAATGCGCATCGAAAGGTCGACGGCCTGCTCCCCGGGGTTGTACACGTCCACGGCGAGGCCGGTGTAGTTGCTCCAGTCCCAGGGGCCGTTCTCCGGCGTGAAAAAGACATTGGGCCAGTCCACATGGTCAAACGCGACGTGCAAAACAGGGTCCCCGTCCATCTCTTCGGGGTGGGCGGTCACGTTGTTTTCCGTCAGGTTGGCCGGCAGCGCGTCAGCCTGTAGAGAAACCGGCGATGAAGCGATTGCGGCGGCGCACCAAGTGAACACAAAAGAGAAGACGAATACGATTGTTATCCGGGGAGACATGAAACCGATTCCTTTCTAAACGAAGGTTGCTAAGGGTGTTAATGGCCCGATCGCGCTACTTTACCCTGCCACGAGGTTTGGGCGCCACCCCTTCAGAAAACAGATCAAAGGGGATGTTGGTACGTGGAGCAGCGCCCCTAGCCGGCGACGGGGACCGCACGCTCTTCTTGCCCCACTTAGCGCTGCGCGGAAGGTTGGGAGGAGCGGCGGGGGGCGGCGAGTTTGGCGACGAGGAGTTCGAGCGCAAGTTCGTTATTCACGCCGGTGGTCCGCAGCATCACCTCGGCTTCCATGCACAAGGAAAAGGCGTCGCGCAGCTTGCGGGGCCCCAGTTTCTCGGCAAGGGGACGTACGTTCTTGACTTGCATCTGCGGCAATTTCCCAGCGCCCTCGCCGGTGGCAACGGCGTAGGCGGTCTTGAGCAGCCAGTTGATGAGCCCCATGATCTCCATTTCATGCTTGCCTAGTTCGAGCAACTGGCGCAAGCAGCGGATGGCCTTCCCGGTCTCCGAGTGCGCAATGGCGTTGGTCAGCGCCCAGACCTCTTCCTCGGCTACGTCGGCGCAGGCGGTCTCGACGTCCGCGGAACGAATTCGTTCGTTGGACCCCACGTAATCGCACACCACGTTCACGGCGTTCAACACGTCGCCCAGACGCAGGCCGGCGCGGTCGACCAGGGTCTTAACGGCCGCCGGCTCGATCGTCTTGCCCTTGTTTTCGACTTCCTTGTTCACCCAGAGGCTTACTTCGTGCTCCTTTAGTTCAGCGCACTCAACGAGCAGGGCGTGTTTCTCGCATGTCTTGAAGAACTTCTGGCGGCGATCAAGGGCGTTGCAGATCAGGATCAGCCGGGTGTACTCGCTGGGCGACTCGATGTAGCGCAGGAGGTGTTCGGCGGCCTTGCCCGTCTCAAATTGTTCGGCGCGGCTCACCACGATAACGCGAACGGGCGCAAGAAATGGGAAGGTTTCGGCGGTCTCCACGATCTCTTTCACGTCGCTTTCGTCGCCATGAAAATGGCTATACGCGAGATCCTTCAGGGACGGCTCCACGAAGCGATCCACCAACTCCTTGGCAATGCGCTGCGCCAGGACCGGCTCGTACGATGCGTTGCGCGCCCGCGGGTGCTTGTAGGGGCACAAAACATACACAGGGCGGGGGGCTTCCGAGTCGATATTGTTCAGAAACTCAAGGCCGTTCATGGATCACCACGGGTCGATGGTTTGCAGGAAAATCCGGGAGGCGAGCACGTCCAGCGCCTCGGACGCGGCGCGGTTTTCTTCCTCGCTCGCAAAGGAGCGCACCGAAGGCAGAAACACGTCCGCGTTCCCCCGGAGCCGGTCGCTGCGCTGTCCCGTGGCCAGGGTATAATAGCTGGTTTCGCCGGTAAGCTCCTCATCTTGCCACACCACCTCCTCCGTTTCTGCGTCGATGAGGCGGGCGGCGGCGGCGACCACTAGAACGAACTGGCTCACGTTGTCGTCCTCGTCAAAGGTCAACCCCCGCAATTGGTAATCCACGATCGTCCCTTCCAAGACAAGATCGGCCCGGTCTTCGCCGACCACGCGCAGACGGCCATCGTGAAGAAACTTGCGCGTGACCGCGTTGGTGAGCGGCGCCTGAAAATCATACTCCTGGCTTCGGTTCTGAAACGGCTTCACGTGAATGGTTTGAAAATCGGGATCGAGCGCGCTTCGCGTGGTATAGCCGCATCCCGCCGCCAACGCGGCCATAACGGCCACCGCACCAAACGCCCAAACTCGCTTCATGGGTTAAGAGTCCCCCAGCTGCTCAGCCAGCGGCTGATGCTGATCATCATGCTCGGCCAGCCATTCCCGCGCCGGATCCGCCGCTTCCGTGTCGGCAAATTCGTCCACAAGAATCTCATAGTAGATGTGGGCTGAATCAAACTCCCGCCGTTTCTCGTAAAAGCGGGCCGTTTCTAGACGCTGTTGTGCGATTTTTTCGCGCATTTCTTGCCGCGTATCCTCCAACTCGTCCACGCGCTCATCGCTGGGGTAGCGTTGCATGAAGTCCTCAATGGCGTTGATGGTCAACCGGCTGGGCGATTGGTCGTAGACGGGGGGCAGCGTGCTCGCGTGGTAGGATTCCACCAACCCGTGGCTCGCATCCGGCACCCATTCCGTGCCGCTGTAGTCCTCGATGAGCCGGCGGTACTCATAGGCCGCTTCGATGTATTCGTCAAGGGCCTGATGACAGCGCCCGACCTTGTATTGGGCTTCCGCCGCCGCGGCGGTGAAGGGCTGGTTATCGATAACCATGTTGTACACTTCGATAGCTTGGCGAAGCGGTTGCGTCCGGAACCAGGCGAACGTCCGGTCCAGCCGCTCAAGGCCTTCTTCGTAGAGCGCATCGCCGATATCGTATTGCCGCTCAATGACCTCCTCGTGCAGATCGCTGGCGGGGTAATTCGCCACCACCTGCTGAAACTCTTGCGCCGCCCGATGATACCGGCCCCATCGGTAGAGGATTTCCCCGCGCAAAAACTGGTTCTCGTCCGCGTACTCCGAATCGGAGTAGTAGTCCATAAAGAGGCCGGTCTCCCCCATGGCCTCCCGGTACTCGCCCTCGAGCATGAGGCTGCGTATATGCTCGATCTGCAACTCGGGCGTTTCACGGGGCAGGTTGCGAAGATTGATGAGCTGGCCGATCTGCGGGCTCCAAACCCACTGAGCCACGGCCTCCATCTGCAACGAACAAAGTATCACCACGACAGCAGCGGCTTTGACGGCTACGAAACGCGTGTTCACGGCTGTTTTAAAACCTCCACCGGCCGCTATTTCAGCGGCCTGCTACCATACCCTTTACGTTGGGCCTTTCCTCCCGCCACGGGAGTTTTGGCCCGGTTCCGGCCTGAGGCCACAAGATTTCTCCCCTATAGTAGCAGCCTGCCCCGTCGAGAAACAACGCCGCGGCTTCTCCCATTGAACCGGAGAAGGATGACCCTGTAGGCTTCAATGCGTGGTCAGGTATAATGCTCCCGGTGGGCCCCCTTCGGGTATCAAACCTCATCAACAGGCGTTCACCGTTCGAGGACTAAACGTGGGGCGAAGCGATCGTATGTTCAAAAGCAAGGAGTTCCAATCCAAACACGGCGCAGGCCGCAAGCACGAGCCGGCGGGCAAACAGACGCCAGAGGGCGGACAGGCCGCGGAAAGCAAGCAGCCAACGCCCACACGGGCGCAACTCGCTCGGCGTATTGATCATTCCCTGCTTCGGGCGCAGGCCACCCAGGGCGAGATCGACCAGCTCTGTGATGAGGCCACAGAATATGGCTTCGCCACGGTGAGCGTTAATCCGGTCTGGACGGCGTATTGCGCCAAACGCCTGCAAGACTCTTCCGTGGGGGTGAATCCCGTTGTCGGTTTTCCGCTTGGCGCCACCACCGCCCACGTCAAACTCGAAGAAGCCCGGGAAGCGGTGCGTCATGGGGCCGCCGAACTCGACATGGTGATCAACCTCGGCGCCTTGCGTTCTGGCTTCCCGCAATACGTGGAGCAGGAGATCGCCGCCATTGTAAAGGCCGCCAAGGACGTGCCCGTCAAGGTGATTTTGGAAACAAGCTACCTGAACGACGACGAAAAGTGGCGCGTCTGCGAACTCGCCGTCCGGGCCAAGGCCGCCTTCGTAAAGACCTCAACCGGTTTTGGCAAGTCGGGCGCCACAGCCAAGGATGTCGCTCTCATGCGCGAGGCCGTGGGGCCGCGTTTCGGCGTGAAGGCCGCCGGCGGCATCCGCACGCTGCGGGATACGCTGCTGTTGCTGGAGGCGGGCGCCAACCGCATCGGCACAAGCCGTGGCGTCGACATTCTGAAGGAACTCCCGGCCTAAGCCCAGTCCCGATCCCCGAATAGGGACGTAGCTGGGGCGAGGGAGTTACCTAATATAATCGTGTTCCGGATGGTCTTTTGGGGCGGCAGCCAGCGTTTTCTTGGGGAGTCCGGGATGGGGTACACTGAGAACGCATCGCTTCCCTATCGCGCCGCCGGATTCATGCGGCGTGGCTCTTTACCAACAGCCAAGCAAGAGGAATAAGACACAGCTCCACGCCGTTCGCGGGCGTGGATGCGGCGCACCCATGATATGGCGCTACTCATCATTGAAGAGCCGGGCGCGGCCCCTTTAACCATCCCCCTCACGGGGACGGAGATTCAGTTGGGCCGGGCGGAAGACAACGACGTTGTGTTAAAAACGCACGAGGTCTCCCGGCGTCACGCCAAGCTGATCCCGCACGGCGCGGGGTATGTGTTAACGGATCTCGACAGCTTAAACGGCACCTATGTGAATCAGCAGCGCGTGAGCGAGCATCATCTCGCCCACAACGACGAGGTCTGGCTTGGGACGAAATGTTATCTGCGTTTTCTTGACGCCTCGCACGGTTCGGGGGAAGGCACGGACCATTCCGGGACGAGCATTGACCTCTCGGGCGATCGCTGGCGCGACGAAGGCGACACCCTCAGCAAACTCGCGAAGCGCGGGGCGGATGAAGCCGGCGACACGGGACTCCACGCGCTGAGTCAAACCTATCAGCGCCTAGCCGCCCTGTATGAAGCGAGCAAGGTGCTGGCATCGGAATTCGACCTTCCCAAGCGGCTCACCGCCGTCCTGGATACCGCCGTGGAGGTTATGGAGGCCGACCGGGGATTCCTTATGCTCCGGAAGACGTCCAACGCCCCGCTTGAGGTCCGGGTCGCGCGGGAAATGGGCCAAGATCTCAAGGCAAGCAGTCCCAGCATGAGCGTAGCGGGCAAGGCCGCCGCCACGGGAAATCCCGTGCTTGTGCGGGACGCGCGCGAGGATCGCGAATTCGGCGGCCAGACCAGCATCATCCAACAGCTCATCGTCAGCGCCATGGCGGCGCCTTTGCGCGTTGAAGATCGCGTGTTGGGCTCCATCTATTTGGACACGCGCCAACCAGACCGCCAGTTCGGCGAGGATGACCTCGAACTCTTCGCGGCCCTCGCCACGCCCCTGGCCATGGCGATCGAGAACGTGCGGCTGTACGAGGCGGAGGTCGACAACGAAAAGACGAGGGCCAATCTCGGCCGGTTCCTCTCCCCCGCCATCGTGGACATGGTGATGCAAAGCGCGGGAGCCATCACCCTCGGCGGAGAGAAGCGCACCGTCTCGACGCTGTTCTGCGACGTGCGGGGCTTCACCACAATTGCCGAGGAACTCGCGCCCACGACCCTGGTGGAAATGCTCAACGAGCATTTCACCCACATGACCGACATCATATTCGACGAATCTGGCACGCTGGACAAGTTCATCGGTGACGAGATCATGGCCGTGTTCGGAGCGCCATTCGCCGCGGAGGACGACGCCGTCCGGGCGGTGCGATCGGCCCTGCGGATGCAAAGCGTCAACACCGAACTCAACGCCGCCCGCGCCAAGCGAGGACTTCCCCCGTTCAACATCGGCATCGGCATCGCCACCGGCGAGGTGGTGGCGGGCTACGTGGGCGCGCCCGAACGGATGGAATACACCGTGGCGGGAGACCGCGTGAACATCGCCCGCCGCTTATGCGACCAAGCCGAGACGAATCGTGTGGTGGCGGATGAGGCCACGTATGAACTCGTGCGCGATAGCGTGGACGCCCGGCCCATCGGGACGTGTTTTTTAAAGGGAAAAAGCCGGACCATCCGCGCCTACGAGATCCTGCGTTGCGCGGCCGGGAAGGCGGCGAACAATGGAGCCTGAAAACGCATGAATTACTGGCTGATGAAATCGGAGCCGGGGACGTGGTCTTGGGAGGATCAGCTCAAGGCGGGGATTGCCGATTGGGACGGCGTGCGCAACCATCAGGCCGCCAACAACATGAAGGTCATGAACAAGGGCGACCAGGCCTTCTTTTATCACTCGGGAAAAGGCCGGGAGATTGTGGGCGTCGTCGAGATTGTGAAAGAATATCACCCCGATCCCACCGATGAATCGGAGCGTTTCGGCATGGTTTCCGTGAAGGCGTTGGAGACCTTGCCCACCCCCGTCTCGCTTAAAGCCATCAAAGCCGATGAACGTCTCGCCCAGCTTCCCCTGGTCCGGCAATCCCGGCTCTCCGTCATGCCGGTTGACGGCGAATCCTGGCGGCTCATTCGCGAACTGGGCGGTGTGGGAGCGTAAAGGGAAGCACCGGACGAATCCAGCAAGACCCGTCTCAAAACCTTGCGATGCCATTCGAGTGAATCCAGGGCTCTCGCTTGTGATATGATGGCCCGTGGCCGGTGTCCGGAGTCGAAACCCGAACGCAGTTCCGTCACAGGAGTCGCGCCTTTCTCCTTATTCGCTTTCGCGCCGCAGGCTTGGCTCTTTTGCGCTAGGCCGGAAAACGCACAATACTTGCGGGTCCGCACGTACCACCCAGCCCACCTAGAATTGTGGGTAGGGCGGGCGGCTTTTCCGAGGTTGAGCCCGCATGCTATCGCACGCGGGCTCAACCCCCGGCTACCCGCTGTCATCCCTACGGGATGGATTTATTTGCGCCAGCGTTTTCAGGCTAAATCAGACCCAATCGGAACATCCATAAATTTTGGGGCGGACCGAGTCCCTGCTCCCTGTACCCACAGCAACCCAATAGAGATTCATGACCAACCACACCGATAAACCTGTCATTGTGCAATCCGACCGTTCGATCCTCCTTGAGACGGACGGTCCGTTGTTTGAAGACGCCCGGGACGCCATCGCGGCCTTTGCCGAGCTGCTGAAGTCTCCCGAGCACATCCACACGTACCGGATCACGGCGCTTTCCCTTTGGAACGCCGCGGCGGCGGGCATGACGGCCGAGGGCATCCTGGAAAGCCTGCGTGCGTACAGCAAGTACGATGTCCCGCAGAATATCGTTTCGGAAATCCGGGAAACCGTCTCCCGGTACGGCCAGCTCAAGCTGTACAAGGACACCGATGACAGGCTGGTCATCGTGGCCGAGGACCCGGTTCTCATTGCCCAGATCGTCCACCACAAGGACATCAAGGGCTACGTTCAGCATCACGAGACGGACCGCGTCTACATCACGCCGGGCGACCGCGGCAACGTCAAGAACGCGCTCATCAAAATTGGGTTCCCCGTCGAGGACTTGGCGGGGTATGTCGACGGCGCGCCTCTTGAGCTGAACATGCGGTCCGAGACGCGCGCGGGCGCTCCCTTGCACTTGCGCGCGTACCAGAAAGAGGCGGTAGAGGCGTTTCATATGCGCGGCTCGAACTACGGCGGCAGCGGCGTCATCGTGCTGCCGTGCGGCGCGGGCAAGACCCTGGTGGGGATAGCCGCCATCGAACGGCTTCAGACCCAGACGCTCGTGCTCACCACGAACACCGTGGCGCTCCGCCAATGGAAGCACGAGCTGCTGGATAAGACGGATATCAAGGAGGAAGACGTCGGAGAATACAGCGGGGACGTAAAAGTCATTGGACCCGTGACCATCGCCACCTACCAAGTCCTCACCTACCGCAAGGCCAAGGACAGCCCGTTCGAACACTTCGATATCTTCGACAAGGCGAACTGGGGGCTTATCGTGTACGACGAAGTCCATCTGCTGCCCGCCCCCGTTTTCCGCGCCACGGCGCAACTCCAAGCGCGGCGGCGGGTCGGACTGACGGCGACCCTGGTGCGCGAGGACGCCCGCGAGGACGATGTGTTCAGTCTCATCGGCCCGAAGAAGTACGACGTGCCGTGGAAAGTGCTCGAGAAACAGGGCTGGATCGCCGAGGCGGAATGCATCGAGGTGCGCGTGCCCTTACCCAACGAGGATCGCTACGAGTACGCCATCGCGGACAGCCGCGCCAAGTTTCGCATCGCCTCCACCAACCCGTCGAAAGAAAGTATCTGTGAGACCATCATGGAACAGCACGAGGATGACCACATCCTCATCATCGGGCAATACCTCGACCAGCTCAAGGAGTTAGCCAAGCGCTTCGACGCGCCCTTAATCACAGGCAAGAAATCGAACAAGGAGCGCGAAAAGCTCTACAAAGCCTTTCGGGAAGGGGATATCCGGCTGCTGGTGGTCTCCAAGGTGGCCAATTTCGCCATTGATTTGCCCGACGCCAACGTGGCCATCCAAGTCTCGGGCACCTTCGGCTCGCGCCAGGAAGAAGCTCAACGCTTGGGACGCATCCTGCGGCCAAAAGGCAACGGGAGCACGGCCCACTTCTATTCGCTCGTGTCGCGGGAGACCTGCGACCAGGATTACGGCATCAAGCGTCAGCTTTTCCTCACCGAGCAAGGCTACCGCTACAAGATTCTGAACGCGGAGGAACTCTAGTCATGGCCCGCGTGCGCCTCTACGGCGGCCTGAACGCCCAAGCGCGCCGGCGGGCCATTGACGAGGCCTTTCTGGCCGAAGCCGCCAGCGCCGTGTTGCTCATGCCCACGCGCGGCGCCGCCCGGGCGCGGATGGAGGCATTCCTGCGCAAAGGCAAGGTCCCCGGATTCTGGGGACGGCCAGTGCTGACCTTCGAGGATTTCGTCACCCAGCTTCTGGAGGCGGAGCGGCCCGGCTTCCGGCGCCTTGAGCCCGTCGAGAAACGCTTGCTGCTCGAAGAACTGCTGGCGGACGTCAGCGAGCGGGACGAACACGCCGCGCCCCTCGATCCCGCCAATCGCGGCCTGGTCTCCCATGTGGAACGCCTGGCCGCGCAGCTCAAAGAGGCGGCGGTGGAGCCCGAAGACTTCCGGCGCCGCCTGGCCCAGCGGCGTCACGCCAGTCCCCTGGACTCAGCGCTCGCCGATGTCTACGCCGCGTATCAAGAGGCCCTTATCACCGGCGAACTCTATGACCAGCAGGGGCTCTACTGGGAAGCCCACGCCATATGTGAACGGGGCCGCCCCGCTGGGCTGACCACGGTCCGCCACGTGTTTCTGGACGGATTTGACGATTTCACGCCAAGCGAGTTCCGGTTGCTGGAATCGCTCGCCCCTCATCTCGAAAGCATGACCTTCGCCTGCGCGGTTTCCCTGAGCCAGCCGGAGGATCCCGAAAACGGCGAACTGACGGAGCGGACCCTCGCGCGGCTTCGCCAAGCGTTCGGCCCGGAAATCGAGGACCTCGGAGACGGCGCTCCGTCGGCGCAAAGCGAATTCGCCGCGCGGCAGATCTTTGATCAGTCCCCCGGGGAGCACGGCCTGGAGGCGCTAAACGCCGAAGCCCAGGGACTGGAAGCGAATCTCACCATGCGGGTCTATCCCGATCCCGCCAGCGAGTTCGAGGCGGTGGGCCGCCGCGTGAAACAGCTCATCGTGGACGAAGGCGTGGCGCCGCACGACATCGCGATTGTCGCCCCCCGGTTGCGCGGCGCGGCTTCCGCCATGGAGCGCCAACTCAGCGAATACGGCGTCCCGTACCGCATGATGCATCGGCCGCCGGTGACCGAGAGCAGCCTGGGCGCGTTCCTCTTGACCTTACTGGCCTGCGCGCAACGCTGGCGGCGGGAGGAAGTGCTTGACGTGCTCATGGCGCCGTGGTTTCAGAGCGGCGTGGAGGCGAGCGAGCTGCTGGAACCCGCGCCGGTGCTAGCGCGGCTCGCGGGCGTGATCGGCGGACGGAAAGACTGGGCGGTTGGGGTGGAGCGGCTCGAACGGCAACGCCGCGAGGGGTGGGACAAGGACTTCCCTTCCCTGTCCGATCCCGACGCATCGATTGCCGCCCTGGCGCGCGCTATTGAGTCCCTTGACGCGATCCTGAATTCGCTGCCGGACGAGAGCACGCTGGGCGGCTATTGCGAAGCAATGGAAGGTCTTCTGGACGCGCTGCCCATCGATGGCGCGCTCGCGGCGTTGCCCGAAGCCAAGCACCGCGCGGCCGAGCTGGAGGCCTACCGCGCCGTCACGCGCCTGCTGGGCCGGGTTCGGTTATGGCTGACCGCGCGCCGCCGGGATCCCGCCATGAAGCTGGCCTCGTTCACGGCGTTTCTGCGCCACGCGTTTCAGTCCACGCCTTACGCGCGAACGCCAGGGCAACCCACGGGCGTCATGGTGTCCGACCCCGAGGGCATTCGCCAGCTGCGCTTCAGCTACGTCTTCTACGTGGGGCTTACGGAAGACAACGTGCCCCGGGCCGAACCCGCCAACGCCCTGTTCAGTGAGGAAGACCTTCAAGAGCTGGCCGGCGGCGGATTGGCGTTCGACACCCCAGCCGGACGGAGCGGCCGGGAACGCTTGATGTTCCGGCGCGTCCTTGAAAGCGGCGCCCAGGTCCATCTGAGCTGGCCCGCCGCGTCCGGGGAAGGCCGCGCGGCCATGCCGAGCCCCTATGTCGAGGATCTCCTCCTTCTGTTTCCCCGTCTCAAACCGGCTGCGCTCAACCCGGCGTTGACGTTGCCTCCCGCGGCGGAGGCGGCGTCTTGGCGGGAACTGCGCAACATCGCCTTCGGCTCACGGGAACGCGCTGGCTTGCAAGCCATGTTCGGGGATGCGCTGTCCCGCGAAAAACACGGCGCCGCGGTGGAGCAGAGCCGCTATGGTTTAGCGGATTTCGGGCCGTATGATGGCGTGCTGACCGACAACGCGATTCACGCGGAACTCGGCGAACGGTTCGGTCCCCGTTATTCCTTCAGCGCGGGCCAGCTCGAAGCCTACGCTGAATGCCCGTTTCAGTTCTTTATGGAGCGGGTGCTCGAACTACGCCCCGTCGAGACGCCCGAGGCCCGCTTCGATGCGCGCGTCCGCGGGGCCATCTTGCACGCCGTGCTTCACCGCTTCCATGCCGAATATCGCGGCCGGAATTGCGCGGATATCCCGTGGGACGAAGGCCTCGCCCGTCTCATGGAACTGGCGGACGAGACCTTCGCGGACTATGCCGGCCGGAGTGTGCCGGTTTCACGCGGGGTCCAGGCCGTCGAACGGCGGTCGATTCGAAACACGCTGGAACGCTATTTCCGCATTCAGCGCAACGACGAGAAGAACGCGCCCTGGAAACCCGCGCATTTCGAAGTAGCCTTTGGCCATGTCCGGGAACGCTCGGGCGACGCCCTTCAAACGTCCGAACCCTACCGCGTGCAGCTCGACGGCGCCGGTGCGATCCAGTTCGCGGGCATCATCGACCGCGTTGACCTCCGCAACGGCCATGAAGCCCGCATTGTCGATTACAAGAACACCATCCGGGCGTTGAAACGGGACGTAGAGGCCGGGGTTTCGCTGCAACTCACGTTGTACATGATGGCCCTCGAGGATCACCTCGCGCCAAGTTACGAATGCCATTCCGCCATCTTCCTCGAGATTGGGACCAATAAGAATCCGCTGGAGTGCTTGAGGGAGGGCACACGCAAGATTGATCCGCGCGAGTTGGCGCACAAACGGCGGCAAACGGCCTTGCTGTCCATGGACGAATGCGTGCAAGGCATCCGGGCCGGCCGGTTTCCCCCCAATCCGCACGCGGGGGCGCCGTGTCACTTCTGCGCCAACCGGCGGCCCTGCCGCTTTGAGCCCCACCGCATACAGCAGAAGATGACCGCCCAAGCCTTGGACGGGGACGAGGCGCCGTCCAGCGGCGAGGAGGATGTGTAGATGCCCCGCTTGACCCCCGAACAACGGCGCGCCATCGAGACCACCGGCCAGCATTTGTGTGTGGACGCCGGGGCGGGCTCCGGCAAGACGAGCGTGTTGGTCAACCGCATCATCCACTTGCTTCGGGAGGGCCACGCCCGCCTCGACCAGATCGCCGCGATCACCTTCACGGACAAGGCCGCGGCGGAGATGAAATCACGCGTCCGGACGGCCTGCCGCACGTTAGCGGCCCGGAACGATGCCAACGCAGGCTTCTGGCGGGAAACCGAGCGGAAAGTGGAGACGGCCCGCATCTCGACCATCCATAGCTTCTGCATGCGCCTGTTGCGGGAGCACGCCCTGGCGTTGAACCGCGACCCGGACTTCGGGATTCTGGCCGAGGCCGAGACGTATCTGCTCCGGGAAGATGTGATAGAGGACTTTCTTCACAACAGGTTGAACGCGGCACAAGATGGCCCGCTTCACCGTATCGCCGCCGCGTACGGATTAAATACAGCCGCGCGCGAACTCCGGGCGCTGATAGGGCGGCGGCCCGCCGTGGAACAGGCGTTGCGGCGTCAACCCCTGACGGACGTGGACGCCCTGCTCGCCTATTGGGATGAGACGATTGAAACCTACCGCGCCGAGGCGCTGCATGCGCTTCGCGAGCAACCCGAATTAGGTGCGTTGCGGACGGAACTGAGCGAGCTTGGCGAGGCGTGTTTGAAACCCCGGGATAAGCGCGAGCTTATGCGCCAGGAATTGCTGGGGTTGCTGAAAGCCATCGCCCAGGCCGAATCGCCCCGCGCATTGGATGACATCGCGCAGACGCTTCGCGACATGAAAGCGACCGGCGCCTCCAAGAAGAACTGGGCCTCGGAGGATGCCTACAACCGGATTAAAGATATCCGCGACGAGCTGCGGGATCTGCTGGATCGGCACATCATCGGTGAGGGCGGCGCCGAGCTGAACAGGCAGGCCGCGGAACACACCCACACGCTGCTGCGCGCCCACGAGGGCGTTCTCGGCGCGTTGTTGTCCGCCAAGGGCCAGCGGAGCGCGTATGATTTTGACGACCTTATCCTCGACGCCGTATCCATTATTCGCGAAAACCGCCCCATACGCGAGCGCGTCGCCCACGGCATCCGGCATCTGCTCATCGACGAATTCCAGGATACCGACCACCGGCAATACGAGCTGGCCACCCTGCTCGCAAACGCGCCGGACGGCCCGGAACTGTTCATCGTGGGCGACGCCAAGCAGTCCATCTATTACTTCCGGGGCGCGGAGGTCGATGTCTTTGGCCGGGCGCGGGACGCGGCCGCGGAAACCATCCGGCTGGATGCGAACTTCCGGACGGTTCCCGAAATATTGACATGGGTGAACCATTTCTTCAGCGGTTCGGGGCTGTTGCGCCGGGTCGAACCCGAGTATCACCCCCTGGATGCCCGCCGGGACGCCGCGGGCGAGTGCCGCATCGAGTGCCTCATCCCCCCGGAACCGGAGGAAGACGAGGGAGAGGACGCCGAGGAGCGCTGCCGGCGAGAGGCGGCCTTGCTCGCCAACCGGATCGCGCGGTTTTGCCAAGGGGAGCACGGCGCCCGCGTGCGGGACGAGCAGACCGGGGAGTTGCGGCCCGCCCGTTACGGCGACGTGGCGCTGCTCTTCCGCGCCTTGAGCAATGTCAAGATATACGAACAAGAACTGCGCAAAGCGGGGTTACCCTATTACGTCGTGTCGGGCCGGGGTTTCTTTGAGCGGCAGGAGGTGCGCGACCTCCGCAATCTGCTCGCGCTCGTGGTGGATCCGTGGGACGAACCCGCCTTACTGGCCTATCTGCGGAGCCCCATCGTGGGCCTGACGGACAACGCCATCTACCGCCTGGGCAAGGGCGGACAACTGGCGAAGACCTTTCACGAAGCCGCGATGCCGCCGGATTTCCCCGAACCGGACCGCCTTTCGGGGGCGAGGGAGCTGCTGGACCGATTGCGCCAGCACGCCGAGCGGCCCCTGCCGGACGTTGTCCGCCAAGCCTTGGAGGAAAGCGGGCTCGAGGCCATTGTGTTGGCGCAATTCATGGGCCTTCAGCGCTACGGCAACCTGCGCAAGGTGCTTGAACTGGCCGAGGGCTTCAGCCGATCCCAGCCCGCCCGCTTGTGGGCGTTCGTGCATTACCTCGACGAGACGGCCGCCAGCGGCGTCCAGGAAGGCGAGGCCGCCGTGCCCGCCGCCGAGGGAGACGCCATCGCGCTGATGAGCATCCATAAGGCGAAAGGCCTCGAATTTCCCATCGCCGTTGTGCCCGGCCTTACGCGGGACCGGGGCGGAAGCCGGGGCGATTTGGTCCGGGTGCACGGGGAGTACGGGGCGGCGTGCCGGGTCCAAAACGAGCTAGGGGAATGGTATGATCCTCCCATGTGGGAAATCATTAAGCGCGTTCATGACGAGAACGAAGAGGCCGAGGAAGCCAGGCTGTTGTACGTGGCCCTGACGCGCGCGCGGGATTGGCTGGTGCTCAGCGGAAGCCCGGGCAAGCGAACGCCAAGGAAATCGTGGTTTGCCAAGCTGGACGCGCAGTTCAGCTTGCGCGATCGGCGGCACGGCGAGACCATCCGGACCGATGACTGGGCGCTCCGCGTCATTCGCCAGCCCAAGCCACTCCCGCCGGTGGAGACGCCGGACAAACCGCTGCCGCCGCTGGATAAGGCGCGGATGGAGCGGCGCATTCAGCCCGTGGAACCGGACGCCGCGTCCGCCGGGCGCATCGCGGTGTCCCAGTTGGCGGCGCTGCTGGCGGGAAACGCGGAGGGGAGCGAAACCCCAAGCGGCGAGTTTACAATGGCGCAGGCCTTGGCCATGGAGCGGGGCCAATTGGTACACGGCTTCTTCGAGGCCTGGGATTTCGAGACGCCGCCCGATGAGGCCGTGCCGGATTTCCTTCAACGGCGCTGTCCGGCGGCGGGATTGCGCGCGCGGCTCGAACAAGAACTGCCGGCGATGGCGCGCCAGGCCGCCGAATCGCCTTGGGGAAGCCGCCTGCGGAAAGCCCAGGTGGAGCGGGAGGCGCCGTTCGCGTGGAATCTGGAGGGCGTATCGGTCACCGGCACGGTGGACGCCTTGCTTGATGGCGTCACGCTTTTGGACTACAAGACCGGCGTCATCCCCGCCCGTTTGACGGCGTACGAATATCAGTTGCTCCTCTACGCGGCGGGATGCTGGTGGTTGCGCGGCGCATGCCCGGAAACCGGCGTGTTGGCGTTCGTGGATCAGAATGAGATGCGGGAGGTCTCGCTGGGGGCCGAACGCGTATCCGAGGCCGTGGAAGAGGCCCGGGCCGTGTTAAGCGCGGGTCCGCGGCCGCAAGGGGTTTCTATCGGGGAGACGGCTGGGGAAGCGCCATGAACGGGTGCGCAGCGGTGCGCGTTCTTCGGATTCTCCTGACCAGCGTGGCGATTGCCGCCGGTTTAATCCTCTTTCAGGGGGACGCGGACGCCGATATAGTCGACAACCGCCTTGAAGAAGGGCAGATCGTCATTAAGTACGCGGATGGAGACGAGGCGCTCGCCGAACGCTCGATGGATATCCTGCAGAACGCCTTGGACGAGTACTCCGCCTATCTAAATCGGGGCGGCGAGCCCATCCGGTATATTATCTGCCCAGCGTATCATGTGTTCGCCCAGTTCGCGGGGCCCCAGGCGCGGTTGCAGGTCGAAGGGTTGGCGTGGTCAGAGGAAGGGGTGGTGGTCGTGAAGGCTCCGCGCCTCTTGCGCCAGCCCGCCCGCTACGGCGATGTGCTCCGCCATGAGCTGGTCCACGTCATGCTGGCCCGGACCGTGGATTTGGACAACTTGCCGCGTTGGCTGAACGAAGGCGCCGCCATGAGTTTGGCGGACGAGTACCGCTGGCGCAGTTCCGCCGTGGTGGCCTATATGTACACGCAAGGGCGCATCATGGAGTACCAGGAGTTGATGGCCGTTTTTGAGGTGGCCGGGGGAGAGATGGAGTTCGGCGACGTCTATGCGCAAAGTCTCTCCATGACCCGCTTTCTCAAAGACGAGTTGGGAGAGGAGCGGTTTTGGAGCATGATTCGCTCCCTCCAGGACCAGCCTTTTCCCGAGGCGCTGGCGCAATATGGCGCGATGACCCCCGTGGCGCTTTGGGACGCGTGGCAGGGCTCCCTGTGGAAAGTTGCCTTAATCGGGTCACTTGTGTCAGGATTCAGCGTCTTTCAGATGATGGCATTGCTGACGGTGTGGGCGTACCTGCGCAAACGGGGGCAACGCAACGCCAAATTACGCCAATGGGAGGTGGAAGAAACCCCCCTTGCAGGCGACGGACCGTTGTATGTGACGTGGGACGAAATCGTGGATGCTCATGAAGGGCCGTGGGAAGATTCCAGCGGCCAAGACGAGGAGTACTAATGACTACAGATACGCGTACGCGGGTGGCGGTGGTGGGCGCCCGCGGAGTAGGACGGTATCATGCTCGATGGTGGGCCTTGGAAGGGGCTCAAGTGTGCGCGATCGTGGGGACCTCGGAGAATACATTGGAAGAAGCCCGGGCGAACCTTGAGAACAGCTTCGGCTTCGACGGCAACGCCTACACCAGTCTTGAGGAGCTGCTTGAAAACGAAGACGTGGACATTGTCGACGTGTGTTCGCCTCATATCCACCACGGCGAACACGTTCGCATCGCCCTGGAAAACCGCTGTCACGTGTTGTGCGAGAAGCCGTTCATCTACCGCCCGGACGCGGGCCGGGAAGAACTGCTCGCGGAGGCCGAAGTGCTGCTTGAGTTGGCGGAGCGGCGGGGCCGGCGGCTGTCCGTGTGTTTGCAATACACCCGCGGGGCGGATCACGCCATCCGCCACAGTCTGGAGAATCAGGGATGGACCAGCTTGCGCCAATTCCGGTCCCGGCTTGAGGTCCCTTCGCGGGGCCGCGGCCCCGATCCCAGCCGCGTATGGCTCGATTTGGCGCCTCACGCCCTTAGTTTCCTTTACCGGCTCTTGCCCCAGGCGGCGGTTGATTTCACCACGCTTGAAACCAACTTCGAGGGGTACAAAGCCCATGCGTCTTTTGAGGTCTGTTCCCCCGGCGATGAGCGGACAACCTGTCAACTAGAGATGGGGAACAACCCTGAAAGCAATTCACATACCCGTTTGTTTTCTTTGAACGGACGCGACATGCGGTTTGAAGGCGCCACGGACGAGCGCGGCGTATACGCCATGCGCGCTATCACGGAAGATAAAGAATGGAAGACAAACGATTTTATGCGTGAATTCATCCGCGCGTTTCTTTGGAATGAGGCCACGGTGCGCCCAAAAGAGATTCTGGTGAATCTCGATTGGACATTGCGCGTCCATGAAGCCGCCCGCGCGTCCGATGTGAAGGCGGAGTAATTGGTGCGGCGGTCAATGGGGGAGGAACCAACATGTATATGAGCGAGAAAGAACCCGGCGTTGTCGTATACACGCTATCGGCGGGGTCCCCCTATCCCCTGGGGGCCTCCATCACGGAAACGGGCGTGCAATTCGCTCTCTATTCGCGGCATGCCTCACGGATGTGGCTGGCCTTGTTCGAAAATCCCGGCGACGACACGCCGTTCCGGGAGTTTGAACTGAATCCTCGTAAACACCGCTTCGGCCATGTCTGGACCGTGGTGGTGGAAGGGCTTGAAACGGGCGTAATCTACGCCTACCGCGTGGACGGACCCTGCGACCCCAAGCGGGGCCACCGCTACGATGCGCGGCGTTATCTGATCGACCCCTACGCCAAAGTGGTGGTGAACAACACGGGAGAAGGGTTTCCCAAAAACCTCGTGATGGATGACCGCCGCCGGCCGGCTTCCGTCAGTAAACCCGCAGTGGAATTCGCGGACACGGTCATCTACGAAACCCACGTCAAAGGATTGACGGCCCACGAATCCGCGGCGGCCGGGCAGCAACCTGGGACCTACATGGCCGCCGCCGAGAAGGCCGAGTACATCAAATCGTTGGGCGTCACCACCGTTGAACTGCTTCCGGTCCAAGAATGCGGCGAGCCCTACCTGACCCTGCGGCATCCCGAAACGGGCAAGCGGCTCACCAACTACTGGGGCTACAATCCCCTGGCCTTATCCGCCCCGGCCGGCCGGTTTGCGAGTTGTGGCGGCCAGACAGGCGGGCAAAACGAGGAATTCCGGGCCATGGTGGACGCCTTCCACGAGCAGGGCTTGGAGGTCATCCTCGACGTGGTCTACAACCACACCTCGGAAGCCGGCGCGGGCGGACCGGTGCAATCGTTTCGCGGCATCGACAACTCCCTCTACTACCTACTCGGCGGCAAGGGCCAATACGTCGATTATTCCGGCTGTGGGAACACCGTGAACTGCGCCCATCCCGTCGTGAGCGATCTCATCGTCGAGAGCCTGCGCCATTGGGTGCGGCAAACGAACGTGGACGGCTTCCGGTTTGACCTCGCCTCCGTCCTGAACCGCGACAAACGCGGCCATCTGCAACAAGCCTCCGCCCTGGTCGAGCGTATCGCCGAGGATCCGCTCCTGCACAACGTGAAGCTCATCGCCGAGGCGTGGGACTTGGGCGGGGCGTATCAGGTCGGCCACTTTGGCACGCCGCGCTGGTGCGATTGGAACGGCCGCTTCCGCGACGACGTGCGCCGGTATTGGCGCGGCGATCACACCGCGAAGACGGATTTCGCCCTCCGCCTCACCGGCAGCCCGGACTTCTATCAAAAGGCGGGGAGGCCGCCTCAGAACAGCATCAACTTCGTAACCGCCCACGACGGCTTCACCCTGCGAGATCTCGTTTCCTACAACCACAAGCACAACGAGGCCAACGGCGAGAACAACCGCGATGGCTCCAATCACGACCTGAGCTGGAATTGCGGCGTCGAGGGCGACACAGACAATGCCGAGGTCAATGAGTTGCGCCTGCGGCTCCAGAAGAATTTCCTCGCCACCTTGTTCCTCTCGCTGGGAACCCCCATGCTGTTGGGCGGCGACGAGTTCGGCCGGACCCAGCGCGGCAACAACAACGCGTATTGTCAGGACAACGCCATTTCATGGTACGACTGGCGCTTGCTCGAGACGTACGCCGACCTGCACCGCTTCTGCAAAAGCGTGATCGCCTTCCGCAAAACCCATCCCGTGTTGCGGCGAACCCGCTATTTTACGGGCAAACCCGCTGGCGACGACGGTACGCCGGATCTCGCCTGGTTCAACACAAGCGGCCATGTCCTCAAGTGGGAAAACCACGACCCCTGCATCGCCTACATGGTTCATCCCTCCCAAAACGAAGGGGTAGGCCTGTATTTCATGTTCAACCCCACCATGGGGGCCGAGCCGTTTTGGATACCCAGGGGTTCGTGGCGGGGCTGCATCAACACCGGCCTCCCTTGCCCTTATGACTTCCCAACGGCCAATGACGCCCCCGTGGTTCAAGCCAACGAACGATTCGTCCTCGGCCGCAAAGCCCTCGCCGTCTTTGCTTCCGTGGACTTCAGCGCGTAAGCCGCGCGCCTGGCGCGCAAGGGCGCGGAGGTGTCCGGCGCCATGTTGTCCCGCCCCCAGCGCTTGGCGGCTAATCAAACAATCAAGACTCAGTTGAACTCCGGCGCCGGGGAAGGCGAAGCGCAATGCCAAGCTACCGTCATCCACCTGTACCCTTACCGTCATCCACCTGTACTTTTACCGTCATCCCCGCGCAAGCGGGGATCCATCCCCACCCCTAAGCGGGCAGCGAAGCCCCTGGATTCCCGCTTGCGGGGATTCATAGGCGGTATTCTACCGTATGCGATAGCGGTCGCGGACGGCGCATAACAAAGCCGCGTTTTCGTTCCGTGGCGAATCCCCTTGCGGGAATGACGGCGGGAGCGTAATCCCCTCTCGCCCTACGCTTTCAATGGGAGGCTACTCGCTATTGCGCCTCCGGCGCCATGTTGCCCCGCCTCCAGCGCTTGGCAGACAATCAATCGATCAAGATTCAGTTGAAATCCGGCGCCGGGGAAGGCGAAGAAGAAAGCGGCGAGTAAGCGGTTGACAACGGTCCGGCCTTCGTTCGTGGCTTGGCTACCCCCCCTCCCTCGATCCGCCTTGTTTGACTTCGGGCATATATATCCCCAATAATGATTACCAAACTAATCATTCCTGGGAGACAGACGGATGAATATCTCTTCGCGATGCGATTATGCGTGCCGGGCCATGGTGGAATTGGCCAAGCAAGCCTCTACGCAACAGCCTGTACGGGCGACTCATATAGCGGAAAACCAGGACATCCCCGAAAAATATCTGGTGCATATACTCATACAACTAAAACGCGCGGGCTTAGTGCGGAGCATCCGGGGATCGCAAGGCGGGTATCACCTTGAGCGAAGTCCTGGCGACATATCGCTGGGGGACATTGTGAAGGCCATCGATGGGCCCATTCTTGAGGCGCGTCCCGTTGAGGAGGCCGGCGAAGGCGACCTCCATCCCACCTGGCGGCAGGTGGCCAAGGGGATCGAGAAGGTGTTGGAAAGCATCACCGTGCAGGACATTCTGGAAAGCGGCCGCCACGCCCATATGTACTATATTTGAGAGGGGCAAAGCCCTCCTACACCCTGCTTGCTGAAGGGGGCGGACTGGCTTCAAGGATTGCCGCGAAAAGGCGGCTCGCCAAGCGCGAAGAGGCGTCATCCCGCAGCGGTTCGGGATCAGCAGCGGCCTCCACGCGATGAGCGGCGCCCTCCATGGTGCGGACAACAAGCCCTGGCCGGCCTTGGCCAAGCGTGAGCATGGCGGTGTGGCTTGGATAGACCAAGCGGGCCGTCAAGTGGGCTGGTATCCCGCTTTCGTTCCGCCTGCCCAGCACGGATACCCGGCCGAGCGTTGTGTCAGGCGAGAGCACGGCCAGACCGATAAGGCCGGCAAAGAGCTGTTCCTCCGGCGCGTGGCCCTCCGGGGAAATGCCGCAATCCATGTGAATATAGCGGATCCCCTCTCCCGCCCGTTCGCGAAGCGCTTCCAGTTGTCTGCCCGCAAAAAGCGGCGCGCCTAGGGTGGCGTCCGCCTCGTATCCCGCCAATAATCCGCCGCCGCCCAAACTCCAAGCGGCGGCGCCGACGATGCCCATGAACCCCCTGCGCGATAGGTTGCCCCAATGTTGACGCATTCGATGTCTTCCTTTGTCTTGCGATCCACGCGTCCGCCTCTCAGCGAAACGTCCGTCATCGGCGTTCACAAGTACATAGTGTGCCCGAGCGCCCTCCGCAGGTCAAGAGCGCAGACAAAAAGGGCGTGAAACATCGGGGGCTGGCAAGAATAGCGCTGTTGTTCGCAGGGGAGTAAAATCGAAAACTCCCCCGCTCCGTTATTGCTTTAGGCTGGGGGAGCCTGCAAAAGGTTGGTCACGGTTTCCCAGTGAACCCCGCCGGATACGTGATGTTCGAACGGCGTTCACCCTAGGGCTGACCGCCCTAGAATCCGGCCATAATCAGCCACACCACGACGATGACCGCGCCTCCGGCTAAGAGGCTGATAATGCGCTCCTTCGCAATGCCGTGTTCCATGTCTATTTCCTCCTCACTCGTTTAGAGCGGGCTACGCCTCAAATGGTCCCGTCTCCATACAGTTCCTACCGATAAAGCAGCAAAGCGCATGCCAATTCATATCTGGAAGGCTAACCCTTTGATGTATAAAACTTTATGGCGGAGACGCACCGAAAAGGCCACCTACCGGCCATCACAGCCTTGTCAAAACTGACTAACTATTGACGCCCATACCGGCAATAGTATGTCAATACTGACAAACTCTATAGCACACAGGTTCCGGCCAGCCGATTCGCGGAGGCTATGCAGCGTTTCGAGCGCATAAGCGGTCCCAATCGGGCGGGGTTTGCTCTGCAACGCGGCCGAAGTGTAGTATATCCCTATGATTCAATGGTTTCGTGAACTGTGGGACTCCCTTGAACGCGGCCGGCGGTTTGTCACCCACGACGTGTGGCATATCGGCCGGCCAGGCGATCCAGCTCCGCAAGGGTTTATCATCAAGCACGTTCGGGTTGCGATTGTCCTTGCGCAGAATCTCGTGCAAGACGCCCTCCTCCTTCGGGCCTCGGCGCTGACGTTCGCGACGGCGTTATCCATTGTCCCCCTTTTAATCTTCATGTTTGCCATTGTGCAAGCGATTGATCTGGATCGCGAAATCTACCAGTACATGTCGGGGCATCTCGTGGAAGAGGACGCTGAGTTTCCGTTGGAGCCCGGGGATTCCTTCCTGCGGGAAGGCGTCGTCGACCTGTTGATGATGCGGGCAAACGGCGATGAAGGCGAAAACGGAGAAGAAGACGGAGAGGGAGACGAACTGGGGGAAACCGTCGGCTCCATTCTGGCGTACGCCGAGGAACGGGCCGATTTTCAGACGCTGGGGCTGGCTGGGCTGGGTTTCATTTTGGCGACGCTGTTCGGCCTGATGAAGAACATCGAATCCTCCTTCAACCAGATCTGGGGACTTAAATCCACTCGGGGCCATTTCCGCAAACTCGCCGACTATCTCGTCCTTTTGATTCTGATGCCCTTCGTGGTCATTCCGGTCATCACGTTGTTCGCCATTCTTGAGAGCGAAGTCCTGATGGCGCAATTGGGACCCTTCTCCGCCTTGTTCCGGGGGGTCCAATACGTCATCATATGGGCTAGCTTCACGGCCCTGTACTATTTCGTGCCCAACACCCGCGTGGTGTTCCGGTACGCCCTAATCGCGGGCATTCTGGCGGGGACCCTGTGGTATCTGGTCTCCATGGGCTATGTGAAATTCCAGTTCGGTCTCGCCCGGTACAACATCATTTACACGAGTTATTTCGCCGTCCCCATGCTGCTGATGTGGGTCTACGCGAGTTGGGTGGTGGTCCTTTCGGGCGCCGAATTGACGTTCGCTTACCAGAATGAGAAAACCTTCGCCATGGAGCGTTACGCCGCCGGCGCCAGCCAAGCCTACCGCGAAGCCACGGGCCTGCGCGCCATGGTCGAGATTGGGCACCGCTTCGAGCATGGCCAGCCCCCTCTCTCCACGCTGGAGGCGGCGGAGGCCTGGAATGTGCCCAGCCGGCTTATAAACGAAACGCTGGACATCCTCCAAGAGGCGGGATTGGTGAGCCAGTGTGTGTTGCCGGAGTCCCACCCGAACGAACCGCCGCGGTATCAGCCCGCCTGCTCATTGGATCGCATCACGGTGGGCCATGTCATCTTCGCCCTGCGCGAGGCCGGCCGGGACCCTTCCGAATTGCGTCAGGATCAGCGGTTCACCACGTTGCTGGACGAAATCAACGCCGGCCGCGACGGCATCATGGAGCGCACCATCGGCGAGTTGGTCCGCAGCCGGCAGTATGTCCCCCTTGCCCTGGAAAGCCCCGGCACGTTCAACACCCGCGACGCCAGCGCGAAGCCGCCCAGCGCCTGAAACGGCCTTCGAAGCCGAACGCTCACCGGCTCGCATCATCGCAATCGCGGCGTGGAATTTCTTATAATGCCGCATCGGTCCTCTCACCGTCCCGGGAAATCAAGTCCGCTTCCGGGGGTGTTTGTTTGAATATGGGGAACGGGGGACGTTTCCACGGCATCGTCCAACAAAAACAACAACCCAGTAAGAGGTCTTTCTAAATGAAGTGGTCAATGCGGCTTGGGACCCTCGCCGGCATCGGCGTGTACGTCCATGTAACCTTTCTCCTTATTCTTCTATGGGTGGGCTTTCTGCACTATGCCCAGGACCACACCCTTGTGCAAGCGTTCCACGGGTTGCTTTTTGTCCTGGTGATCTTTGGCGTGGTGGTCCTGCATGAACTCGGACACGCCTTGACCGCCCGGCGCTTTGGCATTCAGACCAAGGACATTATCTTGTTTCCGATTGGCGGCGTCGCGCGTCTGGAGCGCATGCCGGAGGATCCAGTGCAAGAGTTCCTGGTCGCGGTGGCTGGCCCTGCCGTCAACGTGGTGTTGGCGGGCGTTCTTTTCGGGATAGTGTGGCCGATCTGGGGCGGAGCGGCGTTCCTTGAAGTGGCCGCGCTCGGACAGGGCAACATACTTGTCAATCTTTTCTGGGTAAACATCTTCATCGCCGTGTTCAATATGTTGCCTGCGTTCCCGATGGATGGCGGCCGCGTGCTTCGGGCGCTGTTGGCTATTCGCCTCGACTATCTTCAGGCCACGCAAATCGCCGCCACCATTGGGCAAGGCATGGCGATTTTTCTGGGCTTTGTGGGCCTCTTCATGAATCCCGTCCTGATTTTCATCGCCCTGTTTGTATGGATGGGGGCCAGCAGCGAGGCCTCCATGGTCCAAATGAAGTCCGCGCTGGGCGGCATCCCCCTGACCCGGGCCATGATCACCGACTTTCAAACGCTCCATCCCGAGGACCCGCTTCAGCGGGCGGTGGACCATGTCATTGCCGGGTTTCAGCACGATTTCCCTGTTGTCAATGAACAGGGCCAAGTCGTGGGGGTGTTGCTGCGCGCCAACCTCTTCAAGGCCTTGTCCGAACAAGGCGAGGACGCGCCGGTGAGAGGGGCCATGGATACCGAATTCGAGACGGCTGACCCCACCGAAATGTTGGAAAACGCCTTCATGCGGTTGCAGAATTGCGAGTGCTACACGGTGCCCGTGCTTCGGGGCGGCCGACTCGTGGGCCTGCTCACGATGGAGAATCTCGGCGAGTTCATGATGGTGCAATCAGCCTTGCGTGAAGCGCGGCCGAGGCTCTTCCGGCGCTAGTACGGCAGTCTGCCCGAAATCCGGGGATGCCCCGTAACGCCGGCATCTTTCCGGCTTTCAAACAGAATTCCCGCTTTGAAGGGGGACCACTGTTGTCCTAAACAGCGGTGATTTGCTATCCCGTTCAGGTTGGCAAGGACCCAAGGTCAAGCCCGAAGGGCTGAAACACAACAGCCCAGGGCAATCGCCCTGGGAAAATGGTGTCCCCCTAAATAGTCCTGAAAGGGCGTCACACTAGCGCCGCGGTCCGCCTTAGCGAAGGCGGGTCAACAAAAAGAGGAGCAACGTCAGGAGGACGCTGACAAGGATCGAGGTGGTAATGGGGACATAGAGCTGGACGTTCCCCCAGTCCAGGTGAATGTCCCCCGGCAATCGGCCAAGCTTGCCCAAGCCCACCGAAGGCCCTAGGTACAGCGCCACCCCCACCAGCAGCACCAACGCTCCCGCAAGTATCAGTAACAAACCTATATCGCGCATGGTGTGTTGTGTGTCACGCTCCAATGGCGTTCATCGTCTCAAGGCTTCCCGCCCCCGCCGGCTTGTTATCCGAGCAGGCGCCCTATCTTCCGCCCAGAACACCCCCATACTACTCCAAAACGGCCCCAATGCGCCACAAAGCCCCCACGGCGCCAGCCATTCACCACGGTTCCGATGACAGCGAAGATGACCAGAGAAAGAACCGTTGCATGGAGTATAACAAGGTGCGTCAGAAATCCTCCTGGCGGCCACCCGATCTTTGCTAGGAAATCACGTCCGCCGCCGGCCCGGGTGTATAAGGTGTACAAACAGCCCCCCCTCTTCTTTGGACTCCCCCTCCACTCCCCTTTTTCGCCCTTTGCGTTCTGGGAAAATGAATTAGAGGGGAGGGGGGCGCTATGTGCACCCGCCCCTGGCGCCGCCGAATAGCACCCCAATTCTTTCCGTGGCCTCGCCGGGCGCGCGAGGGAATGTAGACACCCAGCACACTAACCTGCCCCGCTGCTGATGAGTGACGAAATCCTGTTGACAACGCCGCCAGAACCGTGCTTCAATAGGGCTGAACAGGATTTCAGTACGCGGCGTGGCGGGTTCACGGCGCATCAACGCGGGAAGGAAGAGGATAGCGGCGATGGCGCGGCCCCTTACAAAACGGCAGGCGGCGATCTTGCAGTTTATCGCCCAGACCATACAGGACCAAGGTTATCCCCCAACTTTGGCGGAGATTGGCGCGCATTTTGGTATCCGCAGCACCAATGGGGTGACGGACCATCTCGTGGCGCTTGAACGCAAGGGCTATCTCACCCGGTCGAGCAAGGCGCGTTCCCTGCATGTCACGGAGAAAGGAGTGGCGGACCTCTACGAGGCGGAGCCCAACACCTTGCCGCTCGTGGGCCGGGTCGCGGCGGGGCAACCGCTGTTCGCCGAGGAGAACATCGAAGGCCGGGTGACGGTGGATCCCGCTCACGTGCGGGAGGGCGCGTTTTGCTTGCGCGTGAACGGCGAGAGCATGGTGGAGGCCGGCATCCTGGACGGGGACCTCATCGTGGTGGATCCCACGCGCCGGCCGCGCAAGGGCGACGTGGTCGTGGCCATGGTGGAGGATGAAGCGACCGTGAAGCGGTTCTATCCCGAAGGGGCCTCGATTCGCCTTGAACCCGCCAACAGCGCCATGCAACCCATTGTCGCGCCCGCGGACACGGTGTCCGTCCAGGGCGTCGTGATCGCTTTGCAGCGAAGACTCGTGTAGCAGGCTAGCACTCGTTCCATCCTAAAATTGTGGGTAATCCCGCCCGCCCCTCGTCATCCCCGCGAAACGGGATTTCCAAAAACCCGCTCATCCTGAAAAACACGCTCGCTAAACCCCAAT
>JBKHFO010000012.1:0-31708 GCA_046540175.1 Candidatus Hydrogenedentota bacterium
GCGGTCGTGTTGTTACTGTTATTGAAGGATGACGCGGAACTTTGAAAACCCGCTGTTCCGGAACCAGATGTGACCAGCCCTATTCTTTCCCGTCCTCTCCACAAACAAGGAAACGCATAGCCATGAACACGGCTCAGACAATTGATCGCTTGCGGGAGGATCCCGCTATTCAGCGCAACCTCACGGCGTGGCGCGTGCAGCCCGCGCGGCCGGCGCGCCATGGGCCATTCCCGGAGGCCATGGATCCGCGTTTGCGCGCGGCGCTCGAAAAGAAGGGCGTGCATCAACTCTACACGCATCAATCGCAAGCCGTCGAGGCGGTGTTGCAAGGCGAGCACGTATGCGTGGTGACGCCGACGGCCTCGGGCAAGACCCTGTGCTACAACGCGCCGGTGCTCAACACGCTGCTATCCAACCCCAACAGCCGCGCGCTGTACCTCTTCCCCACCAAGGCCTTGTCGCAAGATCAGGTGAGCGAGTTGCAGAATACCGTGTCCGAACTCGACGTCCGGATCGGCGCCTACACCTTCGACGGCGACACGCCCGCCTCGGCCCGTAAGAGCATCCGCAACGCGGGGCATATCGTGGTGACCAATCCGGACATGCTCCACACCGGCATTCTTCCCCATCACACGATTTGGATGAAGCTGTTCGAGAACCTGAGCTATGTGGTCATCGATGAATTGCATCATTACCGGGGCGTTTTCGGCAGCCACCTCGCCAATACGGTCCGGCGGTTGAAGCGGATTTGCGCGTTTTACGGCGCGTCGCCGCAGTTCATTTGCTGCAGCGCCACCATCCAGAATCCCAAGGAGATGGCCGAGGCCATCATCGAGGAGCCCGTGCGGCTCGTGGACGACAACGGCGCCCCGGCGGGCGAGAAGCATTTCCTGTTCTACAATCCGCCCGTGGTGGACGCGGCGCTCGGCATTCGGCGCTCGGCCGTGAAGGAAGCGGCCCGGCTCACCACCCAGTTCTTGTCCCGGGATATTCAGTCCATCGTTTTCGCGCGGAGCCGGTTGCGCGTCGAAATCCTAACGACTTACATCAAGGACGCCGTCCGCAAGCTGGGCAAGAACGCCAAGCTCGTCCAGGGGTATCGTGGCGGCTACTTGCCCACGGAGCGCCGGGCCATCGAGAAGGGACTGCGCGAGGGCGAAATCATGACGGTAGTGAGCACGAACGCCCTGGAACTGGGCATCGACATCGGCAGTCTCGATGTGTGCATCATGACGGGCTACAGCGGGAGCGTGTCGAGCACATGGCAGCAAGCGGGCCGCGCGGGGCGGCGCAGTTCGGTGTCCCTGGTAGTGCTGGTCGCGTCGAGCGCGCCGCTGGATCAGTACATCATCAGCCATCCCGAGTATTTCTTCCAGCAAGCGCCCGAAGCCGCCACGGTCGACCCCAACAATCTCATCATCCTCACCAGCCACCTCAAGTGCGCGGCGTACGAGCTGCCCTTCAAGGACGGGGAACGCTTTGGCGTGGACGCCGCCTCGACCAATGAAATCTTGGAGTACCTAGCGGAGCACCGCATCTTGCGGCACGTAAAGGACAAGTGGCATTGGAGCAGCGAGGCCTATCCCGCGGAAGAAGTGAGCCTGCGAACCGCCGCGCCAGGCAACGTGGTCATTCTGGACACGAGCCGGAATGGGCAGGTCATTGGCGAGGTGGACCTGTTCGCGGCGCCCATCGAAGTCTATCGCAACGCCATTTATCTCCACCAAAGCGAGCAGTACACCATAGACCACCTCGACCTCGAGGACCGCAAGGCCTACGCCCGGCCCGTGGACGCGGATTATTACACCGACGCGCAGATCAAAGTCGACCTCAAGGTCATGGACACGTTTCAATCCGAGAGCTTGGGGGCGGCGGCCAAAAACCAGGGCGAGGTGAGCGTGACCTGGTTGCCGTCGGTATACAAGAAGATCAAGTTCGGCACGCACGAGAACGTGGGCTGGGGCGAGATCGATTTGCCCGAATCCACCATGCACACCACCTCCTATTGGATCGATTTTCCGGAGGATACCGCCCAACGCCTTGCGATTCCGCAAAAGGAACTCGGCGAGGCGTTGCACGGGCTCGCCAACACCTTGCGGCAAGTGGCCCCCGTGCAGGTCTTGTGCGATCCCAAGGACATCCGCGCCATGGGCATGCTGCGCGCGCCCTTTTCCGAGGCGCCTGCCATCTATCTTTACGAGACCTATCCCGGCGGCGTCGGGTTCAGTCTGAAGTTGTACCAGCATCACGAGCGCTTGCTCGAAGCCGCCATCTCGCTCATTAGCGAATGCGGCTGCCAAGAGGGGTGCCCAAGTTGCGTGGGACCCGGTTTGGAAGTGGGCGGCGCCGGCAAGCAAGGCGCATTGAACCTCGCCCGCATGGCCCTGGGACAGACCGAATCCCTGGCGGAAGAAACCGCCATCCACACAACGCTTCCTTGACTCTTTGGACGAACTGGCGCGAATTGATGTTCGATTCGCCGGCGTGGTACCGTCTTCTCATTGTTAACTCGAAGTCGCCAAAAAGGAGAAGATGACAATGAAGCACGCCATTTCGATGACCAAACGTCCCGCATTCGCCGAAGACGATGACCCGCCGCAGGAGATTGAATACATTCTGTGGCCTTTCTCGTTCCTTTTGAAAGGAAAAGAACCTGAAGTGGAGTAGAAAGGCCGTTATTCCGGAGCCGTTATCCCCCGGATCACGGCTCCGGTCGAACAATGCGGACGGAAGAAGGAAACATCATGCCCCTCGATCGCACCAACCCCAAAATTGCCTTCGCCATGGAAGCCGCGCGCCAAGCGGGGCTCTTGGTCAAGACCATTGAACAGGAACTGGTCACGCCCGCGATGACCAAGAAGGACCGCAGCCCGGTTACCGTGGCGGATTACGCGGCGCAGGCCGTGGTGGCGGGCATGCTCGAGCGCGCCTTTCCTGATGACGTCTTGGTGGCGGAGGAGGACTCCAACGCCCTACGTAGTGCGGAAAACAGCGAGACGCTTGAAACCGTGACGCGTTTCGCTAGCTCGGCTCTCCCCCACGCCACGCCGGACACGGTTTGCGCCCTGATAGATCGGGGCGGTGGCGAGCCCGGCAACCGGTTCTGGACCCTGGATCCCATCGACGGGACGAAGGGCTTTCTCCGGCGGGAGCAATACGCGGTCGCGCTGGCCTTGATCGAGAACGGCGAAGTACGCATCGGCGCGTTGGGATGCCCAAATCTCGCGCCGGGCGGCGTGGACGAACCCGGGGGGCCGGGCTCGCTGCTCGTCGCCGTACGCGGCCAAGGTTGTTGGGTAACGCCGCTCAACGATCCGGACGCGCCCCTTGAACAGTTAACGGTGTCCGGCATTGAATCCATTAACGACGCCCGCGTGCTTCGGTCCGCCGAGGCGGGACATACGAACGTGAGCCAACTGGACCAGCTCTTGGCTCACATGAGCGTCGCCGCCAATCCCGTCTGCATGGATAGCCAAGCCAAGTACGCCATGCTCGCCGCGGGCCAAGGCGATCTTCTGTTTCGTCTCCTATCCCCCAGCCAGCCCGATTACCGCGAGATGATCTGGGATCAAGCCGCTGGGAGTCTCGTGGTCGAGGAGGCCGGAGGCTCGGTCAGCGACCTTGATGGTAAGCGGCTGGATTTCACGGCGGGCCGGACGCTCGCCCGCAACCGGGGGGTTGTCGCCAGCAATGCGCTGCTTCACGAAGCGGCGCTGGACGCCATCAAGCAAATGGGAATCTGATAGATGAATTTGGAGGCAATAACTAAGTGGCTTGAGAGCGCCTGGATCGGGCGCGCGGGCGTTGCCCTCGCGGCCTTGTGGATATGCTTCAGCTCTCTGTTCTATTTCGCGCGCTTCACCGGCCATTTGCTCGAAACGCACCCCGACGCAATGGAGCCCGTGCTCGAGGTAATGTATATCGAAAGCGAAGAGCAAGCTGCGGGAGAGTTGGAAGAGGAGGGTTGAAAAGACCCAGGGATACGGCTGGTTCACGTGTAGGAGGATCTCTATTCCGCGGCGGGGCGTAGCTTACCGTTCTCCAGCGCCAGCATGCGGTGGCTCAAGCGGTGGAGCATGACGTGATTGTGGGATGTGATAATCATGGCCTGGGGCAAATCGGCGAGTAAGGCTTCCACCCGCGTTTCGGCCTCCGGGTCCAGACCGGCGGTGGGCTCGTCAAGCAACAGGGCGTCCGGCTTCATCGCCAACACCCCTGCGAGCCCCACCAAGCGTTTTTCGCCAAAGGACAGCCGGTGGGTGATCCGCTCGGCGAAGCTATCCAGCCCGACTTTCCCCAGTGCTTTCCTGGCGCATTTCCGGGCTTCTTCCGGCGTCCTTCCCAAGTTCAACGGGCCAAAAGCCACGTCTTCCAGCACGGTGGTGCAGAAAAGCTGGTCGTCGGGGTCTTGAAACAGCATGCCAATTCGGCGGCGCACAGGCAGAAAATCGGCGTCACAAGCCGGAGCAACCCCCAAAACGCGCAACGCCCCGCTCGTCAAGGGGAGCAGCCCGACAATTGCTTCAAGCAAGGTGGTCTTGCCGCTGCCGTTCGGTCCGGTAATGCCAATGCGTTCGCCTTGGCGCCATTCCAAGTTTATCCCCTGTAACACAGGCGCCTCGCCGTCGTAGGCGAAGCTTGCGTCCTCCAGAAGGGCCACCGGCGTGTCCGCGTGTATGTCAGCCGCCACGTTCGTACCTCATAACGCAACCCACCATGCTATCGCGGTCCATGCGCAGCCTATCGCGGCGAACCCCCAGTCCCAACGCTGAAGCCGCGCGTGTTCCGGCCACGGAAAGCGTCCCTGAAAGCCGCGGCATTTCATGGCGGCGAGCACCCGCTCGGAACGCTCAAACCCGCGCATTAGCAGATTGCCCACAAGCACGCCCGTCACGCGCAATGTGTGCAGGTTAAGACGCGCTTCAAAACACCGCGCGCGCAAGGTCCGCCGCATGCGCTGGATTTCTTGCTCGAATACCGACAGATAACGCACGGTAAGAAACGTTAACAACGCCAAACGCCTAGGCATCCCCAAGCGGCTGAGCGCCGCGCACAACGCAGGCAACGTCATCGTCCCAAGGAGGGCCATGAGGAGCAGTACCGCCGTGTTGGCCCGCAAGGCGATCATGGCGGCATCGCGGACCCCTTCAACGGAGTAGCTCCATGGACCCCAGCTAAACATGGCTTGCCCGCTCACGCTCCAGGGGAGAATGGCGAGCAGCATGGCCGCAAAAAGATTCACCGCCGCAAGCCGCCGCCAAGGATGGTAGACGGCGCTCCAGCATCGGCCAAGCGTGAACAGCCCAACCGCGAATGCCGTCATAACCCCCACGCCCGCCCATGCGGGCGCCAGCACGGCTGTAAACGATAAGACGAATACGGCCACCACTCGAACGCGCGGATCCAAGGCGTGGAAGGCGCCGTTGGCTGAAGATGGCTCCTGTTGTTCAACCATGGTTGGATGGGAAAAGGCAGGCTCTACATTGCGGAGACGGTTCCAGCCGCCTTCCACCTCGGTCACGATTTCTTGCGTCCGCCAAACCATTGCCGGGCGAACGCCATGATACCAAACACGCCAACGATATACCCCATTCCCCCAAGAATGTCCTGGACCCGGCGCCGTTCGGAGAGGGCGTCGAGGTCTTCCCGTAATTGGCGGATGGGCTGCGAGACGGTGTCCTGGAGCAACGGCCGGAGCGCATCTTCGTCCATCGCGGCGGCCGTTTCCGCCTCTCCAGCATCTGTTTCTTCGTCATCCTGAGCTGCGTTTTCCTCATCCGGTCCTGGCGGCAACGTGCCGGGGAGTTCGGCGGCGGCCACGGTGAACGTGCCCCGGTGGCCATCCGGCAAGGCGATTTCCAACACGTGATCCTGCCGGGCCTCGGGGTGATAGTGGAACTCCCCCTCCGCATCGGTTTGCGCCTCGCCCAGGAGTTCGCCATCGGCATCGAGCACGCGCACGGTGGCCTCGCTCAGGCGCTCGCCGCCCACCCAATAGGCATAGCCCGTGATTTGATCACCGTCCACGGTGGCGAAGACGCGCAGCGCGTGGGCTTCCGCGACGGGCGCTGCGGACAGCCCGGCCCCCAACACGGCCAACACAGCCACAAACGCCGCCGGGATCCCCCATTGTTTGGGGCAAGGAACATGAAATTGTCGTCTGTTATGCATGAGCTGGAGCCATTTCAAGCCATTTGGATTTTGCTTTCGCCAAAAACGCCACCGCGGATCCTGTCACGGCGGCCTCCACGCCTACAAGGGGCAAATGCCCGAGGAACACATAGCGGCCCACGGTGGTGAAGCCTTCCCCGGCCAGGCTGATGGTGAACGCCAGAATGAGGGCGCCCAGCCCAATCCCCGCGGCGCCCGCCGCCGCCCCGACGGCGAAGCTTCGCGCCCCGTGCGTGAGCCAGGGACGAAGGAGGTAATGACAGCACACCGCAGGCGCCCCCATGATAACCGTGTTGACGCCCAAGGCGGTTAGCCCTCCCACTCCGAACAGGGCGGCCTGAAGCAGGAGCGCCACGAAAACAGCGGGCAACGCGGCCCAACCCAGGATGAGTCCCATTAGGCCGTTCAAAACCAAATGAATGCTGACCGGCCCCAACGGGATATGCGCGAGCGATGCCGCGAAAAAGGCCGCGGAAAGCACTGCGGATTGGACAATGCGATCGTCATCGAGCCGCCGCAATCCCACGGCTACCCCGCCAGCCGCCAACACGTAACCGGCGGCCAGCACGGGGGCGGGAAGAACGCCTTCGGCAATGTGCATGGTGCGTGAGATATCCCTGTGACTCAGTTTGGCAGCGGTTATTCCATATCGTGGGCATGAACCCACATCATCGCCCCGTGGCGGAGGGGAACCAGTTCTCCCTGGGAATTCTCGACTTCATCGTCCCCTTCGAGCGTGACGGAAAACCCCCACCAGCCCGCGCGGGGAATGGCGTAGGCAAATACGCCATTCGCGTCCGTCTTCACGGTTTGGCCCATGAACGCGTCGCCTGGGAGTTCCACGCCGTCCACGTTATTGTACTCAATCCTCACCGGCGCCCCGGACACCGGCTCCCCTTCATGGCGGACTACCCCCCGGAAGATGTTGCCCGTCCAAAGGCCATAGGGACGGGAGAGCGGATCTATTTCAAGGGGCGCTCCCACGCTAGCGTCCCAACCGCTGTAAGCGCCGAGACTGTCAACCAGCACCTTCAGGTGATATTGACTCACCACGCCGCCATGCCCTTCGCTCGGGGTTGTGTCAAGAAAGAATACATGCGCGCCGGGCTCCGCGATCTCGTACTCGGCGGTGAAGGCCTGCCGTTCATCCACCTGGTTGGCCTCAACAGCGCCGGTCAGATCGGTTTCCTCGCCATCCAGCAGAAGTCCGAAACGTTCTGGAGAATCCATATTCATCACGGGACCGTCCGTAATGGGATGGGTATACATAATCTCAAACTCCACCGTCTCACCCGGTTCGGCCATGTCGGTCGAGGGAACCATGAGGTGCATATGGGCGGAAGCAGCGGGTATGATGGCAACGGCGAGAATCAGGGGGGCTAGATACAGCTTTGACATGATGCTTATCCCTTTCGTCAAAAGGTTGCTGGGTGGGTCCTAACGAGTGCGCTCCTTCACCTTCAGGAGTGGTTAGTAAACATAGCATAGGCCGGGAAATATTTCAATAAACCGAGCCGATAACGCAGATTGCGTATAGGACAGAAGCGCGCGGGTTTCTTTGACGTGGAAGTGAAGACAGTCCGCCAAGTATAATGAGCCTAGCGGGGGAACATGCCCTGAAGATGACGGGAAGCATGGCGCCTTCTTTGCCCCCTTTTTTGTCCAGTAAGGCCGCCCAGCCCCGCCGGCTTGGAGGGGGAACTTCCAGCGCCAATGCCGCCTTTATCTAGAAAGTGGCTTCCGGGCCAGGCCTTGACACCAAACGGAAACTGTGTCAAGATAGGCGAAACAGTTGAACATTTATTCAGTATACGAGTGTAGGAGATGATTTTATGGCTGGTTCGAGCGACGATGCAAAAAGCAAGGCCTTGGATGTCGCGGTGTCCCAATTGGAAAAGCAATTTGGCCGCGGCGCGCTGGTCCGGCTGGGCGACGATCATTTCGTCAATAACGTGCGGGCGATACCTACGGGCAGTTTGTCTTTGGACATCGCCACAGGGGTAGGCGGACTGCCCAGCGGACGCGTGGTCGAGATTTTCGGTCCCGAAAGCAGCGGCAAAACGACCCTGGCCTTGCACGTGGTGGCCAATGCCCAGAAGAGCGGAGGGATCGGGTGCGTTATCGACGCCGAACACGCCTTGGATCCCACCTTCGCGACAAAGCTCGGGGTGGATATCGACAATCTCCTCGTGTCTCAGCCCGACGCCGCCGAACAGGCCCTGGAGATTTGTGAAACGTTGGTGCGTAGTAACGCCTTGGACGTGATTGTAGTGGATTCGGTGGCGGCGCTGGTTCCCAAAGCGGAAGTCGAGGGCGAAATGGGCGACCAGCACATGGGCTTGCAGGCGCGGCTTATGTCCCAAGCCCTTCGGAAACTCTCGTCGGCCATCAGCCGGTCGAAGACGCTGGTGATCTTCATCAACCAAATCCGGGAGAAGATCGGCGTGATGTTTGGCAGCCCAGAAACAACGACAGGCGGCCGGGCGCTCAAGTTCTACGCCAGTATGCGGCTGGATGTGCGCCGTATCGCGGGCATTAAGGACAAGGATTCGGAAATCGGCAACCGCGTGAGGGCCAAAGTCGTGAAAAACAAGCTTGGGCCTCCTTTCCGCGTAGCGGAATTCGATATAATTTTCAACGAAGGCATCTCCACGGAAGGCGATATCTTGGACCTTGCCGTCGCTGAAAAACTCATCCAGAAAAGCGGGGCCTGGTATTCCATGAACGGGGAGAACCTTGGGCAGGGCCGAGAGGCCACGCGTCAGTATCTACGGAATAATCCCGGCGTCACCGAACGGCTTCGTGAAGAGATCATCCAATCCAAGGGGATCGAATGGGTCCGGAAGCCGCAGGAGAACGACGTAGCGTCAGCGGAGGCTCCCACTGAGGAGTAATGCCCCATTAAATGACACCGGTGACAGCCGGTCTCTTGCCGTGCTATTGTTGGTGCTAACCCTCACCGCCATGGCGGTGAGCGGCGGGCTTTTCGCTGCCTCATATCCCTTGGATTTCCTAGGGGATCCCTTTCAAGCCCGTCTCTCCCAGGACCTTGGCGGCGATGTACGGTTTGAGGGGCTGACCCCGCATGGTTTTCAAGGGCTCCGCCTGAGGGATCTCTCGGTCGAGATCCCCCTGGACGGCGATGCGGATGCTCGGCTACGTATTCCAAGCGCCGTGATTGAGCTTAAACCGTTTGAGCTAGTTCGCGGGCGGCAAGGGATTCACGCCATCCGACTTGACAACGCCAGGTTCGACGTGCATATCGAGGGGGCGTCCGGGCAGATGATGGAGGAGCAAGTCCCCCGCATCATGCAAGCCTTTCTCGACACGCCAGGTCTTTCAGTCAAGGGGCGGAAGGGCGCCATGCGCGTTTATAACCAGCCTGGGGTTCCGCCGCTAACGCTAAGGAACGTGGAATTTGATTTTCGGCGTTCCGCTGGCGTGAAAGCCATAAGCGGAGAATTCCATGCCCAATTGGGGAATACTCCGGTCGAACGGCTTGATGCGCGTCTCTTTATTGATTCTCGGCGTCATTTTGATGTGTTTATCCGAGGCAACCGGCTCGGCGGGCGAACCATGACCCGTCTCTTTCCCGCAGCTTCCAAGTTTCTTTTGGGCGGGGTGTTTTATCCTGAAGTGCGCATAAGCAGCTTCAAGGACCGTTGGCTGATGAGGGGCGGGGTCGCGTTTGAGGGAGTCGAAGTGCGGACGCCGCGGCATGGGTTCACCCTCAGGAAAGGAACATTTCAGGGGGCGGCCGCCTACGCTCATGACTCACGCGAACTCATGATTACGCACGCCCGGTTGGATTGTCCGCACTTTCGCGGCAGCGCCCATGGAACCATGCGCTTTACCGATGACGGGACCGAAATTGATCTTAGAATCGACGAAGTTGAGTTTCCCCCTCCCCTTTATCCTGATAAGTTCACAGGGCAACCGTTTAGAAACAATAGGGAAATGACCAGCGCAAGTTGTCCAAGCGCCCGGCGTATGGGGAGCCGGACGATCGCGGTCCCCCACTATTATTGAGGTACGGCCCCCAAGCGCATGGCGGGAGCGCTTGATTCACCTAGGCTGGCGTTGCCTCTCCCTTATCTTGTCTCCCCTGGAAAAATCTTCCCAGATATGCTAAGAATAGGGTATGCAGTCGCCAGAGGCCCAAGATAATGTGTATAGACTTTGGTGGTAGTAGCCGTTAATGGAAATCAAGATCGGCAAGAATGCCAAGAAATGCTTCGTTTGCGAGACCCCGTTTGTCCATGATCAAGTTTTTGTGTCGCGGACCCGGGTCCAAGAGGGCGTTCTGCTCCGCGAGGATTATTGCGAGGCGTGTTGGGACCCCAGTTGGGGCGAGGGCGCGTTCTGCGTCTGGAGGCCCGTTTTCCGGGATCCTTCGGTAGAACTCGAAGAACCTCCCGAGGCCTACTCCCCTCTGCGGCAGGCGTTTTACGAGGCGTTGGAGTCGGAAGATCGCGCGGTGTTGGCCCGCGCTTATCTCGCTGCTCAACTGTTGAAGCGGCAACGGGTTTTCCGGCTCATCAAGGAATCCGACGAATCCGACGGAGAAACCCGCATTTCTCTGTATGTGGATAAGCACGGGGACGGGCTTATTGAAATCCGGGATCCCAATTTGAGTTACGCCGAACTCGAGGTTGGCCGCGCGGACTTGCTTGAGCGATTGGCCGAAATCGAAGCTCCGCAGGAACAACAGCAAGCGGAGCAAAATACAAACTCCACGCTGGAGCCGGAGACGAGCGCCGCCATAAAGCGGGACGCCCCGGATCCGGAAGAGGATCAGGGCGCGCCGCAAACATGCGGTGACGTGACGACAGATAATGCCAAAAAATAAAAAACGAAATCGTTCCGTTTTCGATCAGGATAAGCACACATTGGAGTTCTCTCCGGGCCAGTTGGTGCTTGCCATCTGTACCGTTTTACTGCTCGGCCTGGTCTGTTTTTTGACCGGCGTGGTGGTCGGACGCTATGACGATAGCTACACTAATGCCAGTCTCTTCATGCGCGACACCACGGCTCAGCAAGAGGACGAGCAAATAGCCCAGCGCGAGGAGTCCGGGGAGGGCGACTCCGATGAGGAAGATCCCATGGCAGGCGAAGGCCGTCAAGTATCGCCAAGACCCCTCGTTGAGCCGCCCGGCTCGCAGACCCGGCCACGCGTGACGGATCGTTCGCGTGCCCAGCGCAACGGTGGGAACGGCGAGGAAGAAGCGGGCGAGTCCCCGGAGCCAGAAGACGACCCTGAGTCCACCGGCGAACCATCTCAAGCTGATGAGGAGCCCGACGAAGAATCAACCGCCCCCGGCGAACGGCCTGAGCCAGAGGAGGATGAGGAGGCCGGCGAGGGGAGCGCCTTCGAGCCGTTTTCGCCCACGGACGAGTTGACTCCGGAAGCCATGCTGGATGAGGCGGCAGAAGGCGGTCCGTACACTATCCAGGTCATCTCGTACACCGCCGGCGACCGCGCTCTCGCCGAAGACTATGCCGAAGGCATCGAAGAAGAGACCGGTCATGAACCAACGCTTGCAGTATCCGAGGATGGCGCCTACATTCGCGTGCTTATAGGCGCGTTTCCCGATCAAGAAACAGCTCGCGCCGTCATGCAACAATTGCAGGAATTGGAAAAGTTCGAGGAAAGTTTCGTGCGTAGACGTCCCGATGCTTCGTGACCGCGCGGCTCGCGGACAAGAAAACGCTCCCTTAACGCCGCGGGCCAAAGAGAAGCGCCTTACAGGAGCCATTCCCCCTCATGCTCCCACGCCCCCTCAAGGGTCCGTTCCCAGACATTGAGTATAGCAGCCCGAATGCATGGACGCCCAGCCAACGCCTTAACCTGACAGTAGCGCCTCCCGTAATCGGGGGAGCCTTGAAGTTGCTCTACCGGACCTGCCGCGTGGACATCAGGGGGGCCGAAGGCTACGAACGCGCCCAACGCGAGCACGGCCGGGTCATCCTTGCTTTCTGGCACGAAACGCTGCTGCTAGCACTCTGCATGTACCGCAATCGCGGATACTATACCCTGACCAGTCTCAGTTTTGACGGCGAACTGGCCGCGCGGGCATGCCGCCAATTTGGGCTGTACGCCGTGCGGGGGTCGTCATCGCAAGGAGGAATGGCGTCGGTGCGGCAGTTGAAGCAGTTACTGGTGGACCGCGCCACCACCGTGGGATTGACCCTGGACGGTCCTAAAGGTCCCCGCCGGGTAGCTAAACCCGGCGCCGCCCTCTTGGCCATGAAAACAGGCGTCCCCATCCTTCCCTGCGCTTTTGCCGCCGCCCCCTGCTGGCGCCTACGCTCCTGGGATCGGATGATGGTTCCCAAGCCGTTCTCGCGCATCGTATGCGTCTATGGCGACGCCGTCGAACCCACCGGGGATGAAGGGGCGCGGAATCTCCAGCGCCGTATACAAGAAAGCCTTAACGCCCTTCACGATTCCCTGGAAACCAATCGCGAACCGTGACGAACGTTAAGGCTTATCGCAAGCGGGGTGTTACATAGCGCGCTAAAGCCCAGACTTTGTGCTACTCCATGCGGGATTGACCCTCGACCGGAACTTCGTAAGGCTCCATTTCCGGCGCGGGCTCTTCTTCCGTCCGCTCCGTAGGTTCAATAGGCACGAACGGCCGTCCGCGGGTATCCACCTCGACCATCAACCCGCGCTCTTCCGCCGCTTCACTCACCTCATTCACCCGTTCCGCTGGCGCATTAGGATGAGCCCGCACATAAGCCGTGTGTTCACTAGGCCGTTCAATCGCTGCAAACGCTTGCCTGAGATCGTCGACATTTACCCGGCTGCCCGCGGAATGCATGGCGCCCGTCTCGCCGACGGACACCGCTATCTCGCGATCACTGATCGAATGCAGTAGGCGTTGAAGCAACGGCCGCCGGGCCTCTCTCAGCCGTTCGTCGCTTTGCGCTTCATAATCCGCCAAGCGGCTGGCTTCGGGCCGAGTATATTCATCCACAATACGGGGTGTGATAAATATAAGCAAGTCGGTTTCCCGGTGTTCCCCCTCTGTATTCTTGAACAGGTTCCCAAGGAAGGGGATGTCGCCCAGCAGCGGGACTTGGTCTACGTTTTCATCAAAGCCCGCCGAGCGCAGTCCGCCAATGACCACGGTATGATTGTCATGCACCATCACCTGGGTCTCGGCCCGGTTCTGCCGCTTCTGGGGAATGGTGCTCGACTGGTCGCCCGCTGTCACGGTAACGGTCTCCGCTGTGCTGTCCTCCACCTCAATGTCCATCATGATGTTGCTTTCTTCATTAATCCGAGGCATCACCCGGAGAATAGTGCCGACATCAATGAACTGCGCCCGCATGGGAACAACATTGCTCGTCCGCCGGAACCTGTCGTCACCGGTATCCGAGCCCGTGCCCGTGCCCGTCCTACCAAATCCAGTATCAAACCCACCTTCAATGAAAGGCCGCTGCTCAACACTTTCGAACATGGCCTCTTCGCCATCACGAACCGTTACACGCGGCCGGGATAGAATGGAGACTTCGCCTTGCTGATCGAGATAATTCAAGACAACACTTAACCGGTTACCCCGGAATTGAGGATCGGCGACCAGCTCCCCCGCAATATCTCGGATCGGTTGACTCGTGAGGGGATCGCGGAGGGGTACTTGATAAGGCAAATCGCCTATGGTGAACCGTTGTCCCGCATCAGGCGCTGATTGGAAATCCGGTGTCTCATTCCCGTGCTGTATGGCGAGGGGATCGCCGGACTGAGTACCAAAATACTGCCAATTCACGCCCAGCTCGCGCGTAATGGTACTCGAAGCGGAAACCAGGTAGGCTTCGAGTTCGACCTGCTTGCGCGGCTGATCCCATGCTTCTATAAATCCATCCACTTCCTCCAACCGAGTGGGCGTCGCGGTCACCGTAACCTGGTAAACATCTTCATCTGTTTCCACCCGGCCCATCTCATCCGGCACAAGTTCGCCGACCCGATCGCCAATTTCCACGGGATCCGCGTAGTTCAACGTCCATGTCCGCGTCTCTAGCTTCTTGTCCACAGTTTCGATAAACTCCGCGATCCGCTCCTGGCGTTGGCGAAGATCGGTAACAACAATGCTATTCGAACGGGGATCCACATGAACACTGCCCCGCTCGGTAATAATCTCTTCTACACTAGATGAAATATCATCCGCGTTCGCATACTGGAGTTCGTACGTGCGGGCGGTGATGGGAACATCAAGCTGCGAGATGATGCTCTCCATGGTCTCCAGATTGGATTCGGTGTCCAATACCAGGAGATACCCCGTCCGGGGATCCGCCACCATGCGTCCACTGTCCGACAGAAAATTGGACAGGATCTCTTCCATATCGCTGAGGTCGGCGTGTTCAATCTCGAATTCTTGCTGGACCATTCCGCCATGCTCGCTGCGCAAATACTCTTCCTGAGTTCGAACATAAAGGTAGCGGGATTCTGGGTCATAATCATAATAGATGCCATGGAAACGCAGCACCTCCAGGGCTTCCTGAGGCGTGACTTGCTCCACCCAGAAACGAAGCTTTTCCTCTTCGACTCCTTCGGAAGAAAGGATGTTCCATCCCGTGGCTTGCGCGAGTGTGTCGAGAAATTCGGTGGCCGGGATTCGGTCCTCGGGGGTTTCCAACGTGAGTGTCTCCCCCTCATCCGGCACCTCCCGGAATTCCATCGACTTTTCCAAGAACGGTTCGTAAACCCCCTCGCCATGGAAACCTACTTCGCCCCCTTGGGGAGACATTGTACGCACACCGGCATCCGAGGCGCCCGGCTCGGAGACATCGTCTGACGCGTCGGATTCTGACGATTCGGGTTCGTCCGCAACATCTTCCACATCACTTGCCTCGTCGGTAGCCGATTCAGGTTGGACGGGAGTCTGTTGAGCTTCCACTCCTCCACCTACAACCAAAACCATTACCCCCAGAAAAACAAAATACCTATGCGCAGAAATACCCACTATACCCTTCAAAATCATTTTGCTCCTTCGCTAAAGCCAGGGTGAGTCGCTCATCAAGGCCCCCCTATTGTGGCGGGATATAAAACAAAGACTACCTAGTTGCCGCGGCTCACCGAGCGCGTATACATCCGTCCATGGGCCCGCTGGCCGAATACGACGGCATCGGAATTAATCTCTATAATTGTACATCCGTTCACCTCGTCGCCAACGCCCTTCCAGCTGCCCCTGCTATCACTCGAGGTGCGGATACGCACACGCATATCCTCGCCAGACCCCATGGATTCGCGGGTGACCGTGACGCCCCGCAGGGCGCCCGCCAAATCAGGTGGATCGGGCCGCTCCGGCGGCGGCGAAATCAACTGATCCCATAGATCATCCCGATCCACCACATTCTCTTCCAAAGCGGCGAAATCAATCGACGCGCTCCCTTCCCCAGGGTTACCCCGGCGCTCTTGCGCTTGCTGCAAATCCCAAGCGAGATCACTCCGCGTCTCTTCGGTCGGATCGTTGAAAGCAAACCATCCTACGGCCGCGCCAAGAAACAAAAGCGCCGCCGCGCCTGCTCCCATGATAATGCGTTCGGTAAACATAAGCTATCGCACCTGTACCAATCTTGCGTTGTCCAAGTAAGCCACGGCATCTGATTCCAGTACTTCCAACACCGGCGCCCGCACCCGCCTTGGCGCGCCACTATCCCCTGGCGCCGTGAAACGGGCCGCATATCGCTTAACGCGTTCATTTGGCGAGGGTTGCACGCCGCCTTCCAAAGCCTCACCACTCTCTGCATCGATCACTCGCACGCGAGCGGGCCCTGTCGCCGCCATGTCAAACGCCATCTCATACGTCTCGCCGCCGGTGATTTCAACCTCTTGATAGACGCGTCCCGGCGCCGAAGCAGGCTCCAGCTCAAGGCTTTGTTCCCCCGCCGTAACAAACCGCTCTGACGCCCTCACCTCACTGTCCACATGCAGCCATCCAGGAAAGTTCTCTTGACCGGCGTCCCATTGCTCAAAACTGCCGTTTTCCAGCAAGTCGGCCGCAAACAAGCGCTGGGCCTCGCGTTCCACATCGTCGGGTATGCCATCCACAACGGTTCGTGTTATCTCGAACGTGGCGACTATCTCATTGCTGTCGGGGGAGGTGCGGCTCAACTCCAGCATATGCACTCGCAGGGCTTGAGGACTTTCTTGTAACCGCCGCAGAAATACGGTAATATCTGACAATATGGCTGGAGATGTGCGAAATCCAATCTGGTATTCACGATACCCCTCGCCGGCGTCGCTGAGTTGTCCCTCGGGAATTTCATCTATTGTGACCACACGGCCCCCGCCGCCAGGCGCGCCCCCTTCCCGCACCACATCAGGCGAGGGCGGATCTTCAAGGCTCACCCTGTCGATTTCGCGGCGCAACCCGTCGTGAATCTCCTCGGCCGTCCACTCGACGCTGTGGTCCTCGGCAATCTTAGCGAATTCCCGGTCTACCCGCTCCCGGCGGTTCAACAGCGCCGTATACTGGACCAGTTCCGACTCCAGCCGTTGGATTTGGGCATCGGCGCGCTCCAGCCTGTCGATCGCTGGCGACACGACGAAATAGATTATGCTTCCCAGCAGCAAACCGGCCGCCGCGATCGCCAGCCCTTGCTCTCTTAATGACAGTTGATTCCACCAATTAACCAACGCTCGCCACCTCAGCCTCTTGTTCGACTTCCTCCAGGTCTACATCGCGCATCGGAATACTAATCTGATACGCCGTTACCGATTCATCCCTTTCGGTCTCGGACCGTTGAGTGGTTATTACGGCATTACTAAAGAAATCCTCATTATCTCGTCCGTCAGCCCGCAGATTTCCCACAAACTGGTCCAAATCCGGAAAGCTCTTCGCGCGCCCTTCCAACACAAGGCCTTGGTCGTAAACGAAATAAAATCGTGTCAAATTCACATCGTCGGGCGCCACCTCCGTAACTCTAGCTAGATATTCAAGCGCCGTCCCACCGCGCTGCACTTGGCGCTGAAGTATACCAAGCTGCCGTTGCTTTTCAATAATGTTTTCGGCGGCGGGCTGAATCGTTTCCACCTGCTGACGCAATTCTTCGGCGTAGCTTTCCTTGTAATGAACGTGTTGGAAGAAAAGGGTCGCCAGCAGCACAAGCGCCGCTGCCGCCAGACCGGCGTACTGGACCACGGTGCGCCGCAACGTTCGTTTGCTTCGCGCTTGCCGAAGGGATTCCGACTCGAGGTTAATGACCCAATCAGCACGCCCCTGAACGGTCAACGCCGCGCCCAACGCCGTCAATGGCAGAATGTCGAGGTGCTCCCTGCCTTCCGACACGAGGGCGCGGGCGAATTCGGCCTCTTGAACAGGATAACTCAATTCCGGCCTAAGCGCTTCAAGCGCCTGGGTAACGTCCGCCCAGTCCGAACAGAGATAGACTGTGTCCACCCCGAGCCCGTCCTCGGATTCCCTGCGGTACGCCGACAGGGAGCCGCGCATTTCGATGGCAAGCTCTTCGGATACATGCGGATCGGCGCCCGCCTGGGTCCAATCCTGCGCAGTGGCGATACCGCGGCCAAAGGATAGCTTGCCATCGTGCATAATGACAACTTCAAACCCCGCCGAGCCCAAGTTCGCCAAGGCGTACCGGCCGGTTTCTTCGTTGCTGGCCGCCGCGCGCGCCGCTGACGCCAAACAGGCGGTGCTAACGAAAACGCCGGCGGGTTCAAGGCCGGCTTCCTGAAGCCGCTTCACATGTTGTTCCACGACGTCATGGTGAGCCAAAACCGCCAATACGCGGGAATGGCCATCCGGTTGGGCTTCGAGCGTTACGCAGTCCAGCACGATCTCCGTCCGCCGGTAGGGCACATACTCTTCGGCGCTGTACTCGACCATTCGGACGATTTCATCCCTGGATTGGGATGGCATCGTCAGTATCCGCGTCGTCATTTCGTGACGCGGCAGCACCGTGTATACCTCACCGCCCTGGAAACCATGCTCTTGGACGAATTCGCGCAACGCCTTGGCCAACTCCCCCGTTTCAGCTGGCCAGTCGCCCCGCTTGCGCCAGAAGCCCGCGATTTCCAGCTTCTCTCCGCCGGTGCGGCGCACTTTCAGCGCGGATATCAGATGCTGGTCGAACTGAAGTACGTAGAAGTATGTCGAGCTACGCGCCACCGTAATCCTCCCGCCATTCCAGGACTCTTGTATCTTCATCCCTAATTTCAACAACAGCCACGCTCTTGGCCTGAATCGTCCCACCGCGCTGGCTGGCGACACCCGTAACACTAAACGTGGAGGAGTCTACCCTGCCATATCGTTCAATCGCGGCCCGTTTATCAATACTCAGATTCAAATCATCCAAGAAATTGGCTATGTTAACCACCCCCCGGCCTGTCGAGGCCTCTTCGCCCTCTTCGTCCCGTCCCATGGCGGCAAGCAGAAGGTCGACATCGCTGCCGTCCAATTCGGGGATCGCCTCCAACACGCCCGCTGACGCCGTGTTGATGTTGATCCGCCCATCACTGCCCCACACGGTGAGCAAATCTTGCAATCCAGGCCTATCCTCCGCGCCTTCCCAATAGCGATCGTCAACGCCGTCAAGATTGCGTATCTCTTCAACCGACATAAACGCCCGCTGACGGCGCCCGGTTGACTCCCGCCTGGATATGATTTCCCCCGCCGCCCTAAAGCCTAGACCTTCCAAATTCTCGAGCACATCCCGGGCGGCATGGTTGACGGAAATGAATCCCTCTTCATCCCGGATCCGGTACTCGGCTATTTCGTCTTCCACCTCATACTCGCCATCCAGCAGGAAGCTCTCCTCTTCAATGAGATCCGGCGGATTCTTCCAGCGTTGATCAAAACTGGTCCGTCCGCTTAGCCCCATCAGACGATCCAAGGCGGCCTTATTCCGAAGTTCAACCATCCCCCGTTGAACGGCCCCCCGCGCCATGTATTGAGCCTGGAGCCGGTCCATGTTGTGGGCCGCCACACGCCGCTCAAGCATGGCCCGGTGACTAAAACCTAACACGATAATCATAAGCAGGGCCACCACCCAAACGACGGAAATCAGGACAAAACCTTTGGAATCCGTCTTCATAACTGGCTCCCTCCTCCCATAGGTCCCTGCCGGGCATCCCCGTCAAGCTCCGTCGTCGGGCCCTGAAAGGCCACCATTGTGGAGAACGTGTTGGTGGTTTCATTCTCCTCGTCCAAAATACTCAGTTCGATCCGCATACCTTGAGGCAATCCCCACCCCTCGCGATTTTCCTCGAAGACAAGCAGGCCATTTTCCATTTCCTGACTGTCGCCAAGGGGTTCCTCGCCTTCCGGCGGCCGCCAGTAATAACGAAACGAAAGGTCTTCGACGCCATGGGCCAAATCGAAACTCCGAGTGCGGCCCAGCCGGACCCTGCTGCGGCTGACGGTGTCCTCTTCCGGGTCCTCGAGAGGTATGGGGGCTTCCAAAAACGCCTCCTCCCGTTCCAGCCGCTCTCCGGTCTCGTCCGGCTCGGAGCGGAGGCGGTACCGCACCCACATCAATCGAAGCCCGCCCCCTTCCTCCACGTCCATGGATCGGCCAACCGTGAAAAACTCCACACTGTCCCGGCTTCCTTCAAACAAATGGCCCGCGCCGCTTACCGTGCTTTGTAGTTCGCGCGTCAAAAGAGTCATAGTGATGCGCGCGTCATGATGGGCGTGCAAGTTGGCTTCACTAGCGCGCCATGTGCGTGTCATGCCATGAAGCGCAGTATATACCGCGGTCATGACGATGGCCATCATGGTCGTCGCGACAAGCAGCTCCGCGAGCGTAAAGCCGCCCTTGGCTTGTCTTTCGCCTCGCCTCCCGAATGCGCCCGCCATGGGAACTTCTCCTTATTAGAATTCTACCCGTATGTCTTCTTCTTCGGGAGGGGGAAGCCGGTCCGGGCTCACCAGGGTTTCCACCACGTAAGAAAACTCCTGCCCTAGGCGGGTCCAGTGGATTTCCACCCGCACCTTACCCAAATAGGACACAGGCAGCTCGAACTCTTCCCCGGCTGACTCAGGATCCAAGGAACCCGGCCAAGCCCCCCCGGGCCCCATCTCAGGAGGTTCGAGCTGCACGCGCGATACGTCGTACACCCATACAAAGCGGGAGAACCGTCCCCCGTACTCTCCGGACTGTGACCCTGTCTCCAGTTCGGGCCGCAAATCAAGTTGCCCCATTAGTTCTTCGGCCAAAAACCGGGCGTATGTAAAGTCCTCGGCATGGGCGCGGGTCAGGGCGGCCTGGCGCATAGCGCCGTGAAGAGACACGATCGTTATGCTTAGCAGCGCCATCGCCGTGACGGTTTCCACAAGCAAATACCCCCGCTTATCACGAAAAACGTTCATGAACGGGGATCCTCCACCTCCACCCGGCCCATGCGCCCCAGGATTTCTATACGGAAGGGCCGGGCGCGTGATTCCATTTGCTCAATTTCCAGGCTCGCCACGTCACTTGTGCCAGCGGGATGAAACGTAATCAAGTAGAGCCGATCCGTCGTTGACTCCCGTTGCGCCTCGATTTGGCCAAAGCGCAGGTGCTGAGGCAACACTCCTTCTCCGCCGCGGGCTCCAACTTCCTGTTGAAACATCGCTTTGCCCTGCTCATCGCGCCCCGCGAACCCCACCATCCAGTAGCGGTGCTCCTCGGTGTCCAGATAAACGCGAAACTCGCGCCCATCGGTAACCGCTCGCTCCTGGGCGTATTTGATGACCGCCACAAGATCGGATATACCGCGATCGATACGCATGTTGCGGACCGAATCACGGTATATCGGGACAATAGATCCCATAATGAGACCAAGCAACATTACGACGACGACCAATTCCATGAGGGTGAAGCCCGCGCACGAGGAGTCACCCCTCGGGGTGCGCTTTTCGCCACGGCCGGCGCCGTCGTCCGTAAAGGGTTTCATTTCACGTCTCCGGGCGCGGGGGCATATCTCACCTCGCGTCCTGGGCGCCCTTCCTCTTCCGTGGGAGCTTGGTCTACCATTCAGCCTACTCCAAATCCCAGTTGCTTATGTCATCCTCTGTCCCAGCTGTTTCATCCGGCCCCAAGGAATACAGGTCATAGCGATTGGGATTGTTGCTGCCCGGATTCTCATAGACGTAATCGTTGCCCCATGGATCCTGTGGCACGCCTCTGCGTAGATACTCGCGTTCCCCGCCCGCCAGTTCTTCCAGGCTGTCGGGATACTGATCGTTATTGTCAATGGCGTACAAGTCGATGGCCTGCTCAAGGTTCACAATATCGCTCTTGACCCTCGATATCCGCGCATCCTCGCCACGCCCGACGTAGTTGACCGTAACCATGCCGGCTAGAATGCCGAGAATCAAGGTCACCAGAATAAGCTCAATCAATGTAAAGCCGCTTTTTGCATTCATTCCCACTTACCTCCATTCTCTTTTCCGCTCATCACCGGCGGGCACTCACCCTGCGACTCCCCTCTTCCGGCAATTCCGGATGGATGCGGCGAGGCGTCAACGCCGTCTGTTACCCCTTCATTCTACCCTACATGCGCGGTTAAGGTGAGCATGGGCAACAGCATGGCTATCACCAAAAAACCTATCACTACGCCCATGATGACAATCAATATGGGTTCAAGAAGCGAGGCCATCGCTTTGACCGCCCGATCAACTTCCACATCGTACGCGTCAGCGATACGCCGTGTTACCGCGCCGAGACGGCCACTCTCCTCGCCCACGGCGAACATGCTTACCACCATAGGCGTAAAATGCGAACACTGATGCAGGCTCTCGCTTATACTGTCGCCTTCGGCCACCCGTTCTTGCACGCGCGCTACCTCGCGGGCCACGGCCGAGTTGCTCAGGGTGTCCACTGTTATGCGCAACGAAGTTAACACGGGCACCCCGTTGTCCAGCAGTGTACCCAAAGTGCGCGCGAACTTCGCCATCTCATACCGTTGAATAACCGCTCCAAGCACGGGAACGCGCAACATCAGGCGGTCCATCTGTTTGCGGCCCTGATCGCTGCGCCAAAACGACCACACGGAGGCCGCGAAAATTCCCACCCCCAAAAGCACGCCCCACCAATACAGGCCCATGAAATCACAGATGCCCATCACAATGCGTGTCGGTAAAGGCAAAGGCACATCAAAGTCTTCAAAAATGGTGATGAATCGCGGAAAAACGAAGGACACAAGTATAAAGACCGCAATGGTCCCCATTACTAACAGAAACGCAGGATAGACCATCGCGGAGAACGTCTTGCCCCGCAGTTCCTCCTCTTGTTCGCCAAAGGTCACGATGCGCCACATCACCTCGTCCAACATCCCGCCAGACTCTCCGGCCCGAATAAGGCTGGTGAGCATGGGGGAAAACACTTGGGGATGCCGCTCCATGGCCTCGGCGAAGGTGGACCCCCTTTGTATGTCGTCCCGCAGTTGTTCGATTATCCGAGCCATCTTGGGGTTCTCGGTCTGCTCCATTAACGTGGAGAACGCCCGCGTCAGGGGCATGCCGGATTCGAACAGATTAGCAAGCTGGCGGAAAAACAGATTGCGATCCTTTAGCCGCACCCTGGTAAGCGCATAGCGGAGCGAATCGCGCTTGGATTCCCCGTGATACTCTTCGATCGACAGGGGAAAATAGCCCATATCGCGCAGCCGCGCCAAGGCCGCCCGCTCGTTGTCCGCTTCCAAAATACCCGAGGCCACATCGTTCGGGCCCCGTTTCACCTCATACTGATACTGGGGCATCGTCTGGTTTCTCTGCTATGTCGTCCATCTCGGATTCGGCCGTCACGCGGAATACTTCCTCGAACGTGGACTCCCCATTGTACACCCGCTGCCACCCCGTTTCGCGCAGCGTTTTCATCCCTTGCGCGCACGCCTTGCGTTTGATCTCGGTCGATGTGGCGCGATTCACGGTCAGTTCGCGCACCGCGTTGGTAAAGGGAAGCATTTCGTAAATGGCCACCCGGCCCCGATATCCGGTGTAGCGGCACCGATCGCATCCGCGGCCGGTCAACAAATTGGCGCCTTCCAATTGCTCGGGCGTCAGCCCCATCTCCTCGGCCATACCCGGTTCAGGCGTATACGGCTCGGCGCAGTGGGGACAGATGCGGCGAACCAAGCGCTGCGCCACCGAAGCGATCATGGTGCTGGCGATAAGAAACGGTTCGACCCCCATGTCGGTGAGCCGCGTTACCGCGCCGGCGGCGTCGTTGGTGTGCAACGTGCTGAACACCAAGTGTCCGGTCAAGCTTGACCGAATGGCCATCTCGGCCGTCTCGTAGTCGCGAATCTCGCCCACAAGCATGATGTCGGGATCGTGTCGCAACATCGAGCGCAGGGCCGTGGAAAAATCAAACCCAATCTGGGGCATGACCTGCATCTGCGTAACGCCCCGGAGCTGGTACTCGATAGGATCCTCGATGGTAATGATCTTATGCTCGAGTTTGTTCAGCTTCGCCAAGGCGGCATATAGCGTGGTGGTTTTTCCGCTACCCGTGGGGCCCGTCACGAGAATCATGCCATGAGGCTTTTTGAGAAACGAGTTGAAGCCCGCCAGATCCTCGGATAAGAACCCAAGCTGGTCCAGCGTCAGGAACATCGTGGAACGGTTCAGGATACGAATATTCACCGTTTCACCGTGGGGGGTGGAGAGGATGGACACCCGCAAGTCATATTGACCGTCCCCCAGTGTGGCCAAGATCTTGCCGTCCTGGGGCAAACGTTTTTCGGCGATGTTCAAGTTGGCCATGATCTTCACGCGCGAAACAATCGCGGCATGAAATCCGCGGATTGAAGGAGGCGTCGGAGCTTGGTGAAGCACCCCGTCAATGCGGAACCGCACCCGCAATGTGTCTTCAAAGGGTTCGATATGAACGTCAGTGGCGTCGCTATCGATGGCCTCTACAATCAATTCGTTGACAAATTTGATGATCGAGGCGTCCACTTGATCGTCGCCCAGGTTCGCGCCCGCCGCCGAGGCGTTCAGGTTCAAAACCGTCCCGTCGGCCTCCGAATCGCTGATGATCCGCTCCATCGTGTCGGCGCCCACGCCATAAAGCGTCTTCTTAGCCCGATCAATTTCCTCAGGCGTGGCCACCACGGCGTCAATCCGCCGCTTAAGAACCAAGCGGATATCATCCAGAAGTTGCGCATTCAACGGGTCGCTAATAGCGACCACGAGCGTGCCATTGCGCTCCTGAATGGGAACGAAATTGTAATGACTGGCGAACCGCGAGGGGACTTGGTTGATTACTTCTTCCGGGATCTCGGCTTTGGAAGGGGTCACGAATTGCAGTTCGCAAAAATCAGCCAGACTGCGGTACAAGGCCTCTTCCGTAGCGTAGCCCATCTGAACAAGCGCATCCAGCAACGTCACGCCAGACTTCTGCGCCTCGCTTCGCGCGCGGTTGAGGCGCTCCTCATCCACCACATTGTCCCGAATTAATTGTTTTTCGAACGCTTTTACACTTGCCACTACCGATACTCCAAACACTGAAAGTCGTTATATATCAACATCTTATCACAAACCCACCCACCCTGCAATATGCGAGAAAGCTCCCTTATCGTTCGTGTACTGTAGAAATGTCCGAGCGCTCTATCGGGCGCCAGCATCATACTGCAGCATTGCCAAACTGGTGCGCGCCCGCTCCGCCAAGGCCTCCTCATCACTTTGCGAAACGGTCACCAATAGCTCGCGGGCCTTCTCCTTATCTCCGTTCTGTGTGAGGTGATGTTGACCTATTTCATAATCCACTTGGGCCTTCACGATAGGATGGCGGGCCTGCTCACGCGCCGCGCCGAGCGCCGCCAGCCTATCGCCATTGTCCTGAAACGCGCCGGCGTCGCTCTCGATCGCTAGGTGGGCCATGGCGCGCACGGCTTCCGACGCCACAAACGTGCCGGGATAGCGCGCAACCACGTTCTCCAATGCGTCAAAATCGCCGCTGGCGCTTCCGGTTGCAGCGTGCAGGGCGTGGAGCGAGGCATAATCGTTCTTGCGCGCTTCGGCCAACATATTCCAGCGGGTAACGACCTCAGCGAGCCGTTCGTCCGCTTCGAGCACATGCCGGTGATTCTGCACCACTTCGCTGTAGGATTCAAAGGCGGCGTCGTACCATTGAAGGTGGCCGTACGCCAAATCAGCGAGAATAAGCCGCGCTTCGGCGGCCCAGGGCTGCATGTTTTCGTTCTCAAGGGCTTCCTCAACGACCTGGTAGGCCCCCGTGTAGTCGCGCGCCTGGAGACGCTGCTCCATTTGCGTCCACACCGCCTCTTCTTCGTTTACACTGCTGGCATACGTTTCCTGGCTTTCAGGCGCGGCGCTTCCAAGCCCTACCGGCCCAGCGGTTTGCCATGCAAAAACCCCCACCGCCAACGCGCACAGAGCAGCGCTAACCGCCAGCCGCCACTCCCGCCCAGGCGAGGGCGCCCCCACCCTCTTTTCGTTCGGCGCGCTTCGGCGCTGCATTTCGGAAAGACGGCTCTTAAGGACGGGAAGCAAATCCTCGCCCAACACGGGCCGGCTTACCGGAACGTATTCCTTGAGCGCGGCCAATTCAGCCTGCCGCCTCCGGCAGCGAGCGCAGCGCTCCACATGTCCCTGCAACCAGCGCGCCTCCTGCTCGGCCAAGTCATCGTAAACAGAAGCCGCCAACAATCCCCGCGCCTTCAAACAGCGAAACATCACTTCTCTCCTCAGCTTTCCTCGTCGCGCATGTCCTGCAAGGCCTTCTGCAACTTACGCATGGCGCGAAACAGGTGGACCTTTACACTGCCCACGGTGCAATTGAGACTCTCGGCAATATCGTTGAGCGCTAGCCCCTCGTAGTGCCTCATAACAAACACAGCGCGTTGGGTGGGGGACAACACCACCAGCGCCTCATCCACGCGGTCGGCGATTTCCTTGGCCCACACCGTCTTGGCGGTGTTCTCTTCCCCGCTTTCTTCATTTTCAAGCGCGTATTCGTTAAGGGCCGATTCATCAAGCTCTTGATGACGTTTACGCTTGACCCGTCTCAAATGATCAATGGCTTGGTTGGAGGTGAGACGCAACATCCAAGGGAGAAATCCCCCTGTCGGCTGCCAGCTATCAATCTTCTGATACACCTTCAGCAGCGCTTCCTGCGTGACATCGAGGGCATCCTCCCGGTTGGTGGTGATGCGGTAGGCGACCGCATACACTCGCCCTTGGTAACGCCGCACGATCTCCTCAAAGGCCGCGTCGCTCCCGCCTTTGAGCGCTAGCGCGAGGTCCTCATCACTCAACCTCCCCACGTCTGTCTGCTTTTCAGGGTCCACTGGCAAAAACGCGCTCCCAAGGGAAAAGGTTTACAGTCCATAACACACCGGAGCCGGGCCAGTCCTCTCGGCCCCCGCTGCTACACCGGGGGAACATGGCTTCCGGCGCCATGCGCCGGCATCGCATTGCGTGCGCCCATCCTAGTCCAAGCCTGCCGGCCTAGGCTAGGCGACAAACAAGTAATGCTCGCCCTCCCGATATCCATGAAAAGCAAGCCACTCCCGAATCTCGGGCCGGGCCCCGGGCGCGCCGACCGCTATAATGACGAATCGCTCTCCGGCCGCGGGCATTTCGTCGGGCGCGATCACCCGGAGGCCGTGGATGAACCGGCCAATCTTGCGCGGATTGATGTCAACCACAGCGCTTGGGCGGCGGTCCTCAGGCCACTCTTTCAGCCACGTCTTCCCCACTTCGCCAGCGCCCCATTGAACGAACGGACGCTTCCCCTCAAGATAACTCTGGAACAGGTAGTGCCGCTTCAGGCGCCGGAATTGATAGGGGCTATACCGGTCGTCCCGCATGGACAACCGCCCTGGCGTATCCCGCCACGAGAGCAGGGTGTCGGCGACCTTGCCCAACCCGTATCCGCGCCGCCACAGACGCATCACCAAATCGTAATCTTCGGGCCAGCCATGATCCACGTAGCCGCCCACATCGTCATAGGCCCGCCGCCGCATGAGAAAGGCTGGATGGGGGATGGGACATTCCACAAAGAGTTCCCGAATTATGGCGTCCTGCTCGCATAGGCTGTTGATCCAACGTTCGTATCGCTTCCTCCCCTTGCCAGCAGAGGGACCAAACATGCGAACTTGGACGCCACAGAGGCCCTGGCCGGGGTTTTCGTCCATATGCTCCACTTGGCGGGCGATTCGTTGCGGGCCGGCGAGATCGTCCGCATCCATTCGCGCGATAAAGCAACCCCGCGCGGCTTCGCACCCCCTCTGAAGCGCCGTCACAATACCCTGATGCGCCTGAGCCGCCACCCGAACGCGCTCATCCGTCCTCGCGTACGCTTGGGCCGCCGCAAGCGAACCATCCGTAGAGCCATCATCCACCACCACCACATCCAGGTTCCCCCACGTCTGACCCAGCACAGAGTCCAGGGCTTCTCCTAGCACGGCAAAAGCATTGTACACAGGCAGAACGACGGAAACGAGAGGTTTTTGGTGAGGCATCGGGTCCATTCACTCGAATAGCGGCGGCGGTTCCGCTGTAAGGGCAAGGGTGGCATGGCCATGCTAGCAAAAGCGCGGCGCGTGTCCACACGCACCGCGCTTTTCTTAAGAAACCAACAGGTTGTGCGAAACGCCGGTTGCCTGAGCCGACGCCCTAATTTTGCTCAGCCAACGCTTCTTCAATGGTTGCGTTCCAAACCGGGATATCGTCGGGAACCCGGGACGTAATGATGTTCCCATCCACCAACACGGGCTCATCGGCATACTCGGCGCCCGCTTCCACCAGTTCATCCGAGACGCCACCCACACACGTGGCGTGGACTCCATCCAGCACGCCCGCTGTCACCAAGAGTTGCGGGCCATGGCAGATGGCGGCCACAAGCTTCCCTGTCTCGGTGAATTCGCGGACGAAGTCAACTGCGCTGTCATGCTGACGCAGCCACTCCGGCGAGCCGCCGCCAGGAATGATCAAGGCGTCGAAATCGTCGACCGACACCTCCGTGACACTCTGTTGAACCCGCACCTTAATATCGCTGTTGTAGGCTTGATGCACCGCCGGCTCCACGCCAATCACCGTCACCTCGGCGCCGCGGTTGGCCAGGTAGGCCATCGGCATCAACGCCTCGGCATCCTGGAAGTCCTGGCCCACCAGCACCGCCACATGGTTGCCGCTTAGATCGGCGGCTTCCAGCTCCTCCTGCTCCTGGGCCTGAGCCGGCAAAGCCGCTCCGAGCATTGCTACAAGCGTTGCTACTGCTACGAGTTGGGCTATGCTACGCATGGTCTTCATAACGCATATCTCCTTTTGCGTTCGGACGCGCCCCGCCCCAGCGGTTCCCTTATAGGCGGAGCCCTCGTCCATGGCCAGTTTCGCCCTCACGGAGCATACCGTGTCTCTCCATAGTGTAGCGTATAAGGAATAGCGCCTCATGTCAAGCCACACGCTGTAGATTTGTCACTTTGGGCTGTTGGCTCCAGCGTACACAGCAATCTAGCCCCGGGGATGAAATTGCCGGTGCGCGCGGCCAAGACGATCGGTGCTCACATGCGTGTAGATCTGAGTCACGCTGATGTCGCTGTGGCCGAGCAGCTCTTGCACCACGCGGAGATCCGCTTCCCCGTCCAACAAATGCGTAGCGAACGAATGGCGCAACACATGCGGCGAAACCTTGTGGGATAGGCCTGCTTCTCGCGCATAATGCTTTACGATCTGCCACAACCGCCCACGGCTAAGCCGGCCGCCTGTCCTGCTGGTGAACACCCAGTCACGGGGCGGATTGAACGACGGCCGCCAACGTAGCCACTCCCCTAGGAGGGCATGCGCCCGCTTGCCCACAGGCACGATGCGGACCTTGCCTCCTTTTCCCCGCACCCGCACGCAGGACTCGTCCAACGAGAGATGCTTCAGCCGGAGCCCGCCCGCCTCGGAGATGCGCAACCCGCATGAATAAACGAGTTCAACAATGGCCGCGTCCCGCGCGCCGAGGGCGGTCGAGCGATCGGGAACCGCGACCAGCCTGTCCACCTCGCCTTTGCTTAGCGCGACGGGCAGCCGCCGGCTGATGCGGGGCGTGTCCAGGGCGGCCGTGGGGTCGTGATCCACAAAGTTCTCGTTCCGCAAGAAGCGATGAAAACATCGGATGGCGCTAAGATGCCGGGCCGTGGAGCGGGCCGACAGCCCCTCCCGCCGGAGGGCGATGAGATGGTCAAGAATGATCTCCCGCGTTACGGCGCCAAGGCCCTCCACGCCGCGTTCGCCCAGATAACGCAAGTACCGTCCCAAATCTTCGGCATACGCCGTGAGCGTCGCTTCAGCCAACCCCGATTCAAAGACCGTCCCTTCCAAAAAGCGATCCAGATACGCGTAAAGTTCAGCGGTCCGGCCCGAATCAGCACTCGCGTGTTCAGGCGTTTCTTCCCGAGCCATGGTCCCTTCTTTCATTGTCAACCTGCCTCATCTCATCCGGCGCTGAGACGCTTGGATAAACTCTTGACGCAAGTATACCGGTTTTGCCAAAGAATTCTCCAAGATCGGCCCGGCAATCAAGCGAAAGGGTCTTTTGAGATTTGGTCTGGTTTGTGCTATAAGAATAGCTAGTGAAAGGCCGCTTGTTGGGAATGCCCCGGCGGTCAACGGGGTACGTAAATTTCAGTGGGGCGCCTTGGCGGGGAGAGCCCGCCTACGAAGGAGACACTTCATGTGGCTTAATAACACGTTGTCGAGAAGCGCGCAATTCCTTGTAGCCATTGTTACGCTTTCGCTTTTTCTCACCGGGTGCCCGGAACAGCCCGAGCCGGGGGAGGTACAGGTTCCTTTACTGGTTAATCAGGACCGAGCGTCAGCGGAGAACGCTATTGAGAACGCCGGCCTTGTTGTCGGAACGGTTGAGGAATGGCCCAGCGGGAAGGTTGCGGCCGGCGACATCCTTGAACAAGAACCTTCTTTCGGCGCGACGGTTGAACGAGGGACCGCCGTGGACATTGTCGTGGCGATAGAGCCCGACGCCCGCATTGCGAGCATCGACCGATTACAGCAAATCGGGACCGAAGACTATCCCCTTGATGGCTTCTATGTCCTTGCAGAGGACATTGACGCCACGGCCACCGCGAACTGGAACGATGGCCGGGGGTTCGACCCCATCCACACGTTCGAGGGCGTGTTGGATGGACAAGGATATGTTATCACGGGGCTTACCATCGAGCGGACAGACGGAAACGGCGTTGGCCTCTTCAGCGTCCTCGGCGAAGACGGCGTCATTAAGAATGTGGGACTGGAAGACTACGCCGTGACAGGCCAACAGTCTGTGGGCGGATTGGCGGGTTCCAATCTCGGCTTGATAGAAGAAAGTTTCGCCAACGGCGCCGTGGCGGGGGTGCAGTTTATCGGCGGCCTCGTGGGTTCGAACGACGGGCTGATAGAGAAAAGCTCCGCTCGGGCCGTGGTGGAAGGAGGAAGCGGAGCCGGCGGTCTCGTGGGCGATCAGGTGGAAGGAACCATAGCGGAAAGCTATGCCTTGGGGGCCGTCACCGGGGAACTCCAAGTAGGCGGTTTGGTTGGGTGGAATACGCTGGGCTCCATGTCGAACACCTACGCCACCGGCGCGGTAACCGGCGAATCCCAAGTGGGCGGTTTGCTGGGCCGGAATGAAGGCGGCGCGGTATCGAAGAGTTACGCCACCGGCGCCGTCGAGGGAGAGTCCCAGATCGGCGGATTGGTGGGAACAGACGAGGGCGGCGAAGTCGAGGCCAGCTTCTGGAACACTCGCACCACAGGCCAGAACTATTCAGCCGGCGGAGAAGGACGCACGACAGGCGAGATGGTGCGCCGCGCCGCCTACACCGAAGCGGAGCCCGCTTGGGATTTTGCCGACGTATGGGACATTGAACAAGGTGAGAGTTACCCCTACCTCCGAAATGCGGAAGGCGGCTTTGTTCTCGTGCCCGATGTGATTGGCTTAGCCCAGAACGAAGCGGAAGACGCCATAGAGGCCGCTGGTCTCCGCGTCGGCGAGGTAACACAGGAATTCGACGAGGATATCGCCGAAGGCGAGGTGATTGAGCAAGACCCGGACCCGGACGACGAAGTCATGCTCCCCGGTGAAGTAGACATTGTGGTTTCCTTGGGGCCCGACCCCGACGCCGAGTAACCAAACCCTTCAAATGCGCGTGAGGCCGCGGCCCATCTACTGGTCCGCGGCCTCACTTCTATATTGACCAACCTGAACGGTTGTTATTGATCAGGTAATTCGAGGCATAAGTGGCCCGCCTTCCTCTAACGATGGAGGAGTGGGAGCAGCAGGCGCGTTTTATGCATCGAATTAGCCATGGAAAACGGAAGGATCGTCCGGCCAGGCGCACTGAGCGCCTCGCCCTTCAAACCCTTCTTCGTTATTCGTACCACACATACCAACCGATGTGCAACCTCATGTCTCCCGCCACAGCGCCAAAACCTCGTTGTCGCACTCAGCTCTTCATGCCGGAAGCGCCGCAATCGGGCTCCCTGCTTTCACTAAGGCCGCTATTGCGGCACGGCGCCTAGTCCCCCTGCTCCCCTTTACGTGCTGTTAGTCCGTTTTACTCAGGGTCCCTAATAGGGCT
>JBKHFO010000013.1:0-28498 GCA_046540175.1 Candidatus Hydrogenedentota bacterium
GCCTGGAAGGCGGCGATACGGTTCTTGCGAACTCCTATCCGGCGATTGGGGGTTGAATGGAAAAGGCTGGAGATTTTCTTTGCTTGGCGCCGGTGGACATTTTGCTTGTGCGGTCTCGTTTGACTCATAATGTTTTCCGAAAGCAGGTGTTTGGGGACGCGCGCCTAGCCGGCGCATCAAATCTCGCCAGGGGGCCGGGTAGGGCCGCACAGGCCGGGGCGCCGCCATCCAAACCAAGGTCCTTGTCTTTCGCCACGCGCGGATGACCGGGATAGTCATCGCAAATCTATAGAAAGGTTTTTGGCGCCTATGAGTTCGGATTGCATCTTCTGCAAAATTCTTCAGGGGGAAATTCCCTCGACAGAGGTTTATTCCGACGATACGTTCTATGCGTTTCGAGATATCAATCCCGGCGCGCCAACCCACATCCTTGTCATTCCTCGCGAACACATCCCCGCGATTACCGATGCGGGCGAGGAGCACACGGAGTTGCTCGGCCAATTGCTTCTGCGGGCCAACGCCATCGCCCGCGAGGAGGGCTTGCCGGAAAAGGGCTTCCGATATGTGCTGAACTGTGGAGAGTGGGGCGGCCAGACGGTGTTTCACGTTCATTTGCACATCCTCGGCGGGCGTCCGCTGGGATGGCCTCCGGGTTAGGCGTAGGGGAACACCATGACCACAATTGATACGCAGACGCAACTCTGCGGGGTTATCGGCAATCCCGTCGCCCACTCTCTTTCCCCGCTTATGCACAACAGCGCCTTCGAGGCCATTGGCGCCAACTACGTGTATCTCGCCTTCCGCGTGGAAGACGTGGCGGGGTGTTTGACGGGCATGCGCGCGATTCCTTCGTTCCGGGGACTCAGCGTGACGATTCCGCACAAGTTGACCGTCATGGCGCATCTCGACGTTATCGAGCCGATGGCGCAACACATCGGAAGCGTGAATACCATCGTCCACGAAGAGAATCGGCTCGTGGGTTTCTCGACCGACGGCCCCGGCGCGTTGCAGGCAATGACGGAAAAGGGGGTGGAGACGGCGGGCGAGCATGTGGCGCTCTTCGGGACGGGGGGCGCCGTGCGTGCGGTGGCGTTCGCCATGGCGGAGATGGGCCGTGCCGCCTCGGTCACCATCCTCGGCCGTGCCCCCACCAAGGTGGACGCCCTTGTCCGGGATATTCGCGCGAAGACCTCGGCGGACGTCCGGGGCGGCAGTCTCGATACAGACCTGGAGGCCGCGCTTCAGCAGTGCTCAATCATTATTCAAGGCACGCCGGTGGGCATGGAGCCCCATATCGAGGCGAGCCTTATTCCGAGTGATTTGCTGCGCCCCGAGCACGTCGTCTTCGACATGGTGTACCGCCCCCATTGGACGCGGCTGCTGCGTGACGCCCACGCCAATGGATGCCGGCTTGTCTTTGGCATTGACATGTTGGTGTACCAAGCCGTGCTGCAATTCGAGCGCTGGACGGGATTCGGCGCGCCCGCGGATATGATGAAGAGAAAGGCGTACGAGGCCTTGGGGTGTGAGGCGCCGTGAATCTGGTTCTCATCGGTTACCGGGGAACAGGGAAGTCGGCCGTGGCGGCGCACTTGGCCAAGACCACGGGAAGACGGGTTATCTCCACGGACGCCCAAATCGAGGCGCGCCTGGGCCAAAGTATAGCCGGCTACGTGGCGGAGGCGGGCTGGCCGGCGTTTCGCGATCTGGAGACGGAAGTGATTCGTTGGGCGGCGGCGCGGGACGGGCTTGTGATCGACACGGGCGGCGGCGCCCCGGAACGCGAAGAGAACGTGGCGGCCTTGCGCGAGAATGGCGTGGTTATTTGGCTGACGGCGTCGGAGGAGACCATCGCGCGGCGCCTTCGCAACACGGTCAATCGCCCCTCGCTTACGGGCCAAGGGTCATTTCTCGACGAGATTGGCGCGGTGCTTGTCCGGCGTAACCCGCTCTACGCCGCCGCCGCGGATTACAGCGTCGCCACGGATGAAAGGACGCCAGCGGTGGTGGCGCGGGCAGTGCTTGAGATAGCCGGCGAGGCGTTATAAGGCGCTTCGCCGCCGCTGCCTCAGTGTTTTGTTTATGAAACGCAGGCCTTCCGATAGGCGCGCTAACGCGCGTTTCGAGCTTGAGTACTCGGCCCATCCCAGAATTGTGGGCAGCCTTGATTCGGTTTGTCTTGGCCGTGACGTGGCGCGGGCTTCCAGCTCGTGATTCATGGCCTAGAAGGCCATGTCACCTCCAAGAGAATGCACATTGGCTGTCAACAACAAGGAGCCCTATCAACAAGTCTAAGCTGGGCGTTCTATTGAGGCCAGTTGGAAAAGGGGAGCGTCACCATGCTAGTTTTGAATGTATCAGGGAATACGAAGATGGACGTATTTTCATTGGTGATTGAGTAAGTTGACGCCAACACGGAATAGGGAGGGAGTAGAAATGATGAAGTGTTTCTCGAGAATCATGACCCTGCTAGCGGCGCTGTTGTTGCTTGCGGCGCCCGGCATGGCCAATGATTCAATTGACGCGCTGATTGTCGATGGCCAAAACAACCACGACTGGGAGGCCACCACGCCGGTGATGGAGCAGATCCTCGCGAATACTGGCCGCTTTGACGTGGACGTCGCCACGGCTGACGATGTATCGGAGTTCCGGCCGGCCTTCGCGGATTACCAAGTCGTCGTGCTCAACTACAACGGCGAACCGTGGCCCGAGGAGACCCAGCAGGACTTCGTGGAGTACGTTGACGGCGGCGGCGGCGTCGTGGTGGTTCACGCCGCCGACAACTCGTTCCCGGAATGGGAAGCGTACAATCGCATTATTGGTCTTGGTGGCTGGGGCGGCCGCGATGAGGGGCACGGCCCCTATGTCTACTACAACGAAGACGAGGAGTTGGTTCGCGACGATAGTCCAGGGCGGGGGGGCGCGCATGGGCCGCAAAAGGAGTTTGCCCTCCAGGCCCGTCAGCCAGACCACCCAATCATGGAGGACCTACCCGAGAGGTGGATGCATCCCCAGGACGAGATCTACAACAGGCTCCGGGGACCGGCGGAGAACCTTACCATTCTCGCCACCGCGTGGTCGGATGATTCCGGGCGCCACGAACCGCAGTTGATGACGATTGAATACGGCGGCGGCCGTGTGTTTCACGCCGCGCCTGGTCACGGCGTGGAGGCGATGCATGGTCTCGGCTTCCAGGCCGCCTTCCAGCGCGGCGCCGAATGGGCCGCCACGGGCGAGGTCACCATTCCGGCGCCAGACTCGGATGAACTGCCAGCGGAGGGTGAGCCGGCCACGCGTAATCCCGCCGATATTCCCACGGTTGCCGAAGCCGAAGCCGATGCCGAAACCGAGGATGAGGACGAGGACAGGCCTCACGTGGTGTTTGTGACGGGCGATGAGGAATACCGCTCGGAAGAGAGCATGCCTATGCTGGCGCGGATCCTTAACGTGCATCATGATTTTGAGGTGAGCGTGTGTTATGCGCTGACCGACGGCGTGATTGACCCCAACCAGACGGAGAATATTGAGGGGTTAGAGGTTTTGGAGGATGCCGATATGATGGTCATGTTCACCCGCTTCCGGCAGCTTCCCGATGACCAGCTTCAATACATCGTGGATTTCGCCGAATCTGGCCGTCCCATGGCGGGATTCCGCACCGCGACCCACGCGTTTCGATATGGGGAGGATCACCCTAATCAGCACATGGATAGCGAATGGCCCCACGAGGTCTTTGGTCTGCCTTGGATCAGCCATCACGGTCACGAGAATTCCACCGACGTCTTCCTTGAGGAGGATCGCGAAGACCATCCCGTTTTGAATGGAGTCGAGCCGTTTCACGCCCGGAGTTGGCTCTACGATTCCGAGGGGCGCTTGCACGAGAACGCGGAGCCGTTACTCTACGGTCGCGCCGTCGAGGGGGCCGAGGCTGGTGGAGAACACTTCAGCGATCCCCATGCTATCGCCTGGACCCACACCTATGAGGGCGAGGAAGGCGATAGCCGTGTCTTCTTTACCACCCTGGGGCATCCCTTTGACTTTTTCGAGGAGTCTATGCGTAAGCTGTCCGTCAATGGCATTTTCTGGGCGCTGGGCATGGAAGACGAGATTCCCGAGGACGGTTTGAACGTGGATTTCGTGCATGAGTACGATCCCAACGATTCCGGCTTTGGGGATGAGTACAAGCCGGACATGCGGCCCGAGGACATTCCTCTGGGCGAGTAGGGATCAAGAAGAGTCAAGAAAGAGATTACGATCTTGCGCGGGACATGGTCTTCTTTGGCGGCCATGTCCCGCTTTTGCGTTTGTTCTGTAGGAATAGCCGGCGGCCGGCCCACTGCATTGAAAGTATGGACCCCTTGCGACGGGGTGTACTATAATCAACCCTACGTTGCGTGGTTCTAAAATGAGATCGCCGAATCGTGAATGACGGAGAATCGTGTATTCCCCCAAACCGCAATGATACGGAAAGGCGCGAGGAGAGGACGCATGACGAACGACACGAATGAAGAAGGCAGCGGGAAGCGCGTGGTGAAAGGTAGTGCGGAATCGGCCGCCGGAAGCCCCTGCTTCGCCCGGCGGCGGTTCCTTCTGACGGCTGGCGCCGGTTTGGGGTTGAGCTTGGCGAGTAGCGCGGCCTCGGGTGAAGAGAATCCTGGGCACGCGGCGGATGACTTTCAGATCTACGACGAGAGCACGCAGCTTGAACTCGAGGAAGATCCCGAGGCGATACTCGAAAAAGCCCATGAACTTGGCGAGCAGCATCACCGGCAGCATGGGGGCTGTGCGCGCTGCACAGTGAGAGCCCTTCAAGAAGCGCTGGACATGGTCCCCGATCACCCCGGGCTGTTTCGAGCCGCCACATGCCTTGATGCGGGCGCGGCGCCGGGCTCGGAACTGAGTTGTGGGTGTTTTACGGGGGCGGGGATTGTGATTGGGTATATCTGCGGCGGTGAGGACTTTGCGAGCCGGGATTTGGCCCACAACCTTATTCAGAAGCTGGCCGTGCGCTATCAAGACCGTTGGGGGACTGTCTTGTGCCGGGACGCCCGGGAGCATGGCGATTGCAGCGACTTGGTGGGCCTTAGCGCGCGGTGGACAGCGGAGATCCTTCTGGAACAGTTTAGTGATTACGCGCCGAGTTAAGGGATTGGCCTGGGGGAGGGCTTTTGCTCTCCTCCCCACGGATTTAGGGAGGCAGTGACATGTGGAAAGACAGTGAACGGACCAAGGTTCGGGGCAGCGCGGTGACACGGCGCCAATTCTTGCAGCGCTCGGGCATGAGCGCCTTGGGCGCTGGGCTAGTCGCCCAGGCGGGCTGGCCGGGCGGCTGGCCAGCGGCGGCTGCGCAAGCCGCCGACCAGCCGTTGCCCACGCGGGTGCTGGGGCGCACCGGGGAAGAAGTCTCCATCTTGGGCTTGGGCACGGCGCCCGTTGGAGAAGGTCCGCCGGATGTGGAGGAAGCGGAACGGGTGTTTGCCGCGGCCATGGATCGCGGCGTGAATTACATTGACACGGGTCGCATCTATGGCAACGCCGAGGAAGCCTTGGGGCATATCATTCCCGAGCGGCGCAACGATCTGTTCCTCGTGACGAAGTGCTGGACCGAGACGGCCGACGGCGCGGAAGAGTCACTGGATGAATCCCTAAGGTTATTGAATACCGACTATGTCGACCTTTGCCATATCCATCACATCGGCGGTAAGAATATCGATCGGGTCCTGGCTGATGACGGGATTCTGGAGTATCTGGTGAAGCAGAAGGAGGCCGGAAAGATTCGGTTCATTGGCCTTTCCGGTCATGCGCGGAGTTCGCGTTTCCTCCAAATGCTTGAGACCGGCGAAATCGACGTGGTCATGACGGTATTGAATTTCGCCGACCGTAATGTCTACGAGTTCGAGAGCGAAGTGTTGCCGGCCTGCCGCGAACGCGATGTGGGCGTGGTGGCGATGAAGGTTTTCGCGGGCATTCGGGGTGGTTTTCCGTATCACTCCCGAGGCTATGTGGGATGCGCCACCCATCCCGACTATCTGTCGCGGGCTTTGGGTTATGCCCTTGATTTGGAGGGCGTGGCGTGCGCGGTGGTCGGTCCCTACAACGTGGAGCAAGCTATTGATAACGTGGAGATGGCCCTCGCGTATGAAGGGCTTTCCGATACGGAACGGGAGGAGATCGTTGAATATGGGGAGAAGCTGGCCGAAGAGCTTGGCCCCCGTTACGGCGAAGTGACCTGAAACAACCTGTCCGCCCTGTCTTTCGCCGGTTTACACGCAAGCGGGGCGGCCAGAGGAAAGGAGTAGTCATGCGTCGCAGGACATTCCTGTTGGGGGCCTCCGGTATTCCCGCCGCCTTGGCGATCAGGGGACGCGCGGTCCGAGCGGGGGCCCCCGAGGTTGAAGGGCTTCGCGCCGGAGACACGCACGTTGAGCCTGAACGGGACATCCCGGTCCGGGAGATGGTCGATGTGCTGGTGTGCGGCTCTGGGCCCGCGGGGATATGCGCGGCCGTTGCGGCGGCCCGGGCTGGGGCAAGTGTCCGTGTCATCGAGAACAATGGATGCTTGGGCGGTATCTGGACCTCGGGATTATTGAGCTGGATATATCCCGTGGATAACAAGCCCGTTCAGGAACTGCGGGCGCGGCTTGAAGGCATGGGGTGGGCGTATGAGTATCCCAGCAACCTCGCGTACCATCCCGAGGCCATGAAGGTCGCCTTGGAAGACATGTGCCGCGAGGAAGGTATCGGCGTTCGGTTGCACTCGCGCGTCACCGCCGCCGTGAAGGACGAGGATGAGCGGGTCCGCATGGTGGTCACGGAATCAAAGTCCGGCCGGGAAGCGTGGCCCGCCAAGGTGTTCATTGACTGCACGGGGGATGGCGATGCCGCCGCCTTTGCGGGATGCCGCCATGAGATTGGCGACCCCGAGGATGGCAGGACGCAGCCCTGGAGCATGCTGGCCGTCGTCACAGGAATCGACGCCGGAGAAGTGCGGCCCTACGTGCGGGAATTGGGCGAGGAAATCGGCGAGCGTCCCGTCCAGAATCTGCTGGACGCGATAGAAGAGGGCGGCGTCTCACCTTCGTACCGCGGTCCGCGCCTGTTCTATCTGCGGGAAGGCATGTTCATGCTGATGGCGAACCAGGAGTACGGGGGCTTGGTAACGGATGCCGATGAGATTACCCAGGGAACCATGCAAGGCCGGCGTGAGGTGTGGGATATTGTGAAGGCGTTGCGAAGCCTCGGCCATCCGTGGGAGAACTTGCGCCTCGCCGCCACGGCCGAACACATTGGCATACGCGAGGGCCGGCGCATCCGGGGACACTATACGGTTACTAGGGAAGATCTCGAGAACGGAACGCGGCATGAGGACGCCGTGTGCGAGGCGCGGCATGGGGTGAACGTGCACAATCTGTGGCCTCCCGATGATCGGGAAGGCCGGCCCGCTTACCGGGTCTCCGTCGATGCGTACGACATTCCGTTCCGCGCGCTCATCGCCGCGGATGTGGATGGCTTGCTCATGGCGGGGCGTTGCATCAGCGGCGATTTCCATGCTCACGGCAGTTACCGCATCACCGGTTATGCGGCCCAGCTTGGCCAGGCGGCGGGCGTTGGCGCTGCGTTGGCCGCGGCGAACGATGTGCTTCCGCAGGCGCTGGAATGGCCTGAGATTGAAGCGGCTCTTCAAGGCGTGCAGAAGCGCGATTAACTCTCGGCACATACCGAAGTAACGCGAACCCCTGCGCATGGAGCATGGAGGGGATGGAGGCGGCGCATGGTCCGTGTGGTGAAGCGGGAACGGCGATCTTGGAGCGGCCGAATCTGGGGAATGCGTTTCGAACGGCGCCTTTCCGGAGGCGCTCTTCAGCGGGAGTCCCGGGGCGCCGTGATACCATGATTTGAACAACGCTTCCGTCTTTTGTATAGTCCCGTATCGATGCATGATCCATATGTATGATCCGCGCGTATCCACGTTACTTCCGAACAAGGCAGGGGGTGGCCTTACCTACGTTTGTTAAGCAACAGCGATGGGGGCGCCCACGCTTAATCCACAGCTAGTCATCACGGGTGGGGAAACATCACAAGGAGATTCCGAACATGGCGAAAAAGAGGGTCTATTTCTTTGGCGGAGGGAAAGCCGAAGGCCGGGGAAACATGCGGGAGTTGTTGGGCGGCAAGGGAGCCAACCTTGCCGAGATGGCGAACATCGGAATTCCGGTGCCGGCCGGATTCACGATCACGACGGAGATGTGTACGGAGTATTACGAGAGCGGGGGGAAGCTTTCGAAGGAGTTGACCGAGGAGATTGACAAGGCGCTGCGCAAGGTCGAGCGCGCGATGAAGAAGAAGTTCGGCGACCCCAAGAACCCGCTGCTGGTTTCCGTTCGCTCCGGCGCGCGCATGTCGATGCCTGGCATGATGGAGACCGTGCTCAACGTGGGCTTGTCGCCAGACACGTTGCCGGGGCTCATCGAAAAGACGGGAGACGAACGCTTCGCCTACGACGCCTATCGCCGTTTGATCACCATGTACGCGGACGTCGTCATGGAGAAGGCCCAAGGTGTCGAGGCGGAAGAAGGCGAGACGGTGCGCGAAAAACTCGAGCACGCCATGGAGACGATGAAGCGGCGCAAGGGCGTGACCGAGGACGTGGATCTGGACGCGGAAGACCTCAAAAAGCTTTGCGACGAATACAAGAAGATCATTAAGGAGACCTTGGGCAAGTCGTTCCCCGAGGATCCCATGGAGCAGCTTACGGGCGCCATTCGCGCGGTGTTCCAATCTTGGTTTGGTAAGCGCGCCGTGCACTATCGCCGCATCGAAGGCATCCCGGAGGAGTGGGGCACGGCGGTCAACGTGCAAGCCATGGTCTTTGGGAACATGGGCAACAGCTCGTCTACGGGGGTGGCGTTCACGCGCAACCCGGCCACCGGCGAGGATCAATTCTACGGCGAATGGCTGGTCAACGCCCAAGGCGAAGATGTGGTCGCGGGCATCCGGACGCCTTATCCGTTGAACAAGCCTAGTCAGTCCGAGAATAACAAACATCTTCCCACCCTGCATCAGTCCATGCCGGAGGTTTACAAAGAGCTTGAGGAAGTCCGGAATAAGCTGGAAAAGCATTACCAAGATATGCAGGACGTTGAGTTCACCATTGAAGAAGGCAAGTTGTGGATGTTGCAAACCCGGGCCGGCAAGCGCACCGGCGTGGCCGCCATCCGCATAGCCGTCGAGATGTGTGAAAAGAAACTCATCGATCAAAACACAGCGATTAAGCGGGTAAAACCTTCCCAACTTGACGAACTCCTTCACCCCATGTTGGACCCGGACGCCGAAAAGAAAGCCCAGGAATTGGCCCATGGCTTGCCCGCCGGACCCGGCGGCGGCGTGGGGCAGGCCGTGTTCACCGCCGACGATGCCGCGGAATGGGCCAAGCAAGGCAAGTCGGTCGTGCTTGTGCGGAACGAAACGTCGCCCGAGGACGTACACGGCATGCATGTAGCGGAAGCCATCGTAACCGCCAAGGGCGGCATGACGAGCCACGCCGCCTTGGTGGCGCGCGGTTGGGGTAAGTGTTGCGTGGTCGGCGCAGCGGCCCTGGAAATTGACGCCCGGGAGAAGGAACTGCGCGTCGACGGTCACGTCATTAGGGAAGGGGACTGGCTGTCCATCAACGGTACCCGCGGCCGGATTTACGCGGACAAGGTGGGCGTGCTTCCGGCGGATCCCGCCCGGAACCGTAATTACAAGAAGCTCATGAAATGGGTGGATGATACCCGCCAAATCAATGTCCGCACCAATGCGGAGACGGCCGAGGACGCGGAACAGGCCCTCGCCTTCAACGCGGAGGGTATCGGTCTGGCTCGCACGGAGCATATGTTCTTCCAGCCCGAGCGGATTGTGCACGTCCGGGAAATGATCCTGGCCGATGACGAGGAGACGCGGCGGAACGCGCTCATGAAGCTGCTTCCGTATCAGAAGGAGGACTTCAAGGAGATCCTTCGCGCCATGAAGAACAAGCCGGTCACGATTCGCCTGCTCGATCCGCCGCTTCACGAGTTCCTCACGTTGGACGATAAACAGGTCCAAGGCTTGGCCGAGCAGATTAACGTGCCCGCCGAGAAGATTAAGGCGCGCATGGCTCAACTTCATGAGCTGAACCCCATGCTGGGTCACCGCGGCTGCCGCCTGGGCATAGCCTATCCCGAGATCACCGAGATGCAGGTGCGGGCGATTCTGGAAGCGACGGCGGAACTGACCAAGGATCGCGTGCGGGTCTATCCGGAAATCATGATTCCGTTGGTGGGACACGAGAATGAGTTCAACAACCAGGAGCAGTTGGTTCGCCAGGTGGCCGATGACGTGGCGAAGCAATACAACGCGAAGCTTAATTACATGGTCGGCACCATGATCGAGGTGCCCCGGGCGTGTCTCGTCGCCGACAAGATCGCCGAGCGCGCCGAGTTCTTCAGCTTCGGCACGAACGATCTGACGCAGATGGGCTTTGGCTTCTCCCGCGACGATATCGGCGGATTTCTGCCCTACTACATCGATCAGAAAATCCTGCCAGAAGATCCGTTCCAAAGCCTGGACCAAGAGGGGATCGGAGAATTGGTTCGCACCGCGGTTGAAAAAGGCCGCGCCACGAAACCCGAACTCAAGCTGGGCATCTGCGGCGAGCACGGCGGCGATCCCGACTCCGTTATCTTCTGTCACAATGCCGGGCTGGACTACGTAAGCTGTAGTCCCTTCCGCGTGCCCATTGCCCGGTTGGCGGCGGCCCACGCGGCGCTGGACAACCCGCGTAAGACGGGGAGCCAAGCCAAAGCCAAGAACCAGACAAAGAACCAGGCGGCGAGCAAATCCACAAGCAAGACGTCGACCAAGAAGAAGAGCGCCGCGAAGAAGAAGTAACGCGCCTCGGCGCAATTACCATAGCACTTAGAAAAAGGCCTCCGGAGGACATTCCGCCTGCGGAGGCCTTTTCTGGGCGGTGGCGGCGAGGGGGCGTGTCTTCAGGCCGTTAGCCGTCCAAACATCGAAGGTCCACGGAGGGGAATGGAAGGCTCCATATCGCCCGGAGTTCTGAAGGTTCTCTCACCTAGGCCCCTCGAAGCGCCGGTAGCCCTGAAAGCGGAACACATGATAGAGTTCTCCCATGACCTTGACGGAGATTCATTGTCCGCAGCGCAAAACCAAATGCCTCGATGTTGCATGACTTCCCATGCGTTCAAAATGCAGGCGGATGCCGGCTGAGCCCTCTTTTTCAAGTTAGCGCGGCGTTTTCTGATAGGTTGTCCCGGGCTTATCGCGTAGAAGATGCCGAAACCAAACGGAGTGTGGCCCCATGACGATTCAAGTAAAAGAGACCTCTTTAAACGTTGTGAACATGTGGACGCGCATGCCATTCAAATACGGCATTGTCACCTTGACGGCGTTGCCGCATCTCTTCGTCCGTGTGACCGCTGAAGTAAACGGCCGCCTTGTGGAGGGTCTGGCCGCGGACGGACTCGCCCCCAAGTGGTTCACTAAGGATCCGGATAAGACCATTGAGAACGAATTGGCCGAGATGATGGCGGTCATTCAGGCGGCGTGTTCGCACGCGCACCGCATCGGCGCCGCGGAAAGCGTCTTCGATTGGTGGCTGCAGCTCTACCACGCCCAGAAAGACTGGGGGAATCAACGCGGCTATCCCGCCTTGCTCTGGAATTTTGGGACGTCCCTCTTGGAACGCGCCGCTCTTGACGCCTTTTGCCGCGCCTCCGAGACGCCCTTGGCCCAGGCGGTGCGGGACAACACCTTGGGCATGCGGCTAGACGGCGTCCATGGCGAGTTGGCGGGCTCAACACCACGCGATTGGTTACCGGCGCAACCCACGCGTCGCATGGGCGCTCGCCACACCGTAGGATTGGCCGATCCCCTTACCGAAGCCGACATCCCGCCGGAGGGCCTCGTGGAGGACGGGCTGCCTCAATCATTGGAGGCGTGCATCCGCCAGTATGACCTGCGCTACTTCAAGATAAAGATCCCCGCCGACGCCGATGCCGCCATTCACCGGCTGCGGGGCGTTGCCGAAGTCCTTCAACGTGAATGCGGAGGGTTCGCCTTCACGCTGGACGGCAACGAGTTCTTCACCGACATCGAGCGATTTCGCGCGCTTTGGGATACCCTGCAACGCGATAGCATCATCGCGGCCTGGTTCAAGGAGGGACTGCTGTTTCTGGAGCAACCCCTTCATCGCGACGTGGCGTTGACAGCGCAAGCCACCGCCGCCTTCGCGAACTGGCCGGAGCGTCCACCCATTATTATCGACGAATCCGATGGCGAGAACGAGAGCCTGCCCCACGCGCTTGAACGCGGGTACGCGGGAACCAGCCACAAAAACTGTAAGGGGGTCTTCAAGGGCATCGCGAACGCCTGTCTCACCGTCCAACGCCGCCGCCAAGATCCCGCGGGCCGCTACGCCTTCAGCGGAGAAGACTTGGCCAACGTGGGGCCTGTCGCTCTGCTGCAAAACCTCGCCGTAACCTCTGTGCTCGGGCTGGAACACGTGGAGATGAACGGCCACCACTATTTCCCCGGTCTCAGCGTCTTCCCCGATCACGTACAAGAAGCGGTGCTCGCCAGCCACGGGGATCTCTATCATGGACACCAGAGAGCGAACGGAGCATTCCCTTCTCTAACGATTCGAGGCGGCGAGATAGCGCTTGACTCCGTGCTCGGCGCGCCGTTCGGCTATCAGATAGCTATCGATCCCGATCGGTTTACGCCCCTGGAAGAGTGGCGCTTCGAATCTCTCGGCCTGCCGTCCCGGGACTCCGCTGCCCCCCGCTCTTGAGGCGAGGCGGCGCCATCCCGGTGTTGCCGTGGTTGCGTCCAAAAGCCGCCAACGGCTACCATGCTCCGTACGGGAAAACGGGGGCGGAAAGCACGCCCCCTAAGGGAGCGGGGCTCACATTGGACAGCGCGTAGCTGCCAGTGCGCATGCTCCAGTTGTTAGGGGAGGATTCGGGATGAAGCCGATTGAACGCATGAACGCGGTCTGGGCTGGGCAAGCCGTGGACCACTGGCCTTTTGTTCCCTCGATCTACGAACACGGGGCGCGTCTGCTGGGCAAAAGTCCCGGCGAGGTGAGCCGCAGCGCTGACCTCATGGCCGAGGCCGCCATTACAGGATTCAGGACATACGAGCACGACCTCGTGACCGTCGGTATCGACATCTATAACATCGAGGCGGAAGCCTTCGGCTGTACGGTGTCGCTGGGAGACGGGAAACACATACCCGGCATAACGCACCATCCGTTGGCGAACCAGGAGGCCGATCCGCACACGCTCACCATCCCCGAGCCGGACGAGGAAAACCGGTTGGGGCTTATTGTTGAAGCGGTGTACCGCGTCATGGCGGAGATAGGCAATGACGTATGGGTTTATGCATGTATGGGAGGGCCGTTCTCGCAGGCGGCGGAGCTGCGCGGATTCGAACACCTCATCACCGACATGTACACAGACCCCGACAAGGTTCACGCCCTATTGGACAAAACCGCCACCTTGGCCTTGGAGCAAGCGTGCCGGTTTGCCTCGCTGGGAGCGAGCGTCAATCTGTTCGAGTCCTGGGCGACACTGCCGCTCATTGATCCGCCCACCTATGAACAATATGTGGTTCCCTACAACAAGCGGGTCATCGACGCGGTGCGCGCCAACTACGATATTCCTCCCCCCGCCGTGATTCTTGGGGGCGACACCACGCAACTTATCGATTTCTTTATTGCAAGCGGCACGGGGCTCGTCGCCGCCGATTATCTGGCGGATATCGCCTACATGCGGGAACGCATTGGGGATAGCCCCGTCATCATCCGCGGCAGCGTGGATCCCAAGATGATTGAGCGGGCCGATTGGGGTGGACTGGACAAGATGATTAATGGCCTCGCCGAGAAAGCGCGGGGGATGGCGCGTTTCGTATGGGGATGCGGCTGCGTGAGTTACGACACGCCGCCCGAACACCTCCTTCGTTTTAAGGAGATGACGCGCGCCGCCGACGCCCGCGTACGCGCCGCCACGGCAGGGAAGTAGAGGATACAGGAGAAGCCGGGAGGCGCGGAGGCAAGGCGCATCAGGATTCTGTCTCCCGCCGCTGAGTGGCGGCCTTGTTCGCCTCGGATGGGGGCTCGTCCAACTCGTTTTCGGCGCCTGCTTCGCCGATTTCGTGGGAAGCGGGAGCGGCGGAGGCCGCGTCTTCATCTTGAGGGCCGGACTCCTCTTCGCCCAGAAAACGGGCGATAGCCGCCTCGCCTTCCTCGGCGTAGCGTTCGAGCAGATGGGCTACTTTGCCGTTCGTCCCTTCCAGACGCTGAAGGGCCTCGTCCATTTCCTCGTCCAACTCCGAGAAATCCTCGTCCCGCTTAATTTGAATCTGTTGCTTCTTGGCCATAACGCACCTGTTTCTTCATTGCTAAGTGTTATCGTGCTCCCTGTCAACGCACCAGCAAGAGCGGGCAAGGGGCGTGGTTGAGCGCGTGCGCCGTGGTGCTTCCCACCAGAAGTTCGCGCACCTTGCTGTGCCCGTACGCCCCCAGGATGAGGAGATCGGCCTCTATGGCGCGGGCGTGGCGCACGATGACTTCGCGCGGGTCGCCTTCCCTGACGGTGTACTCCACATCAAGCTCGTGCGGTTCAAGATACTTTTGGGCCTCTTGGAGCCACCGTTCGCCGTAGTCCATCCCGACGGACAACACATGAAGGCGAGCCTCCCATTCGTGGCACATATTGGCGGCGGTTTGCAGCGCGGCGCGGGCGTGGGAGGACCCGTCGTAGGCGACGAGGAACCGGTCGCCGCCGGGGTGGTTTACGCCCGTAATCAAAACCGGCCGAAGCGCCTTGCGGGCCACCGCCTCGGTGGCCGAGCCGAGGAGGCCGTCGAGCCAATCGTCATGCTCCCCCGCGCGGCCCATGACGATAAGATCGGCGAGTTCGCTTTGTTCGACGATGGTATGCGCCACGATGCCGGCCGTTTGAATGGTGTCACAATCCACGCCCGCCGTTTCACACGCCTCGCGAAAGGATTGGAGAATGGCTTTGCCCCGCTCCTCAAGAATCATGGAAAGGTTGCCGCGGTAATTGGCGTAGGGAGATGTCCCCAAGGAAGCCGAGATGTCCCGGAGAAACGGGCCTTCCAAAAGTTTCACGTCCACGACATGAAGGCCGTGGAGCTTGGCTTTGTGTTGGCTCGCCAGCGCGATGGCGTATCGCACGCCAAGCCACGCGGCGTGGCTTCCATCGGTCGGCACAAGGATGTGTTTGATCATGAGGTCTCCTCGGTCAAATGGCCAAACGCCTGCAACAGGGCCAAGCCCTCGCGCTGGCTTTTCTCGGGATGAAACTGGACGCCGAACACCTTGTCCCGCCCGCACATGGCCGCGAACCGCACGCCGTGTTGGGCTTCGGCGAGGATGACGCCGGGATCGTCGGGCGCGGGGTAATAGCTGTGAACGAAGTACACGAAGGGGTTGGCGGACAATCCTTCCAATAGGGGGTTGGGGCGCTCCGAAACCGGGCTCAACGCGTTCCAGCCCATGTGGGGCACCTTGAATCCCGTTTCGCGGCCGTTGGGAAAACGCACGACGCGGCCTTTAAATATGCCCAGCCCCTCCGGCGCGTCGCCTTCGTCGCTGCCCTCAAACATGAGTTGCATCCCGATGCAGATGCCCAGAAAGGGCCGGCCGCTGAACGCCGCGCGCCGGACCGGCTCGATCAAGTCAAGGTCGCGGAGCCCCTCGAAACAGTCCTTGAACGCGCCCACGCCGGGCAGAATGACGCCGTTGGCCGCATCAATGACCGCGGGATCGTCTGTTATTGTAGCCTCATACCCTACCTTTTGCACGCCCTTTTGGGCGCTGCGGAGATTGCCCATTCCGTAGTCGACGATGGCGATCATATGTCGAGTTGTCCTTTTGTTGAGGGTATGCTTTCTTCGCGGGCGTCACGAGCCACGGCCGCGCGCAAGGCGCGGGCGCAGGCTTTGAACAGCGCCTCGATGCAATGGTGCGCATTCTCCCCGTACCGCAGCCCCAGGTGAACGGTGAGGCGTGCGTTCATCGCGAAGGCCCGGAAGAATTCCTCGGTCAACTCCGCGTCGAATCCGCCCACGGACGTCCTGGGCAACGCAGCGCCGAAATGCAAATACGGCCGGCCGCTCACGTCCACGGCGGCCTCGGCGAGGGCCTCGTCCATGGGCGTGACCGCGTGGCCATAGCGGGCGATGCCGCGGGGTTCGCCCAACGCTTGTGAAAACGCCCGTCCGAGGCAAATGCCCACGTCCTCGACGGTATGATGACCGTCGATGTGCAGATCGCCTTGCGCGTTCACCCGCAGGTCGAATCCGCCGTGCCGGGCGAGATGATTGAGCATGTGATCGAAGAATCCGATATCCGTTTGCACATCGGCTTGGCCGGAGCCGTCGAGGCTCAAGTGGACTTGGATTTGGGTTTCGGCCGTGTTGCGGCTTATTTCGGCTTGACGCATGAGAATGATGCTCCTTATCGGCCCAGGAAAAGCCGGTCGCCCAGGAACACAGGCAGCCCGCTATTGGCGATGCGTTCGGCGGTTTTTTCGATGGGATACTCCACACGGACTTGCTCAAACCGCCCGGTATCCGATTCGTAGAACCCGAATCCAGCCCGCGGATCGCCATCCCGGGGCTGGCCCACGGAACCGGGATTGATGAAAACGGCCTTGCCCTCTTCCGCCGTGAACACGCCTGTCTCGTCGAGTTCGCCCATGCCATTGGACGTAAAGATCCCCGCGTTATGCGTGTGGCCAAAGAAACAGAGGCTCAGCTCATGGCGTTCCAGCGCCGGGATGTGAGGGAGGATGTCTTGCCACGAGAACAAATACTGGTCGCGGTCGCCGGGCGAGCCATGAGCCGCAAAGAAATCGCTGAACACCCGGCTATCCGGCAACTCCCGCAGCCAAATCCTATTGTCTTCCCGTAAGGTCTCGCGAGTCCATTCCGCCGCCGCTTGGGCCACGGGATTGAAACCCAGGGGATCCTCCCGGCCACACGCCACGGCGTCGTGGTTGCCGCAAATCGTGGGGATCTCCCGCTCGCGGATGATGTCGGCGCACTCGTTGGGATTGGGGTTATAGCCCACCACGTCCCCGAGGCAGACCGTCTGATCCACCCCTCGAGCGTCGATGGCGTCAAGCACCACCTCAAAGGCGTCAAGATTCGCGTGTATATCGGAAATTATGGCGTAAAGCACCCCGTTTGTCCTTGTAATTGGTTGAACCGAACCCACTGCTTAAGTCCGGAATGGTTGCATCAAATACCCAAAACGTGAGGAAAGCAGCGGGGGAAAAGCCCCAGCCGTGTCCCCGGCGGGATATCACTGGATGGCGCCCCAAACATAAGGGAGGCGCTATTGTGCAATGATTGGGGGCCTGGAATCAAAAGCAACCTCCGTCAGGGATTGTAGAAGTCCCCTCGGAGAGGACAAATCTCGCTGGGAATTGCTGGACCGCGCCCGGAATTTACGGGGAGTGTAATCGATTGTGATGAAAAAGCGGGCCTTTCATCCTCATCCGCAAGCCGCTCATGTGGAACAGAACGAGAGCCGGCCTGTTGCTGGTTGTGGACCATCACTCGTACAAGACTTCCAGCAACGTCAACCCGTGGGCGGGCGCCGTGTGACCAAGATAAGGGGCGGGGGCCGCAAAACGCTCGTCCAACGCGGATGCGGGCAATTTGCCGCGAGCAATATCAACCACGGCGCCCACCACGTTCCGCGCCATCTTATACAGGAAGCCGTCCCCGTGTAACTCGATCCGGTAGAGCCCGGCGGCGTCCCTGGGTCCGATGACGCCGCCTTCCAGCAGCCGCGCGGAATGGATTGTGCGCACCGTGTCCGTGACGCTGCTCTTGCCGCCTTGAAACCCGGCGAAATCGTGCGTCCCCTCGATTCGCCGCAATTGGTCAGCCGCTCTTTCCAAATCCACTTGGGGGGGGACCGTCCAGGCGTACCGGCAGGCGAACGGATCCGGTTCCCGGCCGAGGTGGAGGGTGTACGCGTAGCGCTTGCTCACGGCTGACTTCCGCGCGTGAAACGCCTCGTCCACCCGCTCGAGCGCCTCCACGCGAATCACCGGTCCCAGCATCCGGCTCAGGGAGCGGCGCACCCGGTCAAGCTCGACATCCCCGCGCGGCCACTGACACGAGAACACTTGCGCCAAGGCATGCACGCCCGCGTCGGTCCGGCCCGCCCCATGAATCCGGACGGGCCCCTGCGCAATCACGGCCAGCGCCTCCTCGAGCACCCCCTGCACCGTGCGTTCTCCCGGTTGCGTCTGCCAACCGGCAAACTCGGTCCCCTCGTACCGGACCGTGCACTTCAGATTCATCACCACTACTCCTCTGTGCGCATCATTATATCCTTCTTCCCTCCCATACAAAAAAAGGCGGTCCCGCTTCGCTATTCGAAACGGGACCGGCCTTTTTAGTCTCGGTTACTGTACGGGTTTGTGTGCGAACACACACAAACACGGCAGGGGGGGAGTGGCCTTAGCCTGCGCCGCCCATGCTGCCTACCACCTTATGGGCTTCTCGGGCGAGGGCATTCTCATGCACCTCATCGCCGCTTGGCCATTCAATGGGATAGTCTTGATTGAATCGCACAAATTCGACGTGACCATCCATGTACAACACGTTACTGCCGCCCGGTATGTGGTTAAAGGTAATGGGATCCGCGCGCTTAATGCTCGTGCCCTCTACTTCACCTTTGGTTGCCCAAGCATCCCACATTACCGCGATGCTGCTCTGGGCCTCGGCCCCGGCGGCTGGATTATTGATGTCGGTGATGAAGAACCGCTCAATCCCGTCCCGCAACTGGGGATAGCTGTCCCGCAACGGCGAGCCATCGTCATCGAGGAAGTAGTTGTCGTAATCTACGTGCCGGCCTCCGGCATCCCGGTTCTCAGCGGCGGGCAAGTCCTCCGTGCCCTTCTCCATGAAGTACTCAATGCCTCCGAACGGGGTCTCCTCACCCCAGCAATCGGAGGCGGGGCCTCCATCTATGCCGCTGCTGGATTCAAGTAGGTGGACCCAATTATGCCAGCCATCGGCAACGTCCACCATCTGGGAGGTCGTCTGGGTCGCGTATCCCATGTAGATATACGATACGGGATGAGACAGAAACGCGTCGTTCACCCGGCGGCATTCGAACGTGTCCGAAATGTTCGCCTGTTGCTGGTGCTGCGTCATTTCCTGGAGTTGCTCTCCCAGATCGTCCTCGAGGCCAAACTCGTCGGAGAAGGCGCGGCTGTCCGAAGGGCACGTCTTGATGTTGACATCCGTCCAGTAGTCCGGATAAAGCGCGTTGCCCCTGACGCCCATAAACTCAGATGCAAATCCTAGGTAAGATTGCTGTCCCGGCGGATACATCTCCCCTTGGCTCTCGTTGGAGTACATCGCGAAGATCTGCCCAAACTGGCGCAGATTGTTGGCGCAACTCGCGCGCCGGGCCGCTTCCCGCGCCCGCGCCAAAGCAGGCAAAAGAATGGCGGCCAGAATGCCGATGATCGCGATAACCACCAGCAACTCAATAAGGGTGAATCCCTTGGTTCGACTCTGCATTGTTGTTAACTCCTTACTTTCGTGGCTTGGTTTAGCCGGGTCCTTGCCCGGCCCTTGGGTTGGCTTCTCTCCATTTCACGCTTACTCGATCACCTAGTCTCTCACTTCGGGTGGGGAACCCTGGTACCCCCTTTCCAACCTCGTCTTTGCGGGTCTGTCATGGCGCCTGTAACAGGCGCACCTACATCAGGTTAGCAGCCTGTTAGATGAATCGTACCCCGTATCGCTTCCCCATGTCAAACGCCAGAGATACATATATAGTTATTCTGCGTGACATATTTGTATTTCATGTTAAATATTTTAGTCATGTTGTAATTTTAAAGAATGTTATATCGGTTTTATTTAGTAAACCAGTCTCGCATAGAATTGTATTCCCGTAACGCCGATTGCTATCGGCTACAACGCGGTCCCTTCAGAGACCGAGCCGCGCTCTACGGAGATCATGCCAAACTTCCGCGCAAACTTGCCTAGCGCCACGTTTGTGTTCTCTGACGCAATCGTCCCTCATCGGCGCTTGCCTCTACCTCTACACCAAGTTTCGGCAAGGAGCTGAGCGACTTGCAGAAATGAACAAGAGGTCCCCTTTGTTGCCGTAACCGATTACAATACCGAGCATTTCGAGCTCTATACAGCGATGCTAGGCAGGTTCACCCTCGGCCAAGGGGCTTCTGCAAGTCGCTGAGCCGGCTCAGTTTTGTTGGCTGAGCGGGATTTGGAGAACCCACGCCGCACAAAATGGAACTGTTAGGTTATTGTCCTGTAAAGCTCCATCGTTAACGAAAGGAAAACTTCCGATGCGTGTAGCCGAGAAACCGTTACCGTCCTACCCGTGGTATTTGCGGCCTTTCTTCTGGAAGCAGCGGCGAAAATACGGGGAAGTGCTGAAGCCTGGATTGGTGTGGGGGCGTGTTCCCAAGCTCTTTATGGCGGTCGCCATGCTATTCGGCGTGTTGGACCGGCGTAAGAGCCCCCTCAACCCTGTGCTGAGGCCGCTCGTGACCGTGCGGGTGTCCCAGATCAATTGCTGCCGCTTTTGCGTGGATGCCAACTCCGCCATCCTCGCGCGCCGGAGCGGCTCCATGGCGAAGGTTGAAGCCGTCGAGCAATGGCGGGACAGCGCGCTCTTCGACGAGCAGGAGCGGGCCGTGTTGGAGTACGCCGAGGCCATGACAGACTCGAACCAACACGTGCGCGACGAGCACATCGCCCGGCTCCGGCAATTTTTTGATGACGATGGGCTTGTGGAACTCACGGGACTGATTGCATTTCAGAATCTGTCCAGTAAATTCAACGCCGCCTTGGATGTGCCCGCCCAAGGTTTTTGCAAGATCCCGCCGGCAGGGGACGGAACGCAGGATACTCCGCCGGGCCAGACCGCGCGTTGTCCCTAAGCGCCAGCCCTTTCCGGATTCGGCGATTTGCGGAGGGGTATTAACAAGAATCAGCGGGGGTGTGAAAGCGAGGGCCCTTTCCCAATTGCCGGATAAGGTGGCGTGGCGGGTGTTTAGGTCCCCCGGCCCTTACGGGCTGTCCCTTTCAAGGGGGAGTTGATCCGCTCATCCGCTATTGCGAAGGCGCCCTTGTGTGGCGCCGCCGGCCCGCGGTTTGGTAGGATTCCCTTGTTGGCGCGTTTAAACTTGGCATGGGCGCCCGGGGTGGAGTACAGTACAAGCAGTCATGGGCATATTTACAAAACAGATGTCTCCCAGTGAGCTGGCGCCTGTGTGCCGCCAGCTGGCCACAGCCTATACGGCCGGAATCCCTATCCTGCGTACGCTGGAGATGGCGGGGCGCGAGGCGCCGAACAGCCGGGCCCGCGAAGTCATGGAGGCCATGCGGGAGGACATTAAGGACGGCTCGACGCTGGCGGAGGCGGCCCAACGCCAGCGCCCCTATTTGCCGCCGATGTTTGTCGAACTTCTCGCCAACGGCGAGCAAGGCGGCCGGCTGGATGCGATGCTGGGCGACCTCGCCACGTATTACGAGGATCGCAACGCGCTGCGCCGCCAGATCGTTACGATGACGATTTATCCGGCCCTGCAATTAGCGATAGCCTGGTTCGTGGGCACGTTTGCATTCATGTTGCTTGGCCAACTGAGCGCCACGCTAGAGGGCGGAGGAGTTGCCTTTGATTTCGCGAGTCTTATGGAAGCGTACGTGCGGTTTCAAGCCCGTGCGGCGATAATCCTGGCTTTGGCAATAGGGGTGCTGATTTTCGTGTCCCGCGCTGGGCTGCTGCGTTGGCCATGGGGGTGGGTCCGGACGCATGTTTGGCCGCTGAGCCAGGTCACGCGGCGATTCGCCCTGGCCCGGTTCTGCCGGGGACTCTCGCTCCTTGTGGGCAGCGGCGTGAACATTGTCCAAGCCTTACGCGGCGCGGCGGGAGCCGCGGCCAACCCTTACATTGAACGCGATATCCTGCAGGCTGTGCCGCCCGTGGAGGCTGGGGCGCCGTTGACAGAGGCCTTTCGCCACTGCAAATACTTGGATCGCACGACGCGGGAAATGATAGCGGTGGGAGAAGCCAGCGGGGAGCTGGAAGCTTCGTTGCGCAAGGCCAGCGATTACTACTTTGACCAGGCCACCAACGCCACGCAAGTGATGTTGCGCGTGGGGTTCGTGCTGACAATCGTTTTCGTGGCGGCGATTGTGGGATATGTGGTGATTAGCTTTTACGCCCAATTGTACGGCGGGATGGCTGACGGCCTAGGCGTGTAGCGTGCGTCAGATATGATGTGATTCACTCAAAAGACTGGAAAACCTTTCGCGAGCCGATTCGCCGATTCATGCCGCGAAAGAAATGGAGGGTTTAGTGCATGACCGCTGAGAATGAACTTAGCGAGGAGCCACGGGACCGGACTAAACTGCTGTGGGGCGGCGTCATCCTCTTGGTGCTGGTGTTGGCGGGCGTAATGTGGGGTATGGGCCGGGCCGAGCCAGCTATATCCGAGGTTCGCGTGCGGCATATTCTAATTAGCGTTGATCCCGCGGGCGGCGAAGAAGCGCGTAACGAGGCGTATAGAAGAGCCCTGGGGATTCGCGAAGCGCTACTCGAAGGCGAGAGCTTTTCGGAAATGGCCCGCCAATATAGCGACGATCCCCAAAGCGCGCGGCGGGGGGGTGACTTGGGGTATTATCCCAAGGACACGTTCGAGGATGCCTTTGAAGCGTACGTTTGGGACGAAGGAGAGGTTGGTGAAATCAGCCCCGTTATCGTCACCGATAACGGATTCCATATCGTCCAGATACTCGATCGCCGATGGTCAAGGGCGGACAGATTCAACCAAGAAATCCGCCGGCGCACCACCGAAGGCCGGGAGGCGGAGGAGACCGATTAGACTCGATTTGGAGCCTTGAACCAAGAGAAGGGGCCCCGCCGGCAAGAGGCGGTCTCCCTTCTTCATCCCTCTTCTTCTTTTCCTAATCAAGGAAGCTTGCGGAAATATTTCTGAAGGCTGTTCAAGATCTCCGGGGCCTGGGGATTATCGCTATAGAAAGCGCCAAGAAGTATCAGGATGAGTTGCTGAAAGAGGTCGAGCCCTCCGCCCCCCCCAACGTCCAGCTGCGCCAGTGAAGGGGGTTGGGTAACCGATTTAATGTGCTGCATGAGCCGTTTTTCCCACTAAGGTTTTGATAAGGATTCCCGCAAGCCTAGCACGTCCGCTGGCGGCGATCAATCCCCCTCGTGTTCCTGAACGTCATCTCAAGCCGGTGAAGCCGCCGTCAAGGAGCTACATTTGAACGCCTTTCAGACCATAACCGACGCTATCGTAAGGGATATCCCCGAATTGCATCGCGAGGACCTCGCATTCGCCCCGCCACCCAAGCTAGACATGGGCGATGTCTCGTTGCGCGCCTTCGAAGGGGCCAAGAAACTTGACATGAAACCGCCCCAACTCGCCGCGCGCATCGCGCAAGATGTTTCGTTTGGTCCCGAGGTCGCCGAGGCGCGGCCGGCGGGGCCGTACGTCAATTTCCGCCTGGACCGGGGCGCGGTGGGCCGGCGCATCATCGCCGGGATCGCCGCCCAGGGCGATGCTTTTGGGAGCCTGGGACTGGGCAAGGGGGTCGAGGCGCTGGTCGAGCACACCAGCATCAACCCCAACGCCAGCCCCCACGTAGGCCGGGCGCGGAACGCCCTGATTGGCGACAGCCTCGTGCGGCTTCTCCGCTTTGAAGGGTACGATGTCGAAGTCCACTATTACGTGAACGACATGGGGCGGCAAATCGCCTTGCTCGTGTTGGCGTGCGGCGACCCCAAGCGCATGACCTTTGACGACATGCTGGCTCGCTACGTCGAGGCGAACGAGCGCGCCAAGGCGGACCCCGGGTTCGCGGAACAGGGCTATGAATTGCTCGTACGCATGGAGGAGGGCGACCCAGAAACGAAGCGGCGTTTCCATGACGTCACCGATCTCTGCCTCCAAGGCCAAGTGGCCGTGCTTGGGCGGCTCGGCATCCACTACGACTATTTCGACCGGGAATCCGATTTCGTGAAGGATCCCCGTCTCGAAAAGGTGCTCGATGCGTTGCGGGCCCGCGGCAGCCTGTTCACGGACGACGACGAGCGCCTGGTCGTGGACTTGCAGAAGCTTGGGCATCCCTACGAGGAGGGCCGGTACTTCGTGCTTATGCGGGCCAACGGCAGCTCCATGTACGGGTGCCGGGATTTGTCGTACACGATAGACAAACTCGAACGGGGCGCGGCCCTCAACCTCATCGTACTGGGCGAGGACCACAAACTCTACGCGCAGCAACTAAGCCTCATCCTGGAGGCCGCCGGGTACGCCACGCCCGAACAGGTCTACTACGCCTATATCGTTCTTAAGGAAGGCAAGATGTCCACGCGCGAAGGCAAAGTGGTCCTCCTCTCCGAGTTTCTTGATGAAGCCACGCGCCGCGCCGCGCAAAAGGTCCGGGAGCAATGGCCTGATCTGCCGCCTGAAGATCAACAGGTCATGGCGGAACAGGTGGCCATCGCCGCCGTGCGTTTCGCCATCCTCCGCGTGAATCCCACCAAAAACGTCATCTTTGAATGGGAAAGCGCCCTCTCCTTCACGGGCGACACGGGGCCCTACGTCCAGTATTCATGCACCCGTATCGCCTCGATTCTGCGGAAGCACGGCGAATCGTTGGCCGGCGAACCGCCCGGCGCCTTTCCGGTGAGCGAAGACGCGGAATGGGGGCTGCTCCTTCAATTGGCCGCCTTCCCCGAGAGCGTGAGCGCCGCCGCCGAAAACCGCGCCGTGGCCCCAATCGCCCAGTACGCCCTTGAGACGGCCCGGAAATTCACCACATTCTATCATCAGTGTCCGGTGCTCACGGCCGAAACCAACGAACTCAAGATGGCCCGTCTCCATCTTTGCCAGGCCACCCTGCAAGTGCTGAAGAATGCCTTGGGCATCCTCGGCATTGAGGCCATGGAACGTATGTAGCCGTGGCGCGGCCCATGGGGCGGGCAGGTTCTACAGGATTGAGTCCCGATTGACCTGGAATCAATCCAGGCGCCCGCGGCCGTCAGGGGCGTCACGCTGCCGCAGCTAGGGAAAGAGCGCCCTCCCATGCGTGTTTCTCGGCGCATACCAGTGGTTTCTCCGGCGTTTTCTGGGGTAGAATTGCTTTAGAGGGGAAGGCGCGCCGCAAATTTCCAGCCCTACCAGCTGCGAGTTGACGACAAACGGGAGGGAAACGGTGGGGCAGTATATCACGTTACGAAGGGTCTTATTGGTGCTGGTGTTGGTGGGAGTAACGGTATATCTCATCATTGAGTACAATGCCGCCGCCACCACCTTCCGCGTGGTTTGGAGGTGGCTCGTTCAATTCAGCCGGGTGGCCTGGGGGTTTATTCGGCAGCTGCTGGTCCAAACCGGGCGAATGCTTGTGGAGCGGAAGCTTTGGACGCCCATTTGGAAACTGAGCGGCTTGGAATGGGCCACCGGCCGGATCTATGTGCTAATTGTGCCGCTATTGGGCTACAAGGTCTTTTCCAGTGAATGGTGGAAAGCGCACTGGGAGGAGATGAACCCGGTCCTCCGCGTGATCGTCGCTATACCCGCCGTCGCCCTCGTGATAGCCGTCATTGTCGGCGTATTTTGGTTATCGGGCTTCATTCTTGCCCCCATATTGGGCATCGCCCGGGGCAGCATACGCTTTGTCACCTATATGTTGGCATGGATTCAGTCCGCGCTGGCCGATTCTTGGTTAATGCGGAAGACCCGGCCTTACTTGGAGCGATTCCGCAGTTGGCGGCGGCGGCCGGAGAATAAGCACTGGGGACCGGTCCGGTTTTTGCGGCTCACCATGTACTACTACCTGCGAATAGAGCGCAGTATCAATCGCAACCTGAACAAGGGATGGACGTGGCTCGAAAGCCGTTGGCGCCGGCTGAATCAGCGAGCGCAGGGGCCTAGGGGCGGGCCTAGCGAGGGCGCTTCCTCGCCGGATGAGGCGGTTTGACCTGGTGGACGCGCCTTTAGGAGAAACGATCCGCTAGGGGCGCACGTCCTTGAGTTGGAGCTGGACCATGGGCTCGTCGCGCCACGTGTCGAACTTGGGGGTGAAGGCGATATCGATGGGGGTCTCGGGTTGAAGCTGGGACAGCACGCCCGCCATGCCGAAGCCGATGCAGTTGACGATGCGGTCGTCGCCGCGCACGGCCATGCGCATGTGGTTGTTGCGGAGTTCGCGCATGGAATTGCGCACGGGGGAAACGCCGTTGACCGCAAACACGGGCGCGGGGTTACCGTGGCCGAAGGGTTCGAGCCGTTCGATATTGCGCACCAGGCGCAGGTCGATTTCGCTTAGGGATGCGAGGGCGTCCACGGTGAGCGTGGGGGAGAGGTCGCCCTCGGGCAGGCCCTGGGCGGCGGCGCTCTCAAAGCTTTCGCGGAAGGCTTCGAGCTGATCCTCTAGGATGGTCATGCCCGCGGCTTGTTCGTGCCCGCCATGGCGTTCGAGGTGGCTCTGGCAACCGCGCAGGGCCTCGGCGATGTCGAAATCCTTCACGCTACGGGCCGAGCCGCGTCCGGCGCCGTCTTCTCCGATGGCCACGAGGACGACAGGACGGTAGTACTGGCGTTGGAGGCGGCTGGCCACGATGCCCACCACGCCGGGATGCCACTCGCGCCGGGCGAGCACGATACTGCGCTGGTCCGGCTTGAACGTGGTGTTGAGTTCGGCTAGCGCGTCCTCGAAGATGGCCTGTTCAATACCCCGGCGTTCGTCATTGGCCGTGTCGAGTTCCTTGGCGAGGCGCGCCGCTTCCTTGGGACATTCCGTAAGCAACAGCTCAAGGCCTTCCATCCCGCTGCCCAACCGGCCGCCCGCGTTGATGCGCGGGGCGAGTTGAAAGCCGATCTGCTCGGAGGTGCGCCTGCCCTTGCGCAGGCCCGCGGTCTCGGCCAACTTCTGAATGCCCAGGCGCGGATTGGCGTTGATTTCGTTCAGCCCAGCGGCCGCCAGATCGCGATTCTCTCCGCGCAAGGGGACCACGTCGGCCACGACGCCCAGCGCCACGAGGTCGAGGTCCGCCTGTTCGCCCGTGAGCGCCCACGCCAGCTTGAACGCGACCGCCGCTCCGGCGGCGTCCCGGCTTGGGTGATCCGGCGCTTCGCGCTGCGGATTGACGACCGCGCAGGCGGCGGGCAGCCTCTCCGCGAGTTGATGGTGATCCGTGACGATGAGGTCCACGCCCTGTTCCCGGGCTGCATCCGCCGCATCAAGCGCCGCGATGCCGTTGTCCACCGTGACGAGGAGGTCAACGCCATCGGCCTTGGCTTGCCGCACGTGTTCCACGTCGAGACCGAAACCTTCGACAAGCCGGTGGGGCAGGGCGTAATCCACATAGTCGAAGCCATACCGGCGCAACGCCAACACCAGCAGCGCCGTGGAGGTGATGCCGTCCACGTCGAAGTCGCCAAAGACACGAACGCGCTCTTGGGTCTCGCGGGCGCGCCGCAGGCGGGCGACGGCCTTATCCATATCGGTGAGATTGAAGGGATCCCTCAGGCGGGCGGCCGAGGGGTTCAAGTAATGCTCGGCCTCCCCGGCGGTTTCCACGCCCCGTTTCACCAAGAGTTGCGCGACGAGCGGCGGCATGCCGAAGTCCCGCGCCAGGCTCAGGGCCTTTTGACGGTCCGGCCCGCCGGTATGCCAATGGTAGGCGGGAAAGCGGTGCGGCGTCATTGCGTCTTCCTTGCTTCGTGGACGATGGCGTCCACGGCTTCTTTCAAACTCATGCCGGTGGTGTCGATCCGCACGGCGTCCGGCGCGGGCCGCAACGGCGAATCCGCCCGCGTCATGCCCCGATGGTCGCGTTCGCGGATGGCGGCGAGGATCGTCTCGTAATCGGCTTCGTGTCCCCGGGCCTGGAGTTCGTCCGTTCGCCGGCGGGCGCGCACTTCCGGCTGGGCGTCGAGATAGATCTTGCAACGGGCGTCCGGAAACACCACCGTGCCCATGTCGCGGCCCTCGGCGACGGTGGGCTGTTTCGCGCCGAACGCGCGTTGCAGTTCCACCAGATGGCGCCGCACGCCGGAAACCTCGTCCACGCGCCAGATGTTGTCTGTGACCGCCGAAGTGCGGATGTCGTCCGTGACCTCGTGTTCGCCAACCCAGACACGGGAACGCCCGCCTTCCTCCCGCATCTCAAGGGGAAGCGCGCGGACGGCCTCCTCAATAGCCTGGGGATCCTCGAGATCGACGTTACGCCGCAACACCCACCACGTGGCTGCGCGATACATGGCGCCCGTGTCGAGAAACGCATATCCCAACGTGTCCGCCACGGCCCGCGCCACGCTGCTCTTGCCCGCGCCCGCGGGGCCGTCGATGGCGATAATATCAGTGATGGCGGTCACGGGAACCCTTTCCATATCAAGCGTCC
>JBKHFO010000014.1:0-27231 GCA_046540175.1 Candidatus Hydrogenedentota bacterium
CCGACGCCGCCGCAATGCCCAACAAGCCCTGTAGCGCCATGGGGCAATGGGGGCTCGCCGCCACGCCATTAGGCGCCGCCTGGCTCATGGCGGTGGGAACGATGTGCCTTGCCGGCATGGCCATCACGGGAATGTACATCGGGCGCATCTATAGCGAAGTCCGGGAACGGCCCGCGTACGTGGTGTGGGAAACCATCGGGATTGAGGCCAACCACGGTGAGACACAATTCCCGGAGTCCCACTCCATGCCGCAACGTTCACCAGTGTCGTCAGTGGAAAGACGGCTTCATTCGTCCGTTGAAGGGGACGCCGGAGAAGCCTACCCCTCATGATCATTGACACCCATACCCACGTCCATCCGGGCCACGATGGGCTTGGTCCGAAGCAGGACGCCTCGTTGGAGGCGTTTTTGGCCGAGCTTGACCGATCCCCGCTGGACTTGGCGGTGCTCTTGCCCATTGAGCCAATCATGCCCAATGGCTTCGTGTTCGAGGCGGCCCAACGCCGTCCGGGCCGTATCCGCTGCTATGGCTCGGTGGATCCCCGGCTAGGCGAGGCATGCTGGGAGCATTTCGAGCAGTTGGCCGCGGAGCATCCCATTGTGGGCCTCAAGCTCCATCCCCGCCGCCAAGGGATCACAAAAGCGCATTGGCCCGTGCTCAAAGGCCTAACGGAGCGCGCCGAGGCTCATGATCTTCCAATTCTCGTGGATTCGTTCCCTCATGGCAAAGGGGCGTTGCGCGACGATACCCTGGAGCTTATCGAGGCGTTGAGCGAGGCAGCGCCCAAGGCGAAGCTCATCATCGCTCACATGGGCGGCATCCGGATTCTGGAAGCATTGATTCTTGCGCGGACCTCCTATAGGATCTACTTGGATCTTTCGCTGATCCTAAAGGTTTATAAGGGCAGCCATATTGAGCAAGATATCTTTTACGCAATACGCCGCATCGGAGCGGACCGGTGTTTGTATGGCTCCGACCATCCCGATGTTCCTCTGAACGATGCTTATGAAAGCATGCGGCGGGAACTGGATGCGCGCGGGTTCACGGAATCCGAACAAGACTGGATATTCGGGCGGACCGCCCAGCAAGTGCTGAGACTTAACGAAGAAGGAGCAGGATAATGAAATGGGCCGCTGCGGTAATGCTGGCCTTGGCCCTGGTGGTCCTCGGGTGTCAACGGACCCCAGCGGAAGTGGGCAATAAGGTCTTGTCGGATTTTGGAATGCGGGAGCGCGCCGAGGAGCGAAGTTCCGCGGCTGACCGCGTGTTCGATCGGTTGGATCATGTCGGGCAAATTGAGCTGGATCGATTGAATACCCAGCATCGCCATGGAGAGATCGCGTACGAAGAAGAGGGGCCCCTGCGAGGCCACTATTACAAACAGCGGCGAGAGTACGTGGACTATCGACCTGTGAACGTAACGCCGAGAGGCGGAAGCGGCGCGAGAGAAAAGGGGGATGCGGGATACATCGACTACACCTATGAGTTGTATCGCAGCGAACCTCAAAACAGCCGAGTCGAAGCCCAAGCCGCCACCGCCAACATGCCCACAGGCGCCACGGAGAAAGAAACGTTGCGTTATTTCTTTGATTCCAACGGAAGCTGGGACGGGGACCCTGGAGAACCCACAAGCCATTGACGCGCGTTGGCGCGGCGAAGCACCTATGGTGCGGGACGATTGCGCACTTCCTCGAGCACTTTCATCTTCGCCTCAATGAGTTCGGGGTGCGTCAAATTGAGAAGCCGGGCCAGCTTGTGGATAAGATAATCCTCGTGGGCATGGAGCGCGCCGTCAAGAAGAATGATGCGCCACGCCTCCTCGAGGATGTCGGTTTTCTCATCGGGGGTAAGCGCCTCGTTTAGCGCGTTTGTGAACGTCCAGAGATCGCTGCTTTCGCTCAAACTCTGCTTGCTCTCCCGAAGCAACTCCTCCGCTTCATCTTGGGGAAGCTGGAACCGTTGGCGCAACGTTTCGATCACATGCTCTTTTTCCAAGGGGGAAAACTTCTCATCAGCCCGGGCGCATTCCACAAAGATCGCGGCCGTGGCGAGGCGCACCCGTTCCTTGGAAGGTTGCTGTTCGTCGTGACTTGTGTCATAAAACAGTTCAAGAATACGCGACAACATCCTTTACTCCTTGCACTTGTTCTAGCGGATAACACTAACCGGTATGCCAATCCTCCGGTTACTTGAAGACGGGGCCTGCTCGAAAAACGCCGGCGCGCCAACCGATTGCTACTACCGCGTTGCCCTTAAGTCTAGGGTTTATCAAACTAAATGTTGTTCTCTTGTGCCAACACGGCCTCCAACGCGCTTCGCAAGTCAGGCCACACGAACTCATAACCAGCATCCTCCAAACGCCGGGGCGCCGCCCGGATGCTGCTCAACAGAAGTTCCTCGCTCATTTCGCCAAGAACAGCGCGGGCGGCGAACCTCGGAAAAGGAAGCAAGGCGGGGCGATGAAGAACGGCCCCGAGCGTGCGCGCGAACTCGCGGTTGGGGACAGGATTAGGGCTGACGGCATTGACAGGGCCCTGAAGGGCTTCGTTGTCAAGGGCGAACTGTATGATGGAGGCCGCATCGTCCAATGTGATCCAACTCATGAATTGCCGCCCGCTTCCCACGGGTCCGCCCAGACCCAAGCGAAAAGGTTTTAGCATTTTGGGCAACGCGCCGCCCTCGGCGCTCAACACCATTCCAAAACGAAGATTGACGACGCGAATTCCCGCTTCGACAGCGGGCCGCGTGGCCGCTTCCCACTCCATGCAGACCTCCGGCAAGAAACCTTCACCCGGCGGGCTATCCTCGGTAAGCAATTCCTCGCCCCGATCGCCGTAGTAATTCACCCCGGACGCAGCAACCAAGACGCGAGGCGGAGTCGGGCGCCGCGCCAATGCTTGGCACAGGGTCCGGGTCGCCTTGACGCGGCTGTCCCGGATTCGGCGCTTCTTTTCCTCGGACCACCGCCCCGCGATGTTCTCGCCCGCGAGATGGATCACCGCCCCGAAGCCGTGGAGTTGAGTCGATTCGATTTGACCTCTCTCGGGGTCCCACCGCAGCCCGCGCCCTCCCGGTCTTCCTTGACGCAAGAGGGGGACCACATTGTGTCCAGACGTACTTAAGAGGCGTGACACCACGCGGCCCATCAAGCCGTTGGAACCCGTGACGAGGATGCGCATACTTGATTCTCTCCCTTGCTGGCTTTCTGGCCTGAAAGGTTCTTGGCGTACAGCCAATCCAATGTGCGCCGCGGAGAAAAAACGCTCCAGCTCAGTGTGAACCTGGAGCGCCGCGGCCCCGCTAATGATACACTTCCCGCTGGCGCCGTGTCAGCCTGTTCGTGGCCCCCAATCGCCGCCTGAATCCGGACCGCATATGCCAAAACCGTACGCCGCCTTCCGTGCGGCTGATAAATGCCGGCAAGATGCCGGCGGCGCCGGCTTCACCCGTGGATCCGGGGTAAAGACGGCATGGCGTTCAATCGCTGTTCCTTGCGTCCCATTTGCAGGTTAGAGCGGGGCGGGGCCGCCAGCGCCGGTGAAACCACATCCAATGCGCGGGGTGTTCGCGAACCCATTGCTCAATGAGATCCTGACAACGCTGAACATTCACGACAACGCTTTGCCGGAAGTCCTTGGTATGCTCAAGAGAGATGGGCGGGGTGATCTCGAAGTCATAGCGGCCGGCGGCGGCGCGGACAGCCCGGATCCCATGCAGGGGAACCCGGGCGCGAAGGGCCGCCATCACAGGGGCGGCCGTTGCCCAACAGGGCCGGCCAAAGAAAGTCACGGGGGCGGCGGCTGTCTTTGGATTCTGGTCAATGAGTATGCCCACCATGTAGCCTTGGCGCAGCATACGCACCAGCTTCAGACCCGCTTCGCCGCGGCGGAGGGTAATCACGCCATTCGATTGGCGAATAGCATCCACCACCGCGTCCAGCGCGGGATGCGTTGGAGGGCGGACAATTTCCACGACAGGGAGATCGGCCGTGCGCAACACGGGCCCGAGCCACTCCCAGTTCCCGTAGTGCGCCGCAATAAAAACCGCGCCCCGGCTCCTGTCAATATGCTCCAAACCCTCGACCGTGATGTGATTTCGGACAAACTCTGTGTCGATAAAGGGGATACGGCCGAATTCCGCGGTCACAATCCCCATATTGGATGCGGTTTGCTTGAGGATCCGGGTCTTTTCGCGGCGGGAGAGGCTATCTCCATAGGCTTGGTTCAGGTTGTCCATGCCTCTGTGATGAAGACGGGGCACAACGTAATAGACAAGAAGGCCGAGAGCTTTGCCCAATCGCCGCGCGGCGCCCAGTGGCAACCACTGGGTGATTCGCGTTACCCCAATGCCCGCGTATCCGATAGCCCATCGCACCGAACAGCTTCCAGAACGCCGCGTGGCCACGTGGCGTTTTCGGACCGGCGGCGCCGTATTCCAGGTGGTCTGTGTCATCGTACGGAATGGGACCGTATCCCGCCGTGTCGTTCACTGTTAGTAAGCCAAAGCCACGCCTCGCTGGTTCCACGGCCCTTACTCCAGCGTGATGGTTTCCCCGATATCGGGGGCGAAGCGATTCGCAACCCCATTGCAGGCGCCTTTCAGCCAGTCGATGGCGTCTTCCTCGCCGTGGATAAACACCACGTTGCGGGGTTGCGTTTGCCGGACAACGTGGACCAAATCCTCGCGCGGAGCGTGGGCGCTAAAGTGAAAGGTCTGCCTGTTTGGGAGGTTGACCGGCGTCTCCTGACCCTCCAATTCAAAACGCAAAGAATCGCCCAATTCCGCGTTGAGCAGCTTGTAGCCCAAGGTGTCCGGGTCAAGGTAGCCGACAAAGAAGATCCCATGATTATCTTCCTTCACCATCTCTTGCGCGATCATGGCGGAAGGCGTGTTCTCAACCATCATACCCGAGGTCGCCACGATGATGCTGGGCTGTTTGAGAAGTTTACGGCTTATACGCGGATCCCAGACATCACCGATGCGTTTGAACTGATAGAGCGGGCTTAAAGACACTTCCGGTTTCAAGAAGTCGTTGAATTTGTCATAAACCTCGTAGATGGCCCGGCCGAGCCCCGAAGCGTACACCGGAACGGTGGGAAGTTCCCCCGTGTTGATAAGTCGATCAATGATGTTGAGCAACTCTTGGGTCCGGCCCAGCGCGAAGGCGGGGACCAGCACGACGCCCCCATTCTCCAAGACCTTGCGGACCTCCTCGGTGAAACGGCGAATCTCGCTCGTGAAGGTGCGTTGCTCGTCATCAAGATGGGCGCCGCGCGTGGATTCAATCACCAGCGTGTCGATCTTCATCGAGGAGTCGAGCGGCTGTAGGCCCTTCATGAGTTCCTGATCCGTCAAGCAGATGTCGCCCGTGTAGAAGATCGTGTGGTCCTCGGCGCGGAGTACGATGCCGGCGCTGCCCAGGACGTGGCCCGTGTGTTGGAAAGTCGCCCGGAAGGGGGAATTCCAAGTCAGGGCGAATTCCTTTTCGTACGGCATCCCCGACGTTTGACGGATGGCGAAATCCACGTCGCTATGAGAGTAGAGGGGATAATCACTGATGTTGCGTTCCCGCCCCAACGTGGTCATGACGGATACACTATTATGGAGCATGCGATCGATGATGCTTACCGTCGGCCGGGTCGCATAAGAAGCCGTGGCGGGAAACTCCCTCATCACAAAGGGAAGAGAGCCGCAATGATCGATGTGGCCGTGGGATATGAGTATGGCGTCGGGCGCCTTTTCCAGAAGAGAGAACTCGGGCAGAGCGTCGCGCCCTTCTTTCTTGGGATGGATACCGGCGTCCAGAAGCACCCCGCTCTCTCCCTTCTCCACAAGATAACAGTTGGCGCCTATATCTGTACCACCGCCTATGGGGGTAAATGTAATGCTGCTCACGGTCTACCTCTTATTGATTAAGGGCATTCTAGTCAACAGAGCACAGCCTGTCAAGAGATGCCTAACTTGGCGCAACGAGAACAGGATGGCCGGCTACGCCCTCTCCCTCATCTCTGTTGTTCCTCAATCTCCGGCCCCTCCTTACATGAAACCGCGAGACGCCAAGGCCCACTTATTGGGGACTACACACAACTCAAGGACTATCGGGAAGTTAGATACTATACACATAGTAAAGCATGGGAGCCGCGAAAAGGAATCCGTCGCACCGGTCGAGAACGCCTCCGTGGCCGGGAAACAATCCTCCGGAATCCTTCATGCCCGCGTCCCGTTTCAGGCACGATTCAGCAAGATCCCCCACCTGGGCCGACACAGATACGAGCGTCCCCGCGTGGATGTAGTGAAAGAGGCTCCAGTCGGGCAATAATTGGGGGGTAAGGATGTTGCCCACGTAATAGAGCCCCACGAGTCCGCCAAGCGCTAGCGCTAACCCGCCCGCGGCGCCTTCCCACGTCTTATTGGGACTGACTTTGGGCGCCAGCTTATGTTTCCCGAGAACGGATCCAATCAAATACGCGCCTGTGTCGGTCAAGATGACAGCGACAAGCAAGACCGACACGAGACCAGGGCCTATACCAGGCTCGCTATGCAAAAGCGTGAGGTGAGCCGCAAGCCATCCTACATAGAGCACGCCGAACATGCTGCTTGCCAGACCCGCCACGGAGTGCTGCCCGCGCACGATGTGAAGGGCGGCCACAAGCAAACAGCCTACGTACAGAAAAAGATTGATCAAGGCGGGCTCGTGAAAATGGCCACTGAGGGTAACGGCTGTGCCGGCCAGAATGCCTCCGATGGTCTCGGGAGAAATCTCCCTGGCGCGGACAATAGCGTAGTACTCGTAAAGCCCGACAGCGGCCAAGAGGGCCACCAAGCCCGTAAAACCAGGCCGCAAGACGGGGTTCCAAGCCAGCAACACGACCAAGGGCAACACAACCGCCGCCGTGAGGGCGCGCGTTAACACAGCGCCCCTTTCTCCCGTGGTCATCGCTCCCATTATCGCCCGCCGAACCGGCGGTTTCGAGCCTGATACGCGGCGATGGCCTCGTAAAGATGAGGTTTGCGGAAATCGGGCCAAAGGGTCTGGACGGACACAAACTCGGCGTAGGAGGCTTGCCAGAGCATAAAATTGCTTAGCCGCATTTCCCCGCTTGTGCGGATTAGGAGGTCCAACTCCGACAACCCGGGGATATACAGGTGGGAAGCGAAGGTATCCTCGGTTACTTCTTCGGCTTTCAGACGGCCCGCTTCGACCTCGCGGCACAACGCCCGCGCCGTGTCCACAATCTCCGCCCGGCCCCCATAATTGATGGCGAGGTTGAGGGTCATGGCGGTGTTATTCTCCGTGAGCGATTCGCAATGCTCCACATCGGCCAACGCTTGTTCGGACAATCCTTCCTTCCGGCCCATGAGTGTTATGCGAATGTTCTCCTGGTGAATTTCATCCAGCTCCAAGTGGATGTACTTGCTTAAGAGCCTGAACAGCGTTTCCACTTCCCCCTGGGACCGCCGCCAATTCTCCGTCGAGAAGGCGTAAAGCGTTAGCGCCTTAATGTTCCGAAGTTCCCGGCAAGCCTCGACCACGGCGCGCACGCTCTTCGCCCCCGCCTCGTGCCCCTCGGCCCGTGTAGTACCGTGTTGCTTGGCCCAACGGCCATTTCCGTCCATGATAATGGCGATATGACGGGGAAGGTGGTCGTGGTCAATCGTGGGTAGCGGCATCGTCTCATGCTCTGTCAACGGGCTCGATCCCTTTCGCCAATTCCCGATTCATCGTGGCCGGTTCCATGCCACCGTCCTCGCCGCCAAACGGACCTCGCATCGGTTGCGGCGTTCCGCCGAAAAAGGCGGAATAACGGGAGGCCGCGGCTCCGCTCGTTTCCGCCAGCCCCCTACACCTCCATGATCTCTTCTTCCTTGTGCTTCAAGGTCTCATCCACCTTCTCGATATACTGGTCTGTCAATTCCTGCAACCGCTCTTGCTCGCGGTGCGCATCATCCTCAGGGATATCACCGGCCTTCTGCGCTTTCTTCACGGCATCGATCGCCTGACGCCTGGCATTGCGTATGGAAACCCGCGTCTCCTCGGCCAGCTTCTTCACCATCTTGACAAGCTCTTTACGGCGCTCTTCGGTGGGCTGAGGAATTGGGATGCGTATCGCTTTCCCATCGTTGGAAGGAGTGAGATCAAGTGGAGAGGCAATAATGGCCTTCTCGATGACGCCAATTTGACTTTTGTCCCAGGGCGTAACCATAAGCAGCCTCGGCTCCGGCGTGGTCACCGTCGCCAATTGGTTCACCTTCATCTTCGCGCCATAGACTTCCACATCCACCATATCCAACAGACTCACCGAGGCGCGGCCCGTACGAATAGCGCTGAACTCGTGCCGCAACGCCTCAAGCGCCTTCTCCATCTTTTCCTGCGCTTCTCCCTCCCATTCCGTGCTGGCCATTGCGTTATTCTCCTCTGACTGTGGTTCCTATGGACTCCCCGCGCAACGCTTTCATGATGCTGCCGGGCCGCGTCAAATTGAAGACAAGTATGGGCATGCAGTTTTCTTGGCACAACGAGATCGCCGCCGCGTCCATTACCTTCAAATCTTGGTTAAGCACAGCCCGGTAATTCAGTCTCTCGTACCGGTGGGCATCCCCGTTAAGCACCGGGTCGGAGTCGTATACTCCATCCACCTTCGTCGCCTTGAACAAGGCGTCGGCTTTCAACTCGACCGCCCGCAGCGCCGCGGCGGTGTCGGTAGTCAAGAGAGGATTGCCCGTTCCGCCTCCCAGTATGACGACTCTTCCCTTCTCAAGATGCCGTATGGCGCGCCGGCGAATGAAGGGCTCGGCGAAAGGACGCACTTCGATAGCAGTCAAGACGCGGGTAGGCACCCCCTGGCTCTCGAGCGTCGCTTGCAAGGCCAAGGCGTTGATGACGGTGGCCAGCATTCCCATGGAGTCTCCCGTGATCCGGTCCACCAACTCCGCCGGGACTTGCGCGCCGCGAAAGATATTGCCGCCGCCCACCACCAAGCCCATTTCGACCCCCGTGGCATGGACCTCTCCTATCTCACTGGCGAATCGCGCAAGGGCATCAAAATCGATGCCGCGGCTTTTGCCGGGGTCCAGCGCCTCCCCGCTAAGTTTGAGGAGAATACGCTTATAAGCGAACTCGCTCAAGTCCGTTTATCCTTGAGTATCGGCGAATTGTTGAGCTACGTCCTCACTCCGCCCGCTCTCTTCACCGTTCTCCAAGTCTTCCCCTAACTGGAATCGGGCGAAGCGGCGAACCACGATCTTTTCGCCCACCTTCCCGCTGAACTCCTTCACCAAGTCCTCCACTGTCCTATCGGGATCTTTCACGAACTTTTGTTGAAGCAAGCACACTTCCTCATACCACTTACTAAGCATCCCTTCGGCGATTTTCGGCAATATGTTCTCGGGTTTACCCATGTCGCGCGCCCGGGCTTTGAAAACCTCGCGTTCCTTTTCAACGGCGCTTTCGGGGACCTCGTCCTGGGAAACATATTGCGGCGCCGTGCTGCACACTTGCAGGCACAGATCCCGGCAAAGATCCTGAAACTCGTCGCCACGGGCCACAAAGTCCGTCTCGCAATTGACCTCAACCAGCACGCCGATCTTGCCGCCCATATGCAAATAAGACGCCACGGCGCCTTCCACCGCCGTCCGGTCCTGGCGTTTCTCGGCGTCGGCGATGCCCTTTTCGCGCAGCCAAGTCATGGCCTTTTTCATGTCCCCGCCGGCTTCCGTCAGGGCTTTCTTACAATCCATCATCCCCGCGCCCGTTTGTTCGCGGAGTGTTTTTACTTCTTTCGCCGTGAATCCTGGCATAGTGGTTCTGTTCTCCTTGCTCTATACTCGTAAGTTAGCGGGTTTATTGCGCACTCTCTGGGGTTTCCGCGCCGGAATGGACTTCCGCTGATGATGCATTGGCGTCCTCCGGAGCGGACTCCGCCGGCGCTGTCTCGGCCTCTTGTTCCGCCGCGGCCTGCGCGCTTTGCGCGGCGGCCCGTTCCCGCGCAAGACGGTCCTTGCGGGCCTGCTCGCTCTTCCGATCGGCTTCCGATTTACGCTTTTCCGCCACAGACAGGCCTTCAACAGCCGCATCGGCGATGACCCGGCAGAACAGATTCACCGAACGAATCGCGTCATCATTGCCTGGAAGAGGAATAGGGACCTGATCGGGATCGCAGTTCGTGTCCACGACGCCGATGCACGGGATGCCCAGGCGGCCGGCCTCCTTCACCGCAATACCTTCCTTCTTGGTGTCCACCACAAACAGAATATCCGGCTGGCGGCCCATGTTCTTAATCCCATCCAGGTTCTTGCGCATCTTTTCCCGCTGCTTGCGCAGATGCACAACCTCTTTTTTGGGTAGTTTATCGAAGCCCCCCGTCCGGTCCATCTCTTCGAGCTTGTGGAGCGAGCGTATGCTGCGGCGGATCGTATCCCAGTTCGTCAAGGTGCCGCCAAGCCAACGGCTGTTCACATAGAACATGCCGCACCGTTCCGCTTCCCGCTTCACCGCCTCCTGGGCCTGCTTCTTTGTGCCCACAAAAAGCACCAAACCGCCATCGGTCACAGTGTCTCGCACCAGATTGTAGGCCTGTTGGATTTGGCGCAGGGTCTTCTGTAAATCAATAATGTAGATACCGTTGCGCTGGCCAAAAATGTACCGCGCCATCTTCGGATTCCAGCGGCGCGTCTGGTGACCGAAATGAATACCGGCCTCCAGCAGTTCACGCATTGTTACCATTGGCATGAAATACACTCCTCTTTTGGGTTATGCCTCGGGGTCTTTCGGCCAACCCGCCTGAAGACGGCGGGCACCCTGACCGTTTCGAAAAGAATCGGACCCCTGTGAAATCAGAATTACTGTAAGATAGCATACTGTAGCGGCCACGTGCAACGTTCGGAATCAACCCCAAATCAGCCGCGCCAGCGGGCATAACCACTCTTCAAAACACCTGAATGGGCCATTCCACCTGGTTATCCCCCTCACCTAGCCCCAGCGCGGCCGATTCCCCTGTTTGTCCTCAAGCATTGTGTTCAAATATCTATCACGCGTGAATAACATTCACATATAGACGGAGAACACTCCCACAATCTGCCTATGCTCACGGAAATCCGCCAACTGAACCGGCAATTATCGAATGGCCTCCCTCTTTTTCAACATCTTGTAGTTACTTTATACTACACCACCATATATTGGGTATCCTCCCGCACAATTTCCCGGACACAAAAAACGGGCATAGGGTTTGCTACATGAATAGCAATGACGCCCGACGCTAAAGGATTGGACAAGCGCAAGTTAAAGAGACGGCATCCAACCCTTGCATTGAGGGCTGGTTAACGTCAGCGAGGTTATGAAAGGAGGTGATGAACCGGCAACGAATCGTGACACGAGCAGTTGTACACACCCAAGTAGCCTTACCAGCTACGCACGAGCAAGGAAGACACGACTTGACACACAGCGCCGCGGCTGGGCGGCGCGGAAAGACCACGAAGACGCAGCGCGCAACCGAGCGGCTGCTCTTCCCAAAACCGAGACAAACAAGCAAGTAACAAGGAGATAGAGAATGAGCACGACAATGAAAAGGTTCCTAACCATCGCCCTGGCCGCGGCGTTCCTGTTCGCTGGATCGGCGGGAGCATCAATTGCGATCGAGGATCCAAGCAACGGTGAGTACAACATCTACCAAATCTGGAACGAACTCTACGACGAAGACTACACTAGCAGCCAGGACGTGTACAACGACTGGGGCATCGATGTTTTGGGCGGAGAGGATCTCTTCACTTTCAACGACTCCAATCAGGATGGATCTTTCGGGTTTGAGGCCGTTTACGCCAACAATGATCAGGAGTTTGGCTGGTATGAGCCCGGCGATACTACCAGCTTGGTTGAGCTAGCGCAATACGAAGACGCCGATGGACTCCTTGAAGGCAACCCGGGCGGCGATCTTGGGACACAAGATGCCCCCGCCGATCCCTTTGGGTTCTATAGTCAGGCAGGCTCGGATCTCGAGTCCCCGGACGACACCTGGTACAGCGAATCCAGCCTGCATGGCGGCAGCCGTCATTTGGCTATCTTCCGAACGCCCGGGTCGACAGTTGGACCTAATGCCAGTGCGCCGCGCGATTGGGATCTTTTGCTTGCATGGGAAGACCAGCCGCTTACAAGCTCCGACAAGGACTACAACGACCTGGTGGTGGGCGTCGAAGGCATCGAAGTCGTCCCCGAACCCGCAAGCATGACCCTTCTGGGGCTTGGCTTGGCCGGCTTCGCCACGCGGCGTGTCATGAGCCGGAAGAAAGGCTAAGCGAACGGCATTACCCATCCCCTCGGAACGGCGTAGTAGGGCGGCTCAATAGCAGATACGCAAGTTGAAGCGGTGTAGGGATATCCCCCTTGACTGTCCTCGCCTAGGATAAGGATAAGGGGTATCCCTACACCTGTGGCGTCATCACAAGATAGGGGGCCGAAGCAGGCGCCAGATTCGTCCTGGGGGCTGGTAGCTCCAATGTAGGCAACAGCCGTCATGCTTCCCGCCGTGTGGGTGCGCGGCGTCCCGGATAGACTGTATGCGAAAGTGAAAAGGGGAGGAGTTGTCTGGTGAGTCCGATACGAATCGCTTATCTGTCGACGCGTGATGTGAACGATCCGCAATCGCACGGGCATTACTATATGGCTAAGGCCCTCGCCAAGCACGTAGGGGAGGTCTATCCCATCCTATTGTCCGAAGGACGCCGGCCCGCGCTGTGGAGACGGGCGCGGCGGCGTTTGGGACGAGCTATGGCTTCGGCAAAACCAGTATCCCCGTTGACCTACTCCAAACGCCTTTCCGCCAAGGCGGAGGAGCTAATTAAGGGGGGCTCCTACGATGTGCTTTTTCTGCCCCATGGCTCACACATAGCAGCACATCTTAACACGGGCGTCCCCTTGGTATACGCCTCGGATGCCACATTCCGGCGGATGCACGGTTACAATCCCGGATTCTCGGGGTTGAGTGAGCGGCGTGTGCAAGAAGAAGAGCAGGTCGCTTGCTTGGCGACGAATAGAGCGCAACTGATTGTTCATCCCACCGAGTGGGCGGCGCTATCGAGTGTAGGTGACTACTATGCCGAGCCCAGTAAGGTTACCGTGATTCCCTCTGGCGCTAACATTGAGGGGGACACACCCACTTTCGACAACCTCGTGGCCGCGAAGTTCAGCCGGGAAGGAGTTTGCCGTCTATTGCTTGTGGGCAATGATTGGAACCTCAAGGGCGGCGCTATCGCGGTGGAGACGCTTCGGAATCTGCGAGCCATGGGCATTGAGGCGCAGCTCACAATTTGTGGATGCCGGCCGCCGGCGCCGTTGCGAGATACGAACATTAACATCATCCCATGGTTAAAGAAGAGCAATGCGACGAGCCGGGCAAGGTTACATCAGCTGTACGCCACTAGTCATTTTTACCTCGCGCCCTCCCGGGCCGAGTGTTTTGGGTTGGCCATATGCGAAGCGCATGCATTCGCTACGCCCGTCATCGCATCAAATACCGGAGGGGTTCCCGAAGCGGTGGCTCATGGAGAAACGGGATTGACTCTCCCATGGGACGCGTCCCCCACAGACTACGCGAACGCCATAGCCGCGATCTGGCGCAATCCCCAACAACACACGGCGATGATGGAACAAGCCAAACGCCGTTACGAAAGGCGATTGAATTGGGACGTATGGGCTCTCGAATTGGGCCAAGCCATGCAACATGTGTTGGGATTGCAGCCAATGGTGACCAGCGGCTGCAACAGCGCACCGTGAGCGCGGCTTCCCATATCAGCCGGCCGGTGGTGATTGCCGCTTACGAATTCCCGCCGGATCTCGGCGGAACAGGAGAGATGTCGGCGGCCCTTGCAACGGGTCTTGCAGCTCGCGGTTGGTCAGTCACCGTGGTTACGCGGGAGAACAGCGGCGCGCTTCTCGATGAACAGTGGCCCTTTCCAGTGTATCGGTGGCTGCCGCGCGAGCCCCGTGGCGCTCCGGGAAATCTCATGCGTTTCTTGCGAATCATGGACTTGACGCGTCGTATGCGCGCTCTTGAGGCCCGAGAGAATGCCGGCTATGTATTGGTTACCGAAACGTTGCGTCTGCGCGGCCTCGCCGGGGCGGCAATGACAAAGGCGCTGGCCTCCGGAGCCGCGCGCACGGGCGTGCTCTTCCACGGCATGGACCTCATTCAACTGCCCGCCATGAAGCGAGGGAAACGATGGTTATATCGCCGGACTTTGCGCAGCTTCGATGATCTCTACACAAACAGCTTGTTTACCGCCGAGTGCGCCCGATTGGAATTGGGCGAAGAACGCTCGCCTATGCCCATCGGATGTGGCGTCACGCCCCAAAAGCTCCCTGAGCCTATGAATAAGGATACCGCCCGGCAACGCTTAGGTGTTAATGGGGATCCCCTCCTATTAACAGTAGCGCGGTTGGCGCCCCGGAAAGGGGTGGATAGAACCATTGAGGCATTGCCCCAAATTCGCGCACGGTTTCCAGGCGTGCAATACATCGTAGCCGGGGATGGTCCCGACCGTTCCCGGTTGGAGAAGCTAGCGGAAGCTCAAGGTTGCAAAGATTGCGTTCATTTCCTAGGCAACTTTTCCGACGCGGAAAAAGGGGCGCTTTACAGCGCGGCTGACGTGTTTGTCATGCCATGCCGGCTTATTCCTAGCCGTAGCGTGGAGGGATTTGGGATTGTGTTTCTTGAAGCGGGTTATTATGGCGTACCGGTAGTAGCGGGATGCTCGGGCGGCGTGCCCGATGCGGTCCGGGCCAACGAGACAGGCCTGCTTGTAGCGCCTGAATACCCCGATGATATCGCTCGGGCCGTGCTCGAGTTGTTTCAGGATCCCGAGCGCGCCCGCCGGATGGGTCAGCGAGGACGCGAACGTGTCCAAAGTGAACTGACGTGGGACCACGTCGTACAAAGGCTAGAGAGACATCTGCTCGCGGGTCTCCGGTCTCGCGCAGATGTCTTGTAACCCAGTAGATTCAGGCAATGCCTCCCGAAGTTTCTGGATAAAACTACTAGGCTTTGTACTGACGGGATACACCCGGCGTTGTTAGTTTGGTCGAAAGAAGACTGAATCCAACGGCAATCCCATTCGTAGAGTAATAACCAGGCGGCTCAAACTGCACGCCCGCACCCTGAAGACGAATTCGTGAGCGCCTGGCTGCCGCCCTTGACTGACTATCAGATCCGGTGCGACACATCACCGTACACCAACCCGATTACTTCGCTTTCAACTTCCTCAGCTATACGCTATCGATCAAGCTTTCCGACGGACTTTTCTAACCCTTCTTCTGTGTTCTGCCTCCATAAGTTGCCCGGCTACTCAACGTTTTCTTTCCCGCCCAATTCTTCGATCAACTATATATCACGCCTAAACACTATACACTCATAACTGAATAACAACTATACAGTTGCATAAAAACGAATCTATACATAACAATACTTACAAGAAAATCATATAAACAATATGTTGGCTCAAAACAACTCCTACATACCCTATGTTGAGTTACTTCAACGAATTTTCCGAAAGACGTACCTATGGCATGATACTTGCTGCATGTCAAGTGCGTCGGCGTTGGCCCATGGCGTCCCGTCATGCGCTCAATCCCGGGCATCCGCGGCCTCGGGATGAACGCCGGCCAAACGAGGCGTACAACATGCGAAAGGAGGTGGTGAGCCGGCAACCAATCGTTACACGACAAGTTGTACCCACGGAAGAGACGGTACGGGCAAACCAGGAGCTAAGGAAAGCACAACCAGACATGTAGCGCCGCGGCTGGGCGGCGCGCAAAAACCGTGAAGACACGGCGCGGGAGCGGCTGGTCTTCACACAACCTAGACAGACAAACAAGTAACAGGGAGAAAGGCAATGAGTAAGACGTTGGAAAGGGTCATGACCATTGCCCTGGCTGCGGGATTCCTCACTGCAGGTTCCGCCGGGGCGATCAGCATCGTGGATGTTTCCGATACGGGCTACGATGAGCTTCATTTCTATGGAATCTGGAACGAGCTCTACGGCACTCCGATCGGGGGAGATTACACCAGCAGCCAGGAAGTGTATGATGATTGGGGCGTCGACATTTTGGGTGGCGAGGATCTCTTCACTTACATCGATTCAGATGAGGACGGGGCCTACGGGTTTGAGGCGGTTTACGCAGAAAACGATCAGGCTTTCGGCTGGTATAAGCCCGGCGATACGAACAGCTTGGACGAGCTAGCGCGGTACGAAGGCGCCGATGGACTCCTTGAAGGCAACACGGGCGGCGATCTTGAGACAGAAAATGCCCCCGCCGATCCCTTTGGGTTCTATAGTCAGGCAGGCTCGGATCTCGATACCCCGGACGACACCTGGTACAGCGAATCCAGCCTGCATGGCAGCAGCCGTCAATTGGCTATCTTCCGCACGCCGGGTGATGGAATGACCAACAACATCAATGGCAATGGAGCGCGCCAATACGACATGCTCCTGGCATGGGAAGACCAGCCGCTTACAAGCTCTGACAGTGACTACAACGACCTGGTGGTGGGCGTTCAAGGCATCGAAGTCGTCCCCGAGCCCGCGAGCATGACCCTGCTGGGCATTGGTCTGGCCGGGTTCGCCACGCGGCGCTACATCGGCCGGAAGAAGGGTTAACCCCACGGTAACCCCCACTCGCGCGTGACTAGCCGCGCGGGTAAAGCACACACACCACGCCCCCGGGCCCGTCCCGGGGGCTTTTTCCGAGGGGTGATTCGATCCGCCGGCAGTCCCGGTTCTTTACGTCCCGCTGCGCCCCCTTTTTGCTTTGCATTTAGAAGAAGCGTTACGCCCCGCCAAAATAGATGAGCGTGACGGCTTCGTAGAACGCGGCGATCACAAGCTGGAGGCCCACGAAAAGGGCGGCGCTTCCCAGCATCTTCGCCCAGGCCGCATAGCCATAGAAGGGACGCTCGGCCTTGATGGCGCGGAACATGTAGAGGAAGAACAACGCGATAGCGAACGAGGCCAGGATATAGGCCTCCAGCTCCAGAATCATGGTGACGGAGTGGAAGGTGTACAGGCCCGCGACCCCTTGCCACAAGGGGGCCATGCCCAACCCGACCATGGAGAAGCTGGCCAGGTTCTTTAGAATGCCGATGCCGGGAATAAGCAGCGAGGGGGCGAACGTGAACCCCACCGTGGCGACGGCGTAATTGTGCCAGAAGGTGGCGCCGGTGGCGGTCATCACGTGGCCGCTGGCGTAGGCGTCGCCAATATAGGCGAGGTCGCCCTCGGCGAAAGCGGCGTCAATGGTGTGGGCGATGGCGAAGTTCACGGCGGGAAACGCGGCCGCGAATAGCATGAGGAGAAAGAAGACCCCGTAATGCGCCACGTGCATGGCCGCCAACAGGCGGGGATACCGGCTGAGGGTGCGTAGAAACGGCCGCAACGGCCCAACCGGTTTATTCGCCAGCCACATGAACAACCGGACCTGCAACACGCTGCCGCCCACGGCAAGGGTCAGCAGGCCAAGCCACGTCAGCATGAACACACCCCCGCTTGTCTGGGTGCGCTCCATCAGCGGCGCCACTTCTTCAAGAAACCCGGCGGGATCGGACATTTGCTCCACCTCATGGAGCCCCCCTGGCGCTATCCAGCCTTCGGTGGCCTCCCCGGCCTCTTGGAACTGTTCGCGCAATGGGTCCGTGGCTGGAAGGAGGAAGCTGTAGCTCAACCCGCCCACATCGGACCGAATGACCCCCGTGGCCTTGAACGTCTCCCCCTCCATCTCGAAGCTATCGAACCGGGCGAAGGTCCCAGCCACGAATTCGCGCGCCCCCGGCTCCGGCTTACGTCCTTTTTCGAGGATGTGGTCCCAAGGGATCTCGTTGCCATCCACTAATACAATCCGCTCCCGCGGCCCGAACGGCAAAGGCAACTCCTCCTCCCCCAATTCTTCCCCGGCTTCCTTCGTCACGCGCCGCAGCCACGCGGGCGCAGGCGGCTTGTTTTCCGGTGGAAGGGGCCGTATCAAGGCCGGGATGACATCATCCCAGGGCGCGGGGCCTTCGGTGGCCACAAGCGCCGTGCGCCACGGATCCTGGACCATGCGGACGTAGTCCAGGCCCGAGGCGGCGAACAGCAAGATGAAGCCTCCAGCTAATGCGAGTATGGCGCCGGGGATCAGGATGGACCGGACACGGCGCCGATGTGGTATTATCGGCTGAGATGAGTTTTCCGTATTCATTGTGGCGCCATTCTACCTAAGCCATTGGCCTCATGCCACTTTGGTCCATTCCCCATATCACGAACAAGGAGGCCCCTCATGGACAAGAAAGACGCGTATGAAGCGCGGATGCAAGCCCAGCTCGACGAACTGAAAGCCGACATCGCGAAAATGCGGGCGCAAGCGGAACGCTTGGCGGCGGACGCGAAAATCAAGCAGCAGGAGGAGATTGAAGAACTCGAATCGCGCCGGCACGCCCTCGAACGCAAACTGAAGGAAGTCCGGGAGGCAGGGACGGACGCCTGGGAAACATTGCGCGGCGGCGTGGACAACGCGTGGGACGAGCTGAAACGCTCGTGGGACGAGGCGGCCAAGCGGCTCTTGGGACGCTAGAAGGTCGACGGTATACGGACAGGATTTGCCAGTAATTCATGTAAATCTTGTCTATTCAACCGTGTGCGGGAGTCCCCGGGATAGCGTATGAGCGAACAACCTTTGAGCAACGAGATGGAACTGGCCGCCGAACTCATTGAGCGCGCCCAGGCCGTGGCTGTGGCGCGCCGGCTCAGCGAGGTCAGTCAAGCCGGGGACGTGGGGTCGGCGTTGATCACGGAGGCCGGCAACATCTACACGGGCGCCAGCCTGGACTGCGCGTGCGGCATCGGGTTCTGCGCCGAACACAGCGCCGTCGCGGCCATGGTGACGCACGGCGAGAACCGCATCGCGGCCATCGTGGCCGTGACGGAGGATGGCCGCATCATCCCCCCTTGCGGCCGGTGCCGTGAACTGATCTCGCAAGTGCATAAGGCCAACATGACCACACGCGTGGTGCTGGGTGAGAACGAGGCCGTTCCCTTGGAAGACCTGCTTCCGCGCCCCTGGAAGCGGCGGACCTAACCGGCTGCGGCAACGAAAGGAGAAGAGCATGCAAACCGTGACTGTCCAAGGCGTGAACGTCCCCGCCCTAGGGTTTGGCACATGGCGATTGAGTGGAACCGAATGCAGGGAAGCCGTCTCGGACGCGCTTGCGTTGGGATACCGGCATATCGACACCGCCCGCATGTACCGCAACGAGACGGAAGCCGGCCAAGGCATCCGGGACGCCCAGATCCCGCGGGAAGACGTTTTTCTCGTGACGAAGCTTTGGCTCGACGACTATCCGCGCCGGAAGGCGGAACGGGCGATCGAGGACAGTTTGCGGCAGCTCAACGCGGAGTACATCGACCTCTTGCTGATGCATTGGCCGCCCAGCGACACACCGCTTGAGGAGACCCTGGACGTCATGAGCGGCTACCGCGACAAAGGGGATGTGCTGCATCTCGGCGTAAGCAATTTCTCCCCGGATCTTACCGAACAAGCCTTGAAAGCCGCGCCCATTCTCACCAATCAAATTGAGTACCACCCCTTCAAGAACCAGATCGAGACGGTTGGCTTCTGCCAGACGCGCGACATCATGATCACGGCGTATTCGCCCGTGGCGCGGGGCGCTGTCATGAAGGATCCCGTCATCGGGTCCATCGCCGAACGCCATGGGAAGACGCCCGCCCAAGTCACCCTGCGCTGGCTTATCCAACAGGACAAAGTCTCCGCGATCCCCAAGGCCGCAAGCCCTGAACACCGCCGGAGCAACTTCGATATTTGGGATTTCGAGTTGCCGCCGGACGATATGCGCGCCATCACCGCCCTTGGGGAATGATGGATCCCCCCAGCGGCCAAGGGCAGCTGGCCTTCTGCGTCTCCGATTACTATCCATGTACTTAGGATGAGTCGAAGGCCCCCATCGCCTGGAGCACTAGCGTGGCGCCCACGATGACGGCCAACTCCGAACGTAAGGTGTACGGTCCCAACGTCATCGCGTTCGCGCCCATGGTCCGCGCCAGGTCCAGCTCGGCTTCGCTCAAGCCGCCTTCCGGGCCCACGATGAGCGTGGCTGCGTCAGTCGCGGATGGCGCGCCGCTTCCGCCGGGTTGCGCCACGTAGAGGGGAGGATCAACATGGCCCAGCGCTCCTTCGAGGCTCTCATAGTAGATAAACGCTGGCAGCCACGGCTGTCCGCTCTGTTTGCACGCATCCACGGCCCACGGCTCCCACTTGTCCGGCCGTTTCGGCGGACGCGCCGTGTGGTCCCCGCGAAAAAAGGCGAAGCGCGTCACGCCAAGCGCGGTCCCATGGCGAATAAGCTCTTCCATGGGATCCTCGCGGTTCAAACAGGCCTGCGCCAAGGTAAGGCGGCGGGGCGGGGTTTCTCGCTGGACGGCGGTGTGGACTTCGATCCGAACGGCGTGCTTGTCGATGTGCGCGACCCGGCCTTTCCCTTCAAGCCCGGCCCCGTTGAACAAGGCCACCGCGTCCCCGGCTTGCACGCGCACCACGCGCCGCGCATGGTGGGCCTCGCCCGCCGGCAATTCGCACAGGCCGCCCGCGGCAAATCCCTCAGGGACGTAGAACCGGTGTAGATGCGCCATGGAAAGGCATTAACTCCATGCACTCGCACATGGGAGGACGCTGGGGGTGGATGAGAGCAAGCGGCGGACTGGCTCCGCGGGGAAGAGCAGCCATAACCTGCACTTCGGCAACGGGGGCGCCTTCCCCGGCTCACCGCCGTGTTGCGCGAGCAATCCGCTCCATCCGCGCCAGAAAAGGTGAGGTTAGTTGCCGAAATGGCGGCGGAAATAGCTGGGATCGTCAATCAGGTCCAACTCGACCTTCACGAAGTTCTCGAGTTCCCGCTGAGATATCGGCTCTTCAGCGGGTCCATCCCCTTCGGAGCCTTGCTCGTACGGTTCTTCGCCGGCCTCCTCTTCTCCTTCTTCCTCTTGCTGGGCAAAGCCGTTGGCGAAGTCTTCGAGTTCTTGCACTGAGGAGGGAAACATACCGGGCTCGAGGAATTCCGCGATGATCTCGGCGAGGTGGTCCTTTTTCTCTTCAAAGGAGCCATTTACGATGATCTCCCGGCTCAAGGCAATGGCCTTTCCCCGGAACATCACCACCCATTCATGGCACGAGGGGCAGGGAAGGACCGCCACGACGTCCTTAGGAACGCGGGCCGTGGCCAGACGCTGCTTTCCACAATGGGGACAGACTTGGCTATGCATATCGGCCTCTTTTCTTGACGTTAACGCCGGGAAACCAACAGAACTTAGCTCTATTCTACGTCGCCGGGCAAAAACTGTCAAACAAAACCCTATCGTGTGTCTTGGCCATGAATGATTTCGCAGCGAATCCAGCCGGTGGAAACGGCAGCCGGGAGCCCACGGATTAACCCAGCAAATGGTAGCAGTCAAACGTGGTTGCGAGGGGAGAGGCCATAAGCCTCTCCCCCACTATAGTCGGTCTATTCCACAAAGGAATGTAGCCCCGGTTTACGGAGAAGCCAAACTCAAGAAGGGATCGAGATTGATGGGAGGGTCAAAGATAAACCCGTTGTCCCCACTGTCACCGACACATACGGTCACGGTCTCGGTCTCGGTCCCGCCGTTCTCCGACCAGGCCCGGAACTCGAGGTCGTGGCATTCTTCCAGTGACGTACGGAACGTCCACGTGACCGTCCGGCTTCGCCCTTGGACCACGTTACCCAGCGTGAACGCGCGGCTTGTTCCAAAACTCATATCCACGCCGTCCGCCCGTGTTGTGCGGACGTCCACGAGCTGCACCCCGGAAGGCAAAACGGTGTTCTCCAAGTGTACGCCGGAGAGAATGTACGACGGATTGGACACGGTGGTCTCAATCTCGAACTCCTCACCTGGCTCCACGGACTCCGAGGTCGAGGACGCCGACAGGTCCATATCAGGTTGGGTATCACCACGGATCACGGTGGCGGCAATGCCCACGGGCAGCGAATACCCGTTCCAGAACGTATGAGGCGCGTCATAAGGGACCGACATCAGCCGCCACGTTCCTGCTTCGGGACGGTCAATGATCGCGTAGACCACGTTGTCGTCCCACGACCACGAGCGGAATTGACCCGAGGGCACATTGGTCCAGGGATCGCTCGGGGCGCTGCCAGGGTTGTGTTGAAGCCACAACTCGAGATCCCACAAGCGGGCCGCGTCCGCGCCGGAACTCGCGGGCGGTTCATCCCATGTCATCACCACGACCAAGCGCTGCGCGTCAGGCGGGACGTCGATATCCCGGTAGATGTAGTTGTTCTCGTGGACCTCGCCCCACGTCCAGTGTCCCTTCCAGCCGTTGGAATTGCTCCGGCGCCAATGGGCTTTATAGGACGACACCCGGCCAAGGCCGTAATCGTTAGCGTCGCTAAGCGTGGTGTCGTCGTCGTGCAAGATAGCCGTGGCCATCAAACGGGCGCGCGTGAGCATGGGCCGCCCCATGAAGGCGGAATAGTGTTCCATCATGCTGGCCGCCACACCCGCGACATGGGGCGCGGCCATGCTCGTGCCAGTCATATTCGCATATCCATCCGCCGTGCCCGCGTCGGGCGCATCAATCAATCGGCCGGGCGCGGTCACATTCGGCTTCATGCGGTCATCGGCGGTGGGACCCCGGCTGCTGCTGGTCCAGATTTGCCCGACGTTTTGGAACCCGGAATCGCGGACGTTGCCTACCGCAAGGGCGTTCTTGGCGACGGCTGGGCGGTTGACGGTCTCCGAGCCAGAACCATCGTTGCCCGCCGCGACCACGAAGAGCGGCCGGTCACCCCAAACGTTCGCATCAAGCCTGCGAGAGGTGTTGTCCGTACCCGCCAGCGGCGAGTTGTTGTATCCGCCACCACTGTAGTTGATGACGTGCGCCCCTTGGTTGGTCAACCAATCCATGCCGTCTTGTATCCAGCCGCCGGCGCCTGTCCATCGCCCCGCACTGTTCCGCCGGAACACCTGGGCGGCGCGAATGCGTTCATCGCCGGAATGGCCGATTCCCGGGGCCACGCCGCGAAACCGGCTGTCCCCAGAGCCCGTGCCCGTGATGGTGCCCAGGACATGCGTGCCGTGCCCCGAACCGTCGTTCCACACCGAGCTGCCGTCGTCGGTAAAGTTGACGCCGCGGCCAAACTTGTTCAGATCCTGGTGCATGGTGGGAGCGGCGGACCCCATCATGAAGCCGGTGTCCATTATCCCAAGCGTTATGGATGCGCCATCGTAGCTCGGCCGAATGTAATCGGCGCCGATGGTGGGAGTGCTTTCGTCGTGCTTGGTGGAAGCCGTCCTGCTGTAATCGATTCCGTCCTCGAGCATGGGTTCGACAAACAGCACGTAATCCAGTTCCGTGATGGCGTCCAACACTTCCCATGCCCCATCGGGCGACCCGTGCGGAATCATGGCGCGGTAGGCCAGCAAATCCTCGTCAAAATGGCCGACCTTGGCGCCGTGGGCCGAGAGTTCTTCTCCGAACCGTCCCTCGGAGTCCGCATCGAACACGTTGATATACACCGGGATCTCCGCGGGCACATCGTCCTCCACGCGCTCCAACTCATCCCGCAGCCGTTGGAGTTCCGGGCTTTCCTTGAGGCTCGGCGGACTGAAGCCTACCCAATGGACGAAGTCGAGTTGAGCCAGCTCAGTCTCCAATCCTTCGGCCCCGAGTTCAACGGGCGCGGCGATCTTGTAGGCGCTGCCGTGGTTCCCCAGCACATCCACGCCGATTTCATCAAGTTGTTGGTGGTGCGGGCCGGCCAGATACTCGTCCGTCAAGAGAAAGCCGAAGACTCTCTCCCGTCCCATTTCCTCCAATTTAGAGATGGCCTCCCGAAATGCCGGATCCAGGCCGGACTCAGGCTGATATGCCCCCCCAGCAAAACGCAACTCCCGCCAGTCTCGCACCGGCTGTTGCCCGTCGCGGGGAGCTTCGCGGGAGAAGATCGGAGGTTCGGGAAGCTTGCCTTGAAACGCTCCGCTTTCCGGATTGTCATCCTCCTCGCCGTCCGGCGCCCTGCCGAAATCTGGGGGCTCGAATGAGTCCGACACACCGCTAACGTCACCCTCAGCGCCGGCCTGCGAGGACAGAAGCAGCTCCTCGTCCACCCGCGGCACGGCGTCCCACAGCGTCCCCTCGTCCGGCGGCGGCTCGGTTGGGGGACACCCCACGATGAACGCGGCTAGACTAACCACTATCGCGGCCCGGACCACGAGACCCACATGGCTGGCGCCTAGCTGTCCCAATCGGCCAAGCCAACCCCGTTCAGTGGGAGGCTCCGCCTCGTGTTGCGCCCTCCCCGGCATCGGTTTGTTCATTTTTCCCTTGCTCCTTTCCAACATTATGTCCTTGGGCGAGGTTCACCTTCAAAGCCATGGATAACACCACGCTTATGCTCGCTTACCGAGCTAGTGTCAGACGTAACGATTACGGGCACGCGGAAATTCCTGATCGCGATATTAATGTTTTACCTGCTTACCACCAGGGGGTATTGCCTGATGAAACGTAAAACATGACCCACACACTAAGTTATTCTTCCGAAACTGGTTTCTGTCCACAAAACGCTAAAAAGATTCTGGAGTTCATAAGGCAGGGGCAGCCATTTTGCTCTTCCGCGAATTGGACCACGGGAGACTTTGTTAGACCCGGCCTAATTAGGGGGAAGCAGAGCTATTTCAGGTGAGAAGCATAGACGCACGGCATTCTTCATGCGAAGACAAAGGACATGCCGGGGACTGTTAAGCGGTATTTTGGGGCGCGGAGGGGATAAGAACCGTTTCGGCGTTATCCCGGGAGCCCGGCCTCTAGGAAAGTGCGGTGGGGTTCTGCTTGGGTGGGAATCGGAAGAGGGTGTAACGATCTCAGAATCGGTAGCCCAGCGCCAGTCCCATGGTGTTGGCGCCCGCGTTGCGGTCCCCAAGGCTGGCGTTCGAGATGTGGTCATACTGAAGCTTCAGGTTCCAGCCGTTCTTGCACTCATAGCCCAAGCCAATACCGGTTTGGAAATTGATATTCGAGCTGTTTGCTTCGAAGCGGTTAATATGGCCCAACCCGTCCACGTGTGCTTCGAAAAACGGACCGGTATACGTTTCTTTTCTGGCATAGAGCCGCGTTGACAGTCCGAGGCCCGCGCCATAAACATCCTCATTCGGGCCGTCGTAATAGAGCAGCGGCGTCAGGCGCAGGCCCAGCATGAGCCGCTGGGTGGCCGGAAACTCGTACTCCGCAAGGAATTGGACCTTGGTGTCGCCCGAGCGGTCTTTCGACCCTTCATCTATCCCGCCCATGCCGCTCAATTCAACGCGCCAGCGCCCAGCGTCCCAATCGAGTTCCGCAACGGCGGGCGCGGCGGCCATCAGAGCCGACGCGGCGATTCCGAGCACCATAATTCGCTTCATAAACATTCAGGTAAACTCTCCACCCCCCCGCAGTGCTGCCGTCATCCCCATTGTCTTACGCGGATAGTAGCACCCCAAAGCCTTTCATTGCAACGGCTTTCGCGGTGCGCAGGGCCCCGCCGGAAAGCGCGCAAGCGACATGGTAGCGAAGCTATGAAGAAAGGAATCCTCTATGCGAACCATCACCGCAGCCCTTGGTCCATCGGCCATGCCGAGCGGGTCGCTCGTAGTCCAGCGGGCTTGGAAGGGCGAGTAGTAGCGGAATGGCGCATAGTACAGCCCCGATTCGCCGTCCCATTGATGCCCGGTGAACATGAACCGTTCATCGCCCGAAGCCCCCTCGAACGAGGCGGTTCCTCGTTGCGCCGTTGCGCCGTGGCGTGGGACAAAACCCGGCCTCACGCCACGCCGCAAAGCACCGTTATCCGTGTACTTCCGTGTACTCTGTGGTTGTCTCTATCCGTGTCCATCCGTGATTCGCAATCCTCCCCGTTCATTCGCGCTCATTCGCGGTTCAATACAAAAACAACCACGGAGCACACGGAGGTACACGGAGAGCGTCCCCTTCGAATGTGGCGGCTCTTTCTTTGCGCCTTGGCGGCTTTGCGTGAGACGAGACCATGCCGAGGGGGTCGCGGGTGGTCCAGCGGGCTTGCAAGGGCGAGTAATAGCGGAACAGCGCGTAGTACAGCCCGGATTCGCCGTCCCATTGATGCCCGGTGAACATGAACCGTTCACGGCCGGCGGATCAAAAAAATGGAGGCGCCTCCACGCTTAGATAGTCGAGGATAACGGACACCATGATCCGCCTGCCCTTAATGCGCGGCTTCCCAGACCCGCACCCGTGTTAACGGACATGTGCTACCATCTTACTTTCAACCGGCGTCACTGGAACGCGGAAGGGAGCGCAGGCGAATTCGGGATTCTTCCACAATGGCGAACTGTCCCAGCCAATCATCGCGGCCTTCCAACACCTCAACAGCACGGTCCGCCACATAGGCGGGGGAGGCCAGACCAATCCGAAACAGGATCACTCCGCAAACCGCCGGCAAGCCCCAGCGATACGCCAACTCGCCAAAATCCTTGTCAAAGGTAAGCGCCACACGTTCTTCGGTCTGGGCGCGGGCCAGTATCGCGTCATCACTATAGCCAGCCAGATCGGTTCGCGCCCAAAGGACATCATGTCCCGCTGATCGCAAGGCGTCGATAGCTGCGCGCGGCACGTTTTCGTTCGCCAGTAATCTCACGAGTGAGCCGGGTACACTTTCTCTGACTTCAATACGTCAGAGGCGTAGCGCAAACACGCCAACACGTCCTCGTGCGTCAGGCCGGGATAATTCTCGATGATCTGCTGTTCCGACCAGCCCTCGGCCAGCAGTTCCACCACAAATTCCACAGCAATCCGCGTCCCGCGAACGACCGGTTTTCCCGTCAACACCTTCGGATCAATTGTGATTCTGTCTTCCCAGTTCATCAAATATCTCCCTCACCGCGTGGCGCGGCCAAGAGCATGGCGTCGATTAAGCGGTTCTTCGTTGCGCCTTAGCGTCGTGGCGTGAGATGAAGCCATGCCGAGCGGGTCGCGCGTGGTCCAGCGGGCTTGGAAGGGCGAGTAATAGCGGTGCGGCGCGTAGTACAGCCCCGATCCGCCGTCCCATTGATGCCCGGTGAACATGAACCGTTCATCGCCCGAAGCCCCCTCGAACTTGGCGCCGTACGGCGTGTATTCGCGGTCCCACACCTCCGTCTCGAACTGGTCGCGCAC
>JBKHFO010000015.1:0-27146 GCA_046540175.1 Candidatus Hydrogenedentota bacterium
TTGTCCTTCATCGTGTCACGCCTCGGGTACCGTACCGCCGGCATCTTGCCGGCATGGCCGCCTGGAAGGCGGCGGTACGAACATCCCCCGGTCCCGCGGGCGGGAATGTAGAAGCGGCATCCTGCCGCTTGCTCACACGCTCCCGCAACGCGGCAAGATGCCGCGTCTACGTTTGTCATTTCCGGGTCACGTAGGTGACGTATTGTTTATACCGGCCATCGTGCATACGCACGTTCACGGTCACGCGATGCAGATGCGGCGCGCCGGGGACGCGTTGCACGCTGGTGGTGTAGCTTTCAAATAACTGGCGGTCCTGCGGCAGTTGCAACTCGCCATTGCCATTGCCATTGCCGTTGCCGTTCTCTTCCGGGGGAGCGGTTTCCCCCGGCACGTAGCTGAATCGCGAACTCTCTTTCAGGCGGCGCAACGTGAGGCCCTCGCCGCCGGTCGTCTTGACCTCGTCGAGGCGCGAAGCGGCCATGCGGGAAACGACGGTGCTTTCGTTGGAGCGCTGGAGTTGTTCAAGGGAGAGCGGGAAAAGCTGGACCGTCCCGATAATGCCTATGCTGAGGATGCCGAGGGCGACGAGCACCTCGAGCAGCGTCACGCCGCTGTTGGCTTTCCCTGTTGGTCCGCGATAGTGCATGGGATCCCCCTTTACCATTGCTTAGTCGAGCCGCACGCGGCCGGTGGTCGTGAATAGCTCCAGCGTATGCCCGGTTTCCCAGAGCAGATGGGTGTCGTCACTGTCATAGTCGAGGTTTGCTTGCTGAAATTCCATGGGGACCGGCGGGTCTTCGACGAAGCGATCCTCAAACGGGCGGTCCGGCGCGGCCCCAACCTTCACTTCAAGCCGGGCGCGCCCGCCGCCCGATGTTTCGATGCGTCCGTCCGGCCGGAAAATGTGGGCGGGGAAACTCCAGGGCCGCCCGTCGTAACTCAGGTCGTACGCGTCATCAATAGGGTCCCGGCGCGGCTGAATAAACAAATCTTCGATGGGCGGGGGCGCCACGCCATCTTGCGTGAATTCCTGCTCGATTTCTTCAAGATCATAATTCACGAGATCAAGTACTTGAACGGATCGATACCCGTTGAGACGCCGATTCAAGCCATCGAGCTTGAAAGGCTCGTCTTCGTCCTCGTGTTGATTCATGCCCGGATAGTGTGAGCGGAGAAACTGGCGATCGGCTCGATCGACCATTGGTTCGTGTAAACCGAGCGGATCGCCAGCCACTTCATAGCCGTCCAATATGACATAACTGGGCTCGCCTACATAATAGGCGTAAATGGGAAGGATGCAGGTCCCCTCCGGCAGTTGACGGAAGATGTAACCCTCTTCATCCTCCACCTCCAGGGGAACCATGAGGCGTCCGCGCCGCAGACTGTCTATGAATTCATGCTCGTCGGGATAGTCGGCGGCGGGTTGATAAAGATTCCTGAGCATCTGCCGGGTTTCGCCGAACTCGTCTCTGCGAAGCCGCCGCATGAGGCCCATGCCGTCGATGATGCGGACGGGCTCGTCGTCAGCCATGCTGTCGGGGACGACGTTGATATTGTAGACGACAGCGGTGTCGACGCCGTTGGAGGCGGAATGGACCTGGGCCCAGCGCATGAGCCGTTGAACTTCATGGGCGGCCTCGCGCGTGTCCTCGCCCATCATGCGCGCGAAGCGCACCATGGCGGGAGCGGAAATGCCGGTGATGAGGGCGATGATGGCCACCACCACCAGCACTTCGACGAGTGTGTACCCGCGTTGGTTTTTTTGCCTGCTCACCAATTGAGTCCCTCACTTCTAGCGCGCCGCCCCACCCCTACTGGCGGGGCTGGCGCGCCCCGTGTTTCAACTATACCACATGAATCCGGGGGTTGTGGGGATTAATTGGTGTACCAGCGGCTCCAGCCCTGCTGGTTATCCCAGTTGTTGATGTCGTCGCCGCCGCCTACCCGCTCGACGTCGAACGGGGCGTCGTAAACATAATCCGGATGTAAATGTCCGTCAGGCAGCCGGTAATTCTGGTTTGATTCGCCATCCGCGCCGCGAGAGTAGATGTAGAACTGTTGACCGTCCGGCGCCGGGAACCCGTACCGGTTATCCGCGCGCGGGTTACCGGGCACTTCTTGTTCGGCGCGGTTCCGCTCTTCGCTTGTATACTGGTAAGGAATCCACTCGCCGTCCTCGGTTTCAACCCCCTCGCGGAAGGAGCGGAACGGAATCGGCACAAATCTGCTGTTTTCGTCGAGAGGGGCGAATTGCCCTATGCCAAGGTTCTCATCCGATTGCTCGTCGTCTCGGGGCGGCCCATAATCGCTCTGCATTTCGCGGTTCCACGGGCCGGGCCAAATGCGGAACCGGTTATCCCAGGGGTCACGGCCGATATCCATATAGCTGGTGCCCAAATTCGGACGGACCTCGGGATCAATCCCAACCCACATTACTATCGACTCCTCCCCCTCTTCCCCAAATGTCAAACGGACTGCCCCCGGATCCCCGTGCTCGGAATCCCCGGCATTACGCCCTTGCCGCAGGAGCGAATAGAACGCTCGCGTGTACAGCTCGACCTCGGCCTCGAACGTACTGTTTTCGTCCACGTCCAGCCATGCCCTAACCGCCTCTAATTCGTCCGCATACAACTCATGCTGCGGGCCCACTATGCCGGCCAATTCCTGAGGCGAGGGAAACCGGTCGAAAATATCTCTTGCGTTCTGCCGTTCGGCGTCGTTGAGCATCTGCGTCATGGCGAGTTCGATGCCTTGCACCTCGGACACGGTGTTGGTCATGCGGGCCCGGGCAATCCAGTTGTTGACGTTGGGCACCACGATGGCGGCCAGAATACTGATTATGGCGATCACCACCAACAATTCGATTAGCGTAAACCCCAACTTGCGCTTCATGCGATGGCACTCCTTATGCTCTCGATTTGGTTGCACACATCCCCCCTTCACGCTCGCGCGGCGGGCGGCGTTTCTACTTGACTCACTGCAATTATACCCGAATATGGCGCGATTAGACGGCCATCTGATCGGCCAGCGAGAAAATCGGCAAATAAAGCGATATCACGATGAAACCGATGATGATCCCCAAGCCAATGATAAGGATGGGCTCCAGGAGCTGGAGCATGGCGTCCACGGCTTCCTCGACCTCGGCGTCGTAGATGTCGGCCACTTTCATGAGCATCTGGTCAAGGCTGCCGGTCTCCTCGCCGACGTCGATCATGTTCACGACCATGGCGGGGAACACCTTGGCCTCGTCCAGGGGCCGGGCGATGGTGTCGCCTTCCTTAATGCTGTCGTGCACCTTTTGCACGGCGTTTTCGATGGCCGCGTTGCCGATGGTTTCCTTGGTGATGCGCAAGGATTCGAGGATGGGCACGCCGGAGCGGATGAGGGTGCCGAGGGTGCGGGCGAACCGGGCCACGGAGATCTTGGTGACGAGGCTCCCCACCATCCACATCTTGAGCACGGCGTAGTCGCGGCCTATCTTAATGTATTGACTCTTGCCTATCAGCTTAATGGCGATGATGGTGCTGTTTACGATGAGCAGCCCTATCCACCACCGGTAGAGCACGAAATCGCCGACGTCGATCAGCAACAAGGTGGGGGCGGGCAATTCCGCGTCGAAATCGGCGAACACCTCGGCGAAGGTGGGCACCACGAACATGAGAATGCCCAACACGATACCCGTGGCGAACACCAGCACGGAGATCGGGTAGATCAACGCCTTCCGCACACGCCGCTTCAGGGTCTGGCGCCGCTCCATGAAGTCGGCCAGCCGGGCCAAGACTTCCTCAAGCGTGCCGCCGGTTTCACCGGCGCGCACCATGTTGACGTAGAGGCGATCAAAGACCTGGGGGTGTTTGGCGAGGGCCTCGTGCAGGGTGGAGCCGGTCTGGACGTCGGTCACCACTTCCCGGAGGATATCGCGCAGCTTGCATGGATTCAGCTGCGCGATGAGGATGTTCAGACTTCGCAACAGCGCCATGCCCGCCCCAATAAGCGTGGCGAGCTGGCGGGTCATGATGACGACCTGCTTGGTCTTCACCCCGCCGATATAAAACTCGCTCAGCCCCCGCTTATCGCTCCGGGCTTTCTTCTCGTCGCTTTTGCGGGCCGGCCGAATCTGGGTGGGATGCAACCCGAGATTGCGGATATCGTTGATGGCCAGCGCTTGACTTTCGGCCTCCAGGATGCCGAACGTCTCTTTGCCGTCGCGGTTTACCGCTTTATACGCAAACTTTGGCACGGGGACTCCCTCCTCCTAACCGCCTTACCAATGGGACCACGGGGACCGCCGTCCGCCATGCGAGGCCCGGCGGCGCGCCCCCCGTTCGTCTATATGTATCTATCCGTGTGAGTAATCACTTCCTCGGGCGAGGTCTTGCCGCGGGCGCACGCGATAATCCCTTCCTCGCGCATGGTCCGCATGCCCTGGTATTTTCGGGCATAATCGCGAATTTCGTGGGCGGTGGCCTGACTGAGGATCATGTCCTTCACCGGCTCGTCCACTTCCAAGAACTCCACCAGCGAGGTGCGTCCGAGATAGCCCATGAAATCGCAAGCAGGACACCCCTTGGGCTTGAACATGCGGAGATTGGGGTCCTTCCGCCACTTGTGCGGAACCCCCAACGTGTCCATCTGCTCCTCATCGGGCCGATAGGGCTCGCGGCAGTGCTTGCACAGAACACGGGCCAGGCGCTGGGACATCACGCCCTCCAGGGAACTGGTGATGAGGAACGGTTCAAGCTCCATGTCCAGCAAACGCGTGATGGTTTCGGGGGCGCTGTTGGTGTGAAGGGTGCTCAACACAATGTGCCCCGTGAGCGACGCTTCCACCGCGATATGCGCCGTGGGAAGGTCGCGGATCTCGCCGACCAAGATGATGTCGGGGTCCTGACGCAAGATGGAGCGAAGACAATAGGCGAAGGTCAATCCGATGTCTTCCTTCACCTGGACCTGAATAATCTGCTCGAACTGCATTTCCACGGGGTCCTCGGTGGTGATGATCTTGACCCCTTCGTGGTTCAACTCATTAATGCAGGCGTACAGCGTGGTCGTCTTCCCCGTACCCGTGGGACCGGTGCAAAGGAAGATACCGTTGGGCTTCTGGATAGTGGTGTGGATCTTCTTCAGGACATCGTCCGGGAATCCCAGCTGGTTGATATCCACGCGAACGGCGGTTTGGTCCAGGATACGCATCACGAAATTCTCGCCGTACAACGTGGGCAAGGTGGCCGCGCGAATATCAATAATGGAGTCGCCTACTTTCAACTCAATACGCGCGTCCTGGGGCAGACGCCGCTCGGCGATGTCCATGTTACTGAGGATTTTACAGCGGGACACGATGGCCAGCGCCATGTGCTTGGGCGGACTGACGATCTCTTGGAGCACGCCGTCCACGCGAACCCGAATGCGGAAATCCTCTTCATAAACCTCGAAATGGATATCCGAGCCCCGTTTCTGGACCGTCTCAAGCAAAACCAGGTTCACAATCTTGATGACCTCGGGTTCTTGGGCGAGTTCGACCAGGTTTTCCTCGTTCGAAATCAGCTCATATGTGCCCGTCTCCTCCAAAGTCAATGCGGAATCGCCTGTATGCTTGATAAGATCCTCTAGGGTTTGGTGAATGGACTCGGATTGGTAGGAGTAGTTATCCTCGATGAACTTGGTAATGGCTTGCTGATTGCTGATTGCCCCCTCGACTTCACACTCCACTATCTGACGCAAGTCGTCGAGCACGCTTATGTTAAGCGGATCCGCCATCGCCACCGTGAGCACGCCCTCTTTATAGCGCACGGGGACCACGTTGTAAAAACGGACCACATCGGGCGAAAGCATCCGGAGGACTTCCTCGCCCACGCTTAGGCGGCCGAGGTCAATCCGCTCCATGCCGGCTTGCTGCCCCAGGGCCTCCACGATGTCCTGCTCTTCGCACAGGCCCATGGTCACCAGGACGCGGCCGAGCATCTCGCCCGTCATGCGTTGACGTTGGAGGGCTTCGTCCAACTCGATGGGCGTGAGGACACCGTTATCTACAAGAATATCGCCGAGTTGCCGTTCGCGTGTGACTGCCATAACCGTTTACCGTTCCTTGTTGAAGCGCCGCCGTTTTGCGTTCCGCCCATTAACGGGCGAAGCCCTCTGGCGGCCGTTTGCCTATACGCCTTGACCAAGCGGCGGATGTTACGAGGCCTGGGCGGCTTGGCCCGGCGCGCCTTCAAGGCCCATGGAGCGCGCGCTGGATTCGAACTCGTTGGGTTGTTGAGCCTTCGCCAGCGCTTCTTCGTAACTCACGACCCCTCTGCGATACAGAGCAAGCAAATGCTCGTCAAGCAAGTTCATTCCGTATTTGTGACCCGTCTGGATGGCGGACGTAATACGATACGACTTGTTCTCACGAATAAGATTCTGAATGGCCGGCGTGCTCACCATGATTTCAAACGCCGCTATCCGGCCAAACCCGCCCTTCTTGGGCAACAGGGCCTGAGAGATCACCGCCTTGAGATTACCCGCAAGCTGAGTCCGGATTTGCTCCTGCTGGTTGGTGGGGAAGGCGTCGACCACACGGTCGATAGTCCGCACCGCGCCGGTCGTATGGAGCGTGCCGAACACCAAGTGACCCGTCTCGGCGGCGGTCACGGCGGCCTCGATGGTCTCGAGGTCGCGCATTTCCCCCACCAATATCACGTCGGGATCCTGCCGCAGGGAACGGCGCAACGCCTCGGCGAAACTTGGTACGTCCACCCCCACTTCGCGCTGCATGATGATGCTCTTCTTATGGGTTTGGTAATATTCGATGGGGTCCTCGATGGTGATGATGTGCTGGTCGTAGTTGGTATTGATGTAATCCAGCATGGTGGCCAGACTGGTCGTCTTACCCGAGCCCGTGGGGCCCGTCACCAAAATGAGGCCGCGGGGCACCGTAATGATTTCCTTGAGGACTTTGGGAAGCCCGAGTTCCTCAAAGGTCATGATCGTGTTCGGGATGAGACGCAACACAATCCCCACGTACCCTTTCTGCTTGAAGATGGATACACGAAAGCGGGCAATATCCTCAAAAGCGAACCCGAAGTCCGATCCCCCCACCTCCTGAAGTTCTTGCTGGTTGTCCACCGAGGCGATACTCTTCATCAACCGCTCCGTATCCTCAGGGGTCAACACGTTCTCACCAAAGTACTGCAAATGGCCGTGCACGCGGCCGACCGGGGGATTGCCCACGGTAATATGCAAGTCTGACCCCTCGCGGTCCACCAGCATGCGAAGGAGGCTTACCATATCATACGCCATAAACTGCTTCTCCTTGGAGTTCCGCGCGCTCCGGTTTTCTCAGGTCCTCGGCGCGAAGGCTTACCGTTGTGAACACTCTTTACTCTTGGCTGGAAGCTACGGCCTCTTCCGGTACGGGCATGGTTTCCTTCATGGGCGCATCGGGCGGCGTGACGCGCAAAACCTCCGAAATGGTCGTCGTGCCGTTCAACACCTTCCTAATGCCGTCCTCACGCAACGTGCTCATACCCTCTTTGCGGGCTTGGTGGCGAACCTGGCTCGAGGACGCGTTGTTCATGATCATATCGCGTACGGTGTCGCTGGTAACCAGCAGCTCATACACCCCGAGCCGGCCGTGAAATCCGGTCTGATTGCACACTTCGCAACCCGCCCCGTGGAACAGGTCCACCTTATCGAGGTCAAGGGGATATCCAAGCCGCTCCAACTCAATGTCTGTTGGCGTGTACACCTCCTTGCAATGGGGGCAGATGGTGCGCACCAAACGCTGGGCAAGCACCGTGCGCACGCCGGCCGCGACGAGGAAGGGTTTCAAGCCAATATCAACCAAGCGCATGAAGGCGCTCGCCGAGTCGTTCGTGTGCAAGGTCGAGAACACAAGGTGACCCGTCAGTGCGGCCCGGATAGCGATTTCCGCCGTCTCAAGGTCACGAATCTCACCCACCATCACGATATCGGGGTCCTGACGGAAAATGGCGCGCAAGGCGCGTGCGAAGTCCATGCCGATTTCGTGATGGACGGGCACCTGATTGATGCCAGGGAGCTGATACTCAATTGGATCCTCGACCGTGATGATCTTTCTGGATGGGGAATTCAACTGGTGCAGGGAGGCGTATAGGGTGGTCGTCTTGCCGGAGCCCGTGGGGCCCGTCTCCAACACGACGCCCGTACACGTATAGAGGATTTCCTCCCACGTTTTCTGGACTTCGGGCATGAAACCGAGCTGGCCCACGCCGAGCAGCAGTCCGCTCTTGTCCAGAATACGCATCACCATGCTTTCGCCATGGATGGCGGGAAGCGCGCTGACACGCAGGTCCACCACCTTGCCCGCCAGCGTGAGTTTGATGCGTCCGTCCTGAGGCACCCGGCGTTCGGCGATGTCCATGCCGGCCATCAGTTTCAGCCGCGATATCACCGAGGGCTGCGCGCGCTTGGGGGGAGGCGGCATGCGATGCAGCACCCCATCAATCCGATAGCGCACCTTGAGGTCGGTCTTGCCCGGTTCGACGTGGATGTCGCTGGCCCGCAGGCGGAACGCTTCGTAAATCAAATTGTGAACGTACCGGACCACCGGGCTATCGGCGTCTTCTTCGTCTCCTTCGCCGCCCTCGGCCTCGAACTCCACGTTATCAACGCTGATGCTGGCCAAGCTGTCGCCCGAAAGGCTGCCCACGTTGCTCATCGCGTCGCCGCCGGCGGACATGTTGCTCATGGTGCTCAGCGAGCTTTGGGTGCTCACGGTAGATAACATCGTCTCTACCGTGGACTCATTTAGACCGTAATACCGGCTCAGGGCTTGGCTGATGTCTTCGGGAGTGGCGAGACAAGGTTGGATGGGGCGATCTAGGAGCTTTTCGAGGTTATCCAATTGATTGATGTTCGTGGGGTCGGCCGTGGCCACCGACAGTTTGCCGTTTTCCTCCCCCACGGGAACGACCCTATACAATTGGGCCACCCCCACGTCAATGATGCTCCGGAGCCGATCCGGTATCTCCCGCTCCCGCAAGTTCACCACGGGGATGCCCAATTGATCGGCCAAGCCGTCCGTGATGTGGCTCTTGCTAATATAACCTAGCCGGACCAGGACTTCCCCGAGCCGCCGGCGGGTCATGGACGTCTTCTGTTTGTGCAGCGCCTCTTCCAGTTGTTTCTCGGTTATGATCCCCCGCTCAACCAGACGTTGCCCAAATAACGGTGTGTAGGTTGCCTGCGTCACCATTCAACCCCTTCTCATTGGCATCAGGCTACCACCTGAAGCGTTCCGGGGGCTCGTCACCCTATCGGTCATGAGGCCCCGTGTTCCATTAACGTACTCGTGTGAACATTGTGCATCCGAGCCCTTACGTGAAACTTTCCTTCGCGTGATCGGATTATACGCCACACGCGCGTTTGAAGTTTAGCCGTAGGCGGCGCCTGGGGGGCTTCTCCAAGAGACCGGCCGCAACACCGCTCCCAAACGGATGGATAACCCGGCCGCCCTGTTTGACAGGCGTTGCACGCTACCATTGGAAACGACCCTCTCGCTCGGCGGGGAAGGCCAGTCTTGCATGCTCCACCGTTCCCACCTACTAACTACCCCTTATTGTCGCCCATAACCAGCGGGATGTCAACCCCAACACACCATGTTTCCACCCACAAAAAATAAGACAACCCCGAAAAACGCCTTTTTCCGGGGCTTGTCCCCAATCCATTGGCCTTCATTGTGTTCCTGCCGTGTTTGACTTCGGCTCGTTATTCTTGTGGACAGAAAAACGTCATCTCCGTGTCCAATCCTTGCCCGTCATCGGCCGGCTGCAAATACCGGAGGTCGCTCAGCACAATGAGATTGCCACTATCGTAGAGGGTGTGAAGGAAGTCAATAAGCTCCTCCATACTTACGCCGCTGAGATACAACTCAACCCCTTCGAAGTCGCCGGCGGGCACGCCCCCGACGCCGGGACGCGCGTTGGAGAAATCGGCCCGCTCAATAAGGCCATGTTCAGACAAGGTGTTGTTCATAAAGGTCAATAGATTGAAATTCCCCCCGCGATCCTCAATGTATTCAGCCAAGGCTTCATGACTGCTGCGCGCCTGCACAATCTCCGAACGCCACAGCTCCGCTTGGCTTAAAGAGAATTGAGCTTCTTCATATTCCTGCTGAACTTGATTATAGGCGTCCAGCGGACCTTGGACCACATGATAAGCAAGCGCGCCCAACATGGCAATCACGCCCACGGTCACCATGATCTTCTCTCGTTTTTGGAGTTGCATTCCAGCCATTACGGCATTCTCCCGCGCATGACCCGCACCTATCGGCGGGCGGTGATGGTGAACGTCTCTCGGCCGCCTTCGACACGCCGGGTTGGCTCTTCGCTAATAGTAAACATCTCGGATTCTTGCAACGATGCAAAGGCGTTGTTAAAAGCTTGGGGATCCGTCACTTCGCCCTCAAGCTGAATGCGCGGATTCCGGCTTCCCTGTATGCTCAGATTGGTGATATGCACTTCGCCTTCCGGCATCGCCTCGCTGATCTCCGTGAGGACATCGAGAAGCGTAGGCATGTTGAAGAGTTCGGCGGACACGCTCTGCCCGAGTTCTGGATTCTCTTGGATCTCCTCTTGCATCCGCGTGTACGCCTCGCGCCATCCGTAGGGCGGCTCTTCGCCCGGCTCATAATCATCGGCCGCCTCGGGGAACGCCTCTGCGTAAATGTCCCACATCTGTCGATCGATATCTTCGAGCGCGGCCTGCGTTTGCCGGTAATCCACATAGGCGAAGGCGGCGTAACCGATAAGGACAATGAGCGCCAACACGCCAGAAAACGCCGCGTGGCGAAGGTACTCACGAAACTCATTTTGCCGGGCCAGCGGCCCTTTGCGGAATTCGAAGCCGAAGCCGCCGCCGGCCGCCGCATGGGCCACGCCAATCGGCGCCACCCACGCGTCGTGCGCCTCATGCTCGCTTTCACGGCCCGCCGTCTCCGGCGCCGCCTCCCCCTCTTCTCCTCCCGCGATCTCTTCGGGCGCTTCCTTGTCCGCGCCGCCGGCGGCCGCGTCTTTCTTCGCGCCTTCGAAAGCCGGACCACGCAACTGGCTCATGAGGCGCTCGTACTGAACCGGTATCCGAAACCCGGACTCGAAGAGATTGCGCTCCTCTTCGAATAGTTCCACGCCGGTAACCGTGAGAGCGGCCACATCGCCCAGTTCCCGGTCCCATGAGGCTAGAAATCCACGCAAGGTATTCTGAATTTCCCGGGCCGCGGCGGCGGGGTTACCGTGAAACTGAGCCGCGTCCACGGAGAGATGACGGAAAAAGACGAGGCGTTTGTTATTCACCGCGGCCAAGATGCAGCCATTGGGACGAACATGGGCCAACGCCTGAAGGTTGGCGGGTTCCTTGTGGGCGGACATCCACAGGCTGGTGAGCCCGGCGACATCGAGGTTGATCCCCTGGATGGCGGCCCCCGCCGCCTCTAGCGCCGCGGCCTCTTGTTCCAAATGCTCAACGCGCATGCCCACGGCGAGCACGTCCGTCTGACCGCCCTGTTCGCCCATGACCGTGAAGTCCACCACCAGCTCTTCCAGCGGAAACGCGAGGTAGGGCTCCAGTTCAAAAGGCACGGCGGCCGCCACGCGTTTGTGGCCCTTGAAAGGCATCCGCATCTTGCGAACCACGCTATAGGCGCTTGAGGCGGACAACGTGTATACCGCTGGCGGCGTTTTCACCTTTCCCAAGACGTCGCGGGCGGCCTGCGCCAGCGCCTCAAACCGCTGTTCAGGGGCGTCATAGGAAGCCTGGGCGGCATGCAGTTCGAGCACCGTCGGCAACCGCCCGCCCGTACGCACAATCGCCAGTCTCACTGTGTCGCCGTCAAATTCAAACGCGCCCACACGAGCGGTTAACTTCATCTCGTTATTCTCCAGTCCAAAATCCGCAACCCTCCGGCCCCCGCATCCGGGTCACGCCAGACATGAGCCTCAATGCGGGCCGCGGCGTTATCCATCATGCCGTCGCCGATCAGCTTGAACATACTGCTTTGGACGGTCACATAGTGACGCACGTCCCTTCCCTCGCCGCGGCCCCGTCCGCGCCGGCTGCGCGGGGGGCTGTATACGCCCCGGCTCTCGAGGTTCTCTCTATCGGTGAAGGGAGCACTCTCCCGCTCCCGTATAACCACATCAGCCAAAGCCAAGCGTCCGTCCAACGCCTCTCCCATCGCTTCCAGGGTTTCGAAGGCGGCGGTGTTCACGTTGATTTGGCCTTCCGGATGCCCATTCACCGTAAGCAGCCGCGGCAGGGGGAGTTGGTCCTCTTCGGGATCGCCGTAAAAAAGCTCCGGCGTAACGCCCTGGACCAGCAGCAACTCCTCCACGGAGTCCATGGGGGCTTGTTTACTCCCGTATGGGATGTCCAAGGTTTCGTAGTAGCCATCCTCCGATTCCCGTTCTCCGCGATCGGTCCCGGCCCCTTGGGGATCCATCCATTCCACGATGGCTTCCACGACATCCTCTTCCGCGCCACGCATCCGGAATAGCGCTTCAAGGGCCCGGATAAGGACCTCGTTTCGCTCCTCTCCATCGCGAGACATCAACGCGTTCAAATTGATTTTGCCGAACTCGTCTTCAATTCGGCATTGCATGATGGCGTCATTGATGGGTTGGAATTGAACGCCTTGAGCCCACGGGTCATGGAGACTGTCGAACAACTCGCCCTCGGCTTCGTATGCCTGCAAGAGGTCCAGCTCAAGAAGGGCGATACCGTTGGCGACGGCGGAGCGCGCCGCTATGTACGTTTCGACTTCCGAGGCGTACCCTTGCACAAAAGCGGCGTCCACGTTGCTCTCGTACATGTACTCAACCACCAGGGCCGTCAACAGCACGACGAACAGCAGCGCCAACATCAACGCCACGCCGCGTTCATTGCGAATCCCCGCTCTATGGCCGCCGCCGTTTTCCTGAGCGCCCCGCCGTCCAAGCACGCCGTACACTCGACGACGCCATGAATCATGCCTGCTCTTCGCCATGACTAACCTCCCAATCCCGAAACGCCGCCCCGGCCTGGACCGCGATCCGGCGAGGGCGCATCTTGATCGTCCTCTTGCTCGCTTTCATCCACGGCGCCCTCTTCTTGAGATCCGCCGCCGAAACCGCCATCGAGAACCATCTCGTCGGTCACGCCCAATCCCGGCTGCAGGGGGATAAGCATATCGAAGTCCGGGTCCTCCTCAGGGTCAATCCCCTGCCGCTCCTCTTCCTCCACGACATCCTCGGGTTTGGCGAAATTGATTCGTACTCGCACAGCCCAAGGCAGCCGTCGCATTTCCAAGCTGTCCCAATCCCGCAGCCACTCCTGCCCATCGAAGTAATCCAGGCGCATGCTCCGGATGGGCACGCTCCAACCGGGGGCCTCATACTCCTCCGAGGGAACAAAAAAGCCATCCGCCGCATCCAGTTCTTGCACCTCGGCCCCCAACAGCGGCGTCTCAATCGAATGAAGAACCGCCGGCGGTTCATCTTCGGTTTCAGACCCGGCATAGGATAGGGACATTTCACTATCCTGCTCCGCCATTGCTTCGTAGCGCACTTCCTTAAGGTCGCCCGGCAAGGCCATGCCGCCGATAAGGGGGGTTGTGCTGGCGAACCGGACCGAGTCCCGCGCTCCGTCCGGCCCGTCGTTACTCTCCCCCACAAACATGAAGACTTCTTGCTCCATACGAGGATCGGAGTACGCCGTTCTGAAATTCTGCTTCATGTTGCGGGCGAGGAATTGGCGCAGCCGCATTTCTTCCATGCCTGTGCGGCTGGTCTGAATGGAAGTCACCACCGAATAAAACGCGCCGTAGACTATGCCCGTGAGAACCACCAGGATGGCCATCGCCACAAGAAGTTCAAGCAACGTGAATCCGCGCTTATGCATGAACCTACTCCGGAACCCGGTAAACGTACATGCTGAGTTCACGATCACCGTTGGGCGTATCCAAAGAGGCGTGAACCTCGAACAACCCCAAGCGTTCATCGCCTACCTGCGCGGCGTCAAAACTGTAGGAGTAGTCCGGGTAACGCGCGCCGAACTCATCGGCGCCGTTCATCTCACCGGCCATCACTTCCACCTCGGCTTCATGAAGAACACGTTCAAGCAGTTGGCGCTCGATGATCTCTTCGCGGCTTTCCTCGAAGAGACGAAAGGCGCTGTAATGCGCCTCCACCAGCACAAACAACGCCGTGCCCAAGACAGCCAAGGCGACCATGATTTCGATAAGGGTAAACCCTCCACAGGCCATCGCCCTGGCTCGAATCATGATTCTCGCCCTTTCGTGATTTCCGAGCCGCCGGTGATGGGATCCCACGTAATCGTGTAATACTCATCGTCGGGATTTCGCACGTAGAACACCACGGATTCGGCCAACCCCATGGGCGTAACGTCCACTTCTACCACACCGCTGGAATGGTCTGAACCGGCAATCCGAACCGAGTCAATAATGACATTCTCGGGCAACCGCGTGCGGGTGAGGAATCCCGATCGGATTTCCTCCGTCTCCTCGTCTTCATCGTCGAGACGGAATTCGTCAAAGAAATCACCAATCCCGTCCAACATACTGTCCGTTTTCACGTTTTCGAGTTGGCTTTGAGTGGAGAGGCGGGCAAAACGTTCCATTTGCTCATGCATCCGTTCGCTCTGCTCCATCATCTCTTCTTGGTCCGCCTGATCCATTCCTCCGCCGCCCGCCAAGCTTTGGAGGTCCCGCCCTTGGGCCATGGGCTCATCCTCCATCGCCCCCCGCGCGGCCTCCCTCATGTCTCCCTGTACTTCCGCCAGCTCCGTGGAAAAGCCGGGCCACCGCATGGTCCAGTACTCTTGCTCATCCAGATCAATCTTAATGGTGTACCGCGTTTGCAGCATGGCGCATTCGGCGATAGCGGCCCGGCCATAGTTGGCGATACGCCGGGCGGCGCCTTCGTGCTCACCGAACGCAATCGCGGGCCACAGGCGGGGAATGGCGATGGCGAAGAATAGGGCGAGCAGGAGCGCCACCATCATCAACTCGATGAGGGTAAAACCAGAACAAGCAGAGCGGCGGTTGTTCCCCCTGGCGCGCGAGACGGCCTTCACAATCATCCTCCCACTTCGCTCCGCGTTGCTGGAGAAGCTGGCCCTGCATCGCATTATCGTTTCCTCCAACGCCTCACGCACTGGGGCCCTTACCTACGCCGTCGCGGCGGCTCAAGTACGCGCGCCACGGGGCTAGTCGCTATCCCGCTGTAGATCCCAGCTCACGATCTCGGCATCGTAGCCGCTTCCACCACTTTGCCCGTTGGCCCCCAAGGACTTGATCTCGTAGTCATGCCCATCGGGACCGGGAACCGAATATTGATAGTCATTGCCCCACGGATCCTTGGGAACGCTCTCGGAATCCAGATAGCGTTTACCCCGCTCGTTGTTGACCAGTTCATCGAGCGATTCGGGAAACCGGTTGTTCTCCAGCCGAAACTGCGTCACCGCCATACGCAGAGCTTGGATCTGGGATTTCGCGGCTGTGACGTTGGCCTCATCCACGCTCCCCAGCATCCGCGGCACCACAATGGTGGCCAAAATACCGAGGATGGCGATCACCACCATCAGTTCAATGAGGGTGAACCCCTGAACGTCTGACGCCTTCGCCTTGCGAGTGTTGCGTTTCCACATGAAAACCTCCTATCCGATGCTTCCGCTCATATCCAGTATCGGAAGCAATATGGCTAAAACCATAAAACCCACAAACAGCCCCATCATGACTATTATAATCGGTTCAAGCACACTCACTAAGGCGTCCACAGTCAACTCCACATCCTCTTCGTAGGTGTCGGAGACCCTAATAAGCATGCCCTCAATCTCGCCGCTGCGCTGCCCCAACTCTGTCATATGAACGAGCATGGGCGGGAAAAGGTTGGCGTCCCGCAACGGCTGGGCAAGGTCCCGCCCCCGGCGCACGCCGGTCTTCACCTCCTCCATGGCTTCCTCGAACACGCGATTTTGCAACACCGTTTTCACGATATCCAGCGCGGCCATCATCGTAAGCCCGCTCTGAAGCATGGTGCCCAACGTACGCGAAAACCGGGCGCAAATCATCTTGGAATACAGTTTGCCGAAGCCCGGAAGCCGTAGTTTAAAGCTGTCCCATTTGTAGCGGCCGGCAGGCCTTGCAACCCAAGCCCGCCACACAGCAAAAACGCCCAGAATACCCACAACGATCACCCACCAGTAAGCGACGAGGAACTCCGTGATACCGATAAGCGCTACGGTAATAACGGGCAGGGCTTCTTCTTGCCGCTCAAAGATTTGAACGATGCGGGGCACAATAAAGATCATGAGAAACACGATAAGAAGAAGTCCAAAACCGGCCATGCAAGCGGGATAAACCAACATGGAAGCCACGCGGTGCTGCAATTTCAATTGCCTCTCCAACACCTCGGCGAGCCGGAACAGCACCTGCTCCAGGCCGCCACTCGACTCCCCGGCCCCCACCATGTTGACGTACAGGTTATTGAAGATGCGCGGGTGTTTGGCCAGCGCGTCCGCCAGCGTCGCCCCGCTGTTTACGTGGTCTCGCACATCATAGATAGTCTTGTGCAGACGCGGATTCGTGGTTTGTTGAAGCGTGGCGTTGAGCGCCTCCACCAATGGCATACCGGCCTGAAGCAGCACGGCCAAGCTGCGGGTAAAAGCCGTGAGTTCCCGCAGCTTTACCCGTCCGCCGCCGAAGGTTATTTCCCGGGAAGCTCCCGCGGTTTCCTTCTCGAAAGTTTCGGTTACGGTGGTGGGGTAAAGCTGTTGTTCCCGCAGTTTACGGCGCGCGCCCGCCGCGGTGTCGGCGTCAATAACGCCTTTCACCGCCTTGCCGCTTGCCGCTATGGCCTCGTATTCAAAAACCGCCATGAACCCGCTTCCGTGTGTGGTGGGTGATATCTTATGTCTAGACTATCCAACCCTCAATCGAGCACTTCTTCGAGGAGTTCATCGCGCGTTACGCGCAGCACTTCCTCAATAGTGGATACGCCCTCGAACACTTTCACGGCCCCGTCCTCGCGCAAGGTTCGCATGCCGTGCTTCTTGGCCTCCCGCTTAATGACGTTCGAGTCCGCGCCCTTAAGGGTTAAGTCTTGTACGCGCGGCGTCATGACAAGAAGCTCGAAGATGCCGGTCCGTCCCATATAGCCCCGCTGCTGGCAGCGATCGCATCCCGCGCCAAAATACACGGGCTTGCCCTTCACGGCGTCGGGATCCACGCCCAGGTCGCGGATGCTCTCAGGTTCCGGTTCGTAGGCCTGTTTGCAATGCGGGCAAATCCGCCGCACCAAGCGCTGCGCCATGATGGCGATCGTCGAGGAACTCACGAGGAACGGCTCAATACCCATGTTCACCAGCCGCGTGATCGCGCCGGCGCTGTCGTTGGTGTGTAGCGTGCTAAACACCAGGTGCCCCGTGAGCGAGGCCTGCACCGCCATCTCGGCCGTCTCAAGGTCGCGGATCTCTCCCACGAGAATAATATCAGGGTCTTGGCGCAAAATACTGCGAAGCCCGGCGGCAAACGTAAGCCCTATCTTGGGCCGGACCTGTATCTGACCGATGCCGCTCATCTGATACTCAATGGGATCTTCCACCGTGATGATATTCTTATCGGGGGAATTCACCCGTTGTAAACCCGCGTACAACGTAGTCGACTTACCCGACCCCGTGGGGCCTGTCACGAGCATGATGCCGTGCGAACTGGCGAGGAGCCGGTCCACCAGCTCGTAATCCTTGCGGGCCATGCCCAGTTCCTCAAGCCCAAACAAAAACGTGCCCTTTTCGAGGATACGCATCACCACCCGCTCGCCGTAGGCAATGGGGATGATGGACACGCGGATATCAATCTCTTTCCCGCTCAAGCGAATCTTGATGCGGCCGTCCTGCGGCAGGCGGTGTTCGGCGATGTTGAGGTTCGCCATGATCTTGATGCGCGAAACCACCGCCGCCTGCTGGCTGCGGGGGACACTGAACTTCTCGTACAGCACCCCGTCGATACGGTAGCGGACGCGGACCTCTTTCTCAAACGGCTCCACATGAATATCCGACGCCCGCTCCTTGACCGCGCCGGAAATGAGGAGGTTAATGAGCTTGATGATCGGGGCCTCGTTGGCCAAGTCCAGCAGATCCCGTTCAGACTCCACCCGATCCAGGTCGTGAACGGCGTCTTCATCGCTGCTCAGCGCTATGTTGTCAATCATCTCCGCGGCGTTTTCGCCCTGCTGATCAAAGTAACTGTCGATTATGGCGCTGATGTCGCTCTTCCGGCATATGACGGGAATGACCTTTCCGCCCAATAGCAGCCGCAGATCGTCAAGCGGCAACAGGTTGACGGGATCGTTGAGCGCTACATAGTATGCCGCGCCATTCTGACGGAAGGGCACCATGTGGTATTCGCGAATGAAGTTAATCGGAACTTGGGTGATCAACGCGGAATCCGTTTGCTCGCGGATGCCCCGCTCAAAGGGAATGCCCGTTTGCTCGCTCAAGGCCTCAAGGATGTGATCTTCCTCATTGTATCCCAACTCCATGAGAATCTCGCCAATCCGTTTGGGGCGGACTCGTTGGAGTTCCAGGGCCTCGTCAATATGCTCCTGGTGCGCATATTCCAGATTGATAAGAATCTCGCCAATCAGCGTAGCCTGTTGACCGCTCACTATTGCTTTACCTCTCCATGTCGCCGCGTTGGAACTGCCCTCCGCGCATGAGCCGCTCCGACATTTCTTCACTTGGCCGGTACTCTGTCCGCATCTCGTGGCGGCCGCGAAGTTTCCTGATAAACCCTTCTTCAAAGAGGACATCCACGTTCTGCCGATGGAATTCGCCCAGCTTCGCTTGGGTCAAGCGGTCCGAGTCCCGGTCGTCGTGCACGATGTGCGGCGTGACAAGCACTACCAGATTCCGTTTCTGCCGGTCCGTGGACCGTTGCCCAAACAGCCAGCCCACCAACGGCAAGTCCCCTAGAACCGGTGTCTGGCGGGTGGCCTTGTCCGTGTCCTCACTGATAAGGCCGCCGATAACGGCCACCGACCCATCCTTCACCACCACCCGGTTCGTGACCTGACTCTTGGACAAGGTGGGGCCGACGACGTTGGGATCCGCGCCCACGGGGCTTTCCACCGTCTGGGAAACTTCCACATCCATTTCAAGGCTTACGTAATCGCCCTCGCTTACCCGCGGCTTTACCTCAAGCATAATGCCCACGTCTTCGCGGTTAACGCGGGTAAGGGCGCTGCTGCGGAAGTCCGAGTCTTCGAGCGCTGGACGTGTGCCCGAAATAAACGGGACTTCTTGCCCGACCAGGATGCGGGACTCTTCGTTGTCCACTGCAAACAAACTGGGCTGGGACAACACCTCCAGTTCCGTCATCGTCTCCAGCGCCGTCATAAGTAAGGGGATATTCGGAATTTCTTGCGTGGCCGAGCCCCCCTGGCCATCGGGCACCGTAATTTCGGTCGTGCCTTCGATCCAACCGCCGGTAAAACCGGTCCCCGTCATCGCCAAGGGGCCTTGGCTCATCACGTTGGCGAGGTCCACCACGTTGCTCAACGCGAAGAAATCGCTCTCGTCCAACGCGGCCGACTCGACGGCCAGCTCGAAGTTGTCGTTGATCACGACCTCCATGATAATGACTTCAACGTAGACCTGGCGTTGCGGCGTGTCAAGCTGGGATATCAAATACTCGACGAGCTTGTAGTCCTGTGGCGAAGCCGTGATAAGCAGGGCGTTCGTCTGCTCATACGTCGCGATGTTCACTTGCCGCTCAAACGCCCGCAGACCGCCGCCAGGCCCCGCCTCACCTTCCTCTTCCCCGGCCGCCACGTTGCCGATCATGTTGTTGAGCGCCTCGGAGATCGCCTCGGCGTCAGAGTTCATCAGTTCGTACACATGCAAGTTATTGGCTTCGTAAGGCGTGGGCGCGTCCAAGCGATCAATGAGGTCACGCACTTGCTCCATGATGCCTTCGGTCGCCACCACGATGAGCGCGTTCTGCCGTTCGTCAGGCACGATACGCAACGTCTGTTGCCGCGTTCCGACCACCACGGCCTCGTCTTCCCCAGGGATCATCGCCCGCCGGCGCGCCGCGGCCTGTTGCGCCGCCGTTGGCCTATCCGTATTCCCGCCCTCCGTTTGTGCGCCAGGCTGCCCGCCTTCCGGTCCGATCAACACTTCCTGGATTTGCTCGGCGACCGTCTCCGCGCGCGTGTATTCCAAGACAAACATTTCCGTCTCTGTCTCATAACCGGGTTGGTCAACTTGCTCTAAAAAATCAAGCATGTTATTCACGCCGTTCGCAACATCGGTTATGATGAGGGTGTTCGTCGGCGCGTACACGTCCACCCGGGCGTTATCCGACCCCAGATTCGTCAAAAGCGTCGCGATTTCTTCCGCGTTTGCGTGCCGGACGGGCACAATATGAGTAGAAAACCGGTCAAACCCCTCCGGAGCTTCCTCCCTTCCATAATAATACGGATACGCCTCCGACATATCGCCAGTAGGCACTACCTTAATGAGATGGCCGTCCACGGCGGGCACCAGGGAGAAACCGCGGGAGTTCAACACGGATTCCAAGACTTCGTATACCCGGTCTGGTGGAATAGGGGAATGACTAATAATGGTGACAGGGGTCTGGATTTCCTCATCAATATCGAAGTTCAACCCCGTCATCTGGCCCACGGATTTTATCACCTGGTTAAGCGGAACGTTTTCGAAATCGAATTCGACGGGCTCCTCTATCTCAACATCCATCCTCAAATCTTGCCGTTCCCCCACGGCCCGGCCGGGTGTTCTAAGACCCTCTTGCACGGGCTCCATAGGACTTGGGGAAGTCACTTGTTCATCAACCATCTCAGGATGGACAACGGCATCGCCCGGCGCCTCCGATTCTGGCGCCTCCGGTTCTGGCGCGTCTGGCGCCTCCGGTTCTGGCGCGTCTGGCGCCTCCGGTTCTGGGGCATCAGGCTCCAGCGCTTCCACATCCTCCGGCGCTACTTCCGGCTGTTCTTGGACGGGCTCCCTGGCGGGCGGTTCCTCTTGGCCCCAAACCGGCCAACTCCACCCCGCGATAAACGCTATCGCGCCAGCCGCCAAAACTCCCCGCAGATAAAAACTTCCCCTCATTCCCACTAGGTGTGCCATGTTCGCCAGTTCACTCCAAACGATAGGTCATCATCTCTGGTTCGCCGTCCCGGAGTATCCCGACGCGAAACGTGTCGAGATCACCGAAGCGGTTCAAGATTTCCATGATGCGTTCCTCACTGTCAATGTCGATCCCATTCACCGTTTGGATCACATCACCATCGCGCAAGTTAAGTTTGTCAGCCAATGGCAATTGACTGATGTTTTCCGCGGTCAGCCCCGCCACTTCGCCGGATTCATCCCGGTGAAGTTGTGGTTGCGCTTGATTGATAATCTCGGCATAGTTCTCCGTCAGCTCCTCGCTGACCTCTTCACGCCCGAGCCGTACTTCATTGCCCGAATTGGCGGAACGGCGGCCTTCCCGGCGCGGAGCGGGATTGGAGCGGCCGCTAGCTTGTTGGACAGCTGGCTCCTGGGCTCCCTCATCATCATCCTCGTCCATCCTAAGGACCAAGCGCTCGTTCGTGGACTGATTGAATAAAATGGCCCGCCGCTTCCCGACTTCCTCCAGCACAATCTGGTCCAAAACCACATCGTCAACGGCGTAGATTTCAAGATTGCGCTGCGCCGCATTTTCGATAAGCGCCCTTGAATAGGGATTGCTTTCGGAGACCCGCGCTGTACCACGCAACGTCAAGGGGAGCCCATGATCCACAACCTCTTCCACCGGCTGCGGTTCTGGCTCTTCTTCGGGTTCTTCATCCCGCTGAGACCGCGCCGCATCCCCAAACAAGCCGCTTTCTGTAATTTGCGCGTAATGGCTCCGTGAGTCTACTTCGGCGAACTCCAAATCGTCCATTCCGCTGACAGAGGTCCCGTTTCCCGCGTTCACCCCGCTGGCGTCCTCGTAGTACTTGGAAACGACCAGGAACGCAACGCCAGCCACGAGCAGAGCCAGCACAAAGTCAAGGGCCAAAAAACTTTGTCGAATCAGGAGAGCTTTCAGCATATCAATCCGGATATCCCACTACTTGCCAGCGTTGCTGGCGGCCGCGCAAACGCGGCTTCCAATATGGAGGGATAAACTTCCTACCCCTAGGTAACAAGGCTTGGTTCCACTCCAACCCTTGGCTTTCTTATCCAATGAACATTCTCCCAGCCGCCCCGCGCGCCGTCTTCTTGCAAGCGCCCGTTCCCCCGGTCATGGTGGGTAACGCCGCCCTTTGGAAAGGGGTTGACAGTATGCTCCGCAGCCGCTCCGCATCATACTTCTCCCTATGCGAAGCGTCTCTGGAACATCACATAGTTAGCGGCCCGTGACGAGCCTTTCAACCTTCGGCGCGTTGCGCAAAGCCCGCTGTACAGCCTCTCACTGTATCAAACACCGGCACAAGGGATCCGGTTCCCTTTGGCGGCGGGCTAGCGGGACGCGCCCACGCTGGCATCACGAAAAGCGGGCTCCGAGATCCCTGGAGATCGGAGCCCGCCCACAAAAGACGCGCAAAACCCTGAGGACTATCGGTTCGTTTTTTGCTCATCCACCAGTTTTTGAAGGTACCCCAACGCCTCATCCAATTTCACTGCGCTCGTGGCGGACTCTTCGCCATCCGTCTTTTTGGTTTCGCTCATCGCCTTCGCCACTTCCTTAACGATGTGTCCGCCTCGAACCACCTTGTCGCCGCTCTCTTCGTCCTCGACAATCTCGCCCTTGCCGTTTTTTCCCGCGACTATCAGGTGCCCATTGCCCCCACTGCTGTCCTCCAGGAAGAGCAAGACTTCCTCCCCGGGCTCGAAGGTAGGCATATGGGTAACGTGGGCGGCGATGGGACCCACTTGTCCACCCATCATAGTGAAATGGGTGTAGGACTCTTCGTTCTTGCGGCCCTTAACGGTTTCATCCACCTCCACGGTGATATCGGTGACGATTTGGCTCTCATCGTTCCAATAACTCTCCGCGGCAACGATTTTCCCCGTGATGATATCGTCCGACATATCCACGGCTTGGGAAAGGTTTAACGGAATGTGTTGACCAAACGCAGGCTGCGCAGCGAATCCCAAGGCGGCGGCGAGCACCAAAGCCGCGGCCGCCCCATACGCCATGCGGCGGCGAGCGCCCTTCAGCATGAAAAGTCCTCCCACCATAACAGCGGCGAGCATCAACACGAAGAAAAACCTGGGATAAGCAAACGCAGGCTCCACCACCAAGGCGCCCAAGCCCCGCGCGGCGGCCAGCACCATCTCGTGATCAAGCAAGAAAGCCGAAAGGGACGGCCCGGCGTGATAATACAAGTCCACCACGGCCACGCCTAGAGCTGACTGCATAAGGTGACCATCCCGGAAGTTCCGCAATGATCCCACCACCAAGGTCTCGTCATCGTCGTCATCATCATCCTCGCCGTCATCATCCTCATCATCATCCTCATCATCATCCTCGTCATCGTCAAGGTCAATCTCGCCAAAGACAAGAAGAGACGGACAGGCGTCCTGCGGATCGCCAAACATCGGCTCGTCCAACGGCAACATGCTCTCCAGGCTCTTCTCGGTGGCCGCGCTCACGATTTCGTTGCGCTCGCGGTTGAAGTACAATGGCGTGCCGCGGTTGACTTCGTCAATCCCGAAAAGATTGTCTCCGTCCCGGAAGATTTCCGACTGGAACAACGTATCGTAGGGCACATCCCACTCCAACGGTTCACCGCCCAGACCAAAGTCAAAGCTGCGCAGCGAATCAAACTCTTCCGGCGGGTCGCCATGAGGGGTTGTGAATTCGTTCAAGGGCTCCATCGACAGAGTGTAGGTCGGCGTAAAGGCTTCGCCGTCCTCGGTGTAAAGCTCCTTCGCCAACCCCTGCAAACGGAAACCGCCCCGGAACGGCTCCCGGTATTCGTAGAGCCCCGTCATCGTGCTCGTGAACGGTATGCGGTCCGTGGAGGGATCGCCGTCGTGGTCCGCCCACGCAATCACATGTCCACCCAAAACCGGCCGGGTGGGCACGCCGCGCCCGCCGCGGGTCCGCGCTTCGTGGCGAACGGTGAAGAAGGTATCGTCAATTAGCTGATTGTCCCGCGGATACATAAAGGAAATCGCGGCGATATCGTTGGGGGCAAGCTGGCGGCCGCCGCCAACGAGGTCCCCATCCTCGTCCTCAACCCGAAAAACCAAGGGGTACATGATCGGCGTGACCTGGGTAGGCACAAGTTCGCCCGTGGCGGGATCCGGCCAGATTAGCTCGGGCTCCTCTACCCCGAAAGTCGCTACCAGGTCTTCTTCTTCGTCTACCACTCTCTCAATTTCATCAGAGAAGTTGGACATCGGGGAGTGGCCCAAACCGAGAAAGTGGCCGATTTCGTGCGCAACGGTGCTCTTCAGATCGGCCAAGGGATCCGGGCCGCGGTGCGTGGGGCCTTCAATTATCATATCCGACTGAAAGATCTCGCCCCCAGACACGGGAAACCCGATACCATCGGGCTCCAACTCCAGGAAGGTGTCCTCCAGGGAGACGTAAAGGATCGCCAATCCGGCTATGCCGCCGGGGATCTCTATGCCGCCGACCACCGGGTCGTCCGGCGTCTGCACGAAGAGGACATTTTCGCCATTGAGAACCCCCGGCGGCATGGGGTCAGGCAAATCCTGCTTGAACTGGAACTGCACGAACGAAGTCGGGACATTCTCCCAAAGGGCAAACGCCTCGCGCAACGTCTCTTTTTCTTCTTCGGTCCAGCCGAATTCCCCGGATTGGAAATGGATCGGTATGCCGCCCTCTTCCAACACCACCCGCGAGGGCCACTTCGCCAGCACCCGCCTGCCATCCGGCGTAAAACCGCCAAAGGGGTAGACGCCCGCTGCCTCTTGCGCGCCAAAACAGGCCAGCAGGATCATTGCGCCTGCCAGTACACTCATGCGTCTAAGCGGAAAACTCACCGTACATGCTCCTTTATTCTTGAGACCACCCGCTAGTCGAAGCGTCTCTGCACCAGCTTACGATGCCCAAACGCCGCTGGGTTGTTAGCGCACGCCTTCGCACGCGCTTTGGGACTCCCGCCGTTTCCAGAAGAAACCGGCGCCGCCCACCGCCAAGGTTAACCCCAGCATGAGCAGCGTCATTCCAGGGTAACTCAATACCCACGCCAAGGGCGTAAGCACGGCCCGGACCGCCGCGGCGGCCAAGGGTTGCGCGGCCACGAACTCAGCAACAGGAGGACTCACGCTGTAGTAGGTCTCCACCAAGGCCGTGCCCGCCGCCGACTTCAGCAACACGCTGTCGCGGAAACCGCGGAAGCTGTCCAAATGCTGTTCAAGCGGCGAGCCGTAGGCGGCAGTCGCCACGAAACAGGCCCGCCACGGCGAATCCGCCTCGCTGATATACTCGAACGCCTGAGCCGCGGTGACCTGCTCGTTGGTGGGTTGGTTAACCACGCGCATATCCAGCATCCCCGTCCGCGGAAGTCCGCCTCTGGGCATGTCCACGTCTATGCGGGTCGACGTGGCGTCCGTGGTCCGCAGCTTGGTGGAAACCGGCGTGGCGCCTTCCCTCGTCTCCAAAAAGACCAATGGCTCGTCGAAATTCTCCCCGAAGACGGTGATAGGAAAGTCGCCTACACCTCCACGATCCGGCGAAACGTTGGTAATCTTGGGGGTCAACGCATTGGGATCATCGGGATCCACCTCGGTTAGCGTAAACAAGTCCTCGCGCGAATCCTGGCTCCGTGTATCTGGATTGAACACTGTAAGCACCAGCGGTTCACTGTCAAACTCCGTCCCGCCAGGGATACGCGTTCCTATCTCCTCGTCGTCCGCGGTGCGTATGCTCAGGTCCACCCCATCCAGGGTGACTTCGGGCGAGTCTCCAAAGCCTGAGCCGAAGATGCTAAGCTCTTGGCCGTCGTCGGGGATGGTTTCCCGCAATTGGGTTGGGGAGACCGCATCAATGAACACCTCTCCCTCCTCATCAGGATCCGACGCTTCAACGGCCTGAAGCACGCCCGTTTGTTGCTGGTGATAGGGCTGCGTCCGAATCCAGTTAAATCCGCTGCGATCCGGCGGCTCCTGGAACATGGTCACGAACCCAAGCGCCCGGGAGCCCCAAGGGAATTCACGGAACTTGTTCGGCTCGTCCACGGCGCCTTTCGGAGGCGGCGGAAAGATATGTGCGTCCGGTTCGGTGGGCGTCGCCTGCCCCCACGACACAATCCCGCCGGAGAATTCGACGTCCTCATCCATGTCCTCGGAGGTGCGAATCACCACGAAAATGTCCGGTCCGGAGAATTTGCCCGTGTTGGTGTTCGGGGCCCACTGCCGGCGGCGCGGTTGATTCTCTATGCCGTGCTCGTGCCCAGCCAGCGGGATGCCCGTCGTTCCGGGGGTGGACAACACCATCTTGATCATGTTGTCGGGTTCGCCGGCCAAGCCCGACCGGAACGGCGCGAAGTCCAACTCCAAGGGGATGTCGATCGCGGGATCAAACACGCCGGGCCGGTGATTGGGGTGCCAAATGTTGTCCCGGTAAAGGGCGATGCCGCTCTCCTCGGGATTGGCCACCAACTCTTTCAAATCCCGCGCCAAGTTGAAGCCCGTATCGCCGCCCTCGTCATACAGTTCAACGATGACCTGTTCAAGGAAGCTCGGGTCCTTGGCGATGATGTACTCTCCATCGCGCGGCGTTCCGCTGAGCAACTCGAGCGTGTCCGACGTGTTCGCGGTGATCTCGTAGGATTCAAAGCGGTGATCCACCAGATAACACCCGATCAAATCGCCCGGCGTCCAATCGGCGCCCTCGACGGTGAACGTCTCTTCGCCGCCCACGCCGTCTTCGCCTTCTTCAAGGGTCAACTCGGGGCGGTTGGTGTGCATGTCGATTCCGAGGATGGCCACGGAGCCGCTATCTGGTTCAATAGTCCGGCTGGCGCCGGTCAAGCTCGACACGCGCACGGGCATGTCCACTTGGAGCATCTCGTGTTCGTAGAAGCCTTGCACCCCGCTCTCTTCCGGGAACTGCTTCTGGTAAGCGTCCGGGGCCACATGCATGCGCGGCGTGAACCTAATGCCGGCCT